>UQJT01000011.1 GCA_900541395.1 uncultured Desulfovibrio sp.
TGGCGCAATTGTACACTTTTCCGCCACCTCGTCTTCGCTCTGCATTCTTTGTACGCCCCGGATACATAGGAATTCAGCAGTATGAACTATGACAATACATCTTCCAAACTCAATAGAAATTATTGGCAAAAACTTAAAATTCTTACAGAACGAGCGTCCAGAGACTTTTTATCCGGGTTACTTAATAGAGAAACGGCAACATTATATATTGAGAATTATTTAAAAACAATGCCCAAAAATGATATTTGTGCTTTATTTATTATTGATCTTGATAATTTTAAACAGGTTAATGATTCATTAGGCCACCAAGCAGGTGACCAGGTCATCCATCAAGCCGCAAGGATGCTATCAAATTGTTTCCGTGTTACAGATATTGTTGGAAGATTGGGAGGCGACGAATTTTTTGCTTTGCTGTCCGGAAAAATAACAAAAGAGCTTATTCGAGAAAAAGCACAAAATATTTGCGAGTTACTGCAGTTTTCCATCGGTTCCCCGGCTGAGTTGCGTATAACGGCCAGCGTGGGCGTTCACATTGCAACCGGACCCGTCAGTTTTAAAACATTGTATGCCCGTGCAGATTCGGCGTTATATGAGGCAAAAGCCAGCGGCAAAAACTGCTTCCAAATCGACGATGGAGAAAAAATCCAAAAGAGGGCAAAACAGACCGAAAAAAAAATCGTGCAGCTCCCCATTCATCTGCACACCTTGCTTGCCTATATGGATGAGGGGATAAGTCTGCTTGAGGTCTCCGATACCATACGAATGCGCTATGCCAGCCCCGCTTTTTGCAAAATGATGAATATTGAGGACGGACATGGCATCTTTCCATGCACGCTCTCCGCACTGGACAAAATACATCCCGATGATGTGGAAGAATATGAAAAGCTGCTTAGAGAAGGCATAAAAAACGGAAAATCTCTGGAGTATGAGTATCGCTTTACTCCAAATGGAAAGGATTGGCGCTGGTGTCGTGTGAAAGCTGTCCGCGTTCCGACTTTTGACAGCGGCTCTCCCACCATGCTCGCACTTTCTTCTGATATTTCAGCAATCAAGAATACCGAAAACTTTTCTTTTGAAAATCGGGAAAAATTAAAGCTTGTTTTTGGTCAGCGTAACCAATTTTTATGGGAAGTGAATATCCCGACCAGAACGTTCCGGCTTTTCAACTTCAGACAGCATCTTCGCAATCCCGGCATTTGCATAGAAAATTTTCCTGATTCCCTTATTGCCAAAGGCTGGGTGCACCCGATTTCCGTCGCCAAATTCAAAGAGTTTGCCGAGGAACTTCTTGGAGGGAACGCCGCAGGCGGCGGCGCTTTTGCCCTACGCCACAAGATGAGTAAAAACTACGGATGGTTTTCTGTTTTCTATCGTATGCTGCCGGACAAGGACGACCGCGCCGCTAAAGTCATAGGTATTGTAGAAGCCCTTGCCGATATGGACCCACAAAAGACCATGCTCGGAAAGGAGCGTATGTGGGAGGCCTTACGCCCAAATCTTTTTCTTTACTTGCAGGCAAATATTTCCATCGACAAAGTGGAGTCTGCCTGGATAGAGGGAAGAAATCTTACAAAAAGTTTTAGGCGCGTTTCCTACCAAAAACTGCTTGAGCAAAATAAAAGCAGGCTCTTCTTTAAAGAAGACATAAAAAATTTCTTTCAATTATTCGGCCGTGAGGAACTAATTGCAGCCTTTAATAAGGGACATACATGGCTTACAAAAGAGTACCGTTGTGTCGATGATGGCGGCAATATCCGCTGGTTCTCCTATACGGCTGTTCTCTCCATGATTCCTCAAACCCGGCACATCCGTGCCTTTATATTCGTTCAGAATACGGAGCACAGACATGCCAGGGAAAAGGGGTGGAAGAACGTCAGATATGTTCCGGCGACGGGCCTGTACGATAGGGAAACCGCCAGAGCTCTGGCTGAACATGCGGTCAAAACGGAGAAATCTTCCCTACATACCTTGGCGCTCGTTCGTATTGTCGGGGGGTGCGCCTCGTTATCGGACAAGAAGGAAACGGAACAGCAGAAACGCCACCTTATCGTGATGGCCTTTTCTCTTTTGCTTGGTTCCGACTGCGTTATCGGGGAATTGGGGGAAGATAAAATTACAATTTTTCGACCCAATGCCGTTTCCCGTATACGAACAAGGCAAAAAATTGACGAGGCATTCGCGTTTGTCCGGTATGCCTTGTCCGATACCATCATGGCGGACTCGTTGCGCTTTGTCGCAGCCGTCATCTGTGAAAATCTGCATGACTTTGATTACGAAGGCTTGCTTTCGGAGGCTGAATCCATTTGCGACACATGGAAAAGCGCTCCGGAGGATTCCGTGGTTTTCTTCAGCAAAAAAACAGACAGAAGTCTGAAAAAATATCGCCACAACGCTTTGGATACATCCCTGGCGAAAAAAGTGGAGCCTTGTCCGCCGAACAGACAAGAGGACATTGTGCTTGATTGCCTTGACGCCATGATTATGGCGAACTCGACGGATACGGCCCTATCAATGACATTGAGCCGTATCGGCCGTCACTACGGGGCGGATCGTGTGTATACGCTGGCGCTGACGGAAAACGAACAAAGCGTGATCCTCATCCACGAGTGGTTCATCGAAGAAAAATCAAGCATAAAACAATTTATTTCCGGCACTCGGCTGGAACGGCTGCCTCTGCTCAAGAGCTGCCTGGAAAAGCAGGAACCGGCTTTCATAAACAAAAAAACGCCGTCTACGTCTGGGGGGAATGCGGCGAGCAGAAACTGGAACTATGGCGTTTTTCCGTTGCATTCGGAAACCGACGGCACCCCGAAGGGCTTTCTCTGTCTGGAAAATCCCGCCAAAGGCGTGGATGACATGGCGCAGATCAAGCGTTTGCTTCCCTACATTGTACACCTTCATAAGCGTTATTCCATCTCTGTGGAAGGGCAGGATGCGGCGTTGCAGGATGCGCTTACCGGCCTTTCAAATCTGCATTCTTACAGGAACAAGGTTTATCTGCTGGCCTCGGACAACTATAGCTCCATGGGGGTGCTGGCTCTGGATATACCGCAATTTGCACCCGGATCTGACGGAGCAGGGAGCGCGGCATACGCCAAAACGCTTTTGCATGTATCTGAAGTTCTGACATCAATTTTCGGAAAATCGTTCATTTTTCGAACCAGGAATGCCGAGTTCACCGTCTTTTGTCCCAACACAACGCAAGACGTTTTTCTTGCTCGAATTCTACGCACGCAGTCGATACTTCAGCGTCGCTATCCAAAGGCGCTACGTTTCGGCCATACCTGGGCCGAAGGACTTTTTTCCGGCGAAAAATTGGCAAAAGAGGCCCGAGCCATCATGCTATGCGGCGATCTGGACCCCCCGTCTTTTGAAACCGCACGGTTGGATACAAGCAATATGGAATGGCAAAAACACTTTGTCATGTACCTCCAGCCGAAGGTAAACATGCGGACCGGTTTTGCTTTCAGCGCCGAAGCCCTTGTCCGGGGGGTTGATGATAAAGGGCGCATAGTTTCTCCCAAAAGATTTATTGAAGCAATGGAAAAGGCGGGAACGATCAAAGAGTTGGACTTTTTCATGCTGCACCAAGCTCTTTCCTTTATGGAAGGTTGGAGGCGGCAGGGTTTGAAACCCATTCCCATTTCCGTCAATTTTTCCCGATTTACGCTTTTAAGCTCTTCCGCTCCAGGTTCCGTGCTGGCCATACTTAGTCGCTATCCCTCCATTTCTCCGGATTGGCTGGAACTGGAAATTACTGAAACAGCCGGCAATGTCGAAAAAAGCACGTTTGAACGTATTATGGACAATTTCCGGGCTTTCGGTCTGCACTTTGCCCTGGATGATTTCGGATCACGGTATGCCAATCTCTCCGTATTTACCAACGTCAGGTTCGATACGGTCAAACTCGACCAAAGCCTGATTCGCGAACTGTCATACAACGCGATATGCCGCTCCCTTGTGGGGGATATCGTGCGTATATGCAACAATCAGGGCATTCAATGCGTGGCGGAAGGGGTGGAAACGCAGGCCCAAGTAGACACTCTGCTGGAAGAAGGCTGCACCTACGCACAAGGGTTCTATTATGACCAGCCCATGCCGATACAGGAATTTAAAGAAAAGTATATGGAACGAATCGCATAAAGGAGGAGGACTCATTATGACAACTGCAATAAACAAAGCTTCTGCTTCAGAACAGCAGTCTGCACCTCCCTTGATCGTCGGCATAGGCGCTTCGGCCGGTGGGCTGGAAGCGCTTCAGCAGTTTTTTTCCTGTATGCCCGGAAATACCGGACTCACCTTTATTATTGTTCAACATCTTTCCCCCGATTACAAAAGCCTTATGGCTGAAATTTTGGGCAAACATACCAACATGATGGTATTACAGGCGGAAAACGAAATGGAAATCGAGCCGGATACGGTGTACCTTATTCCGCCCAAGAAAAATATGAGGCTGAAAAAGGGCAGGCTCTTCCTGACCGACTACATTCACGGTTCCATCAATCATCCCATCGATATTTTTTTTGCCTCTCTGGCGGAAGAGCGAGAGGAATGCGCCCTGGCGGTCATCTTTTCCGGAACAGGGTCGGACGGAACCAACGGCATCAAATCCATCAAAGAGCACGGCGGGTTCGTTCTTGTGCAAGACCCGAAAAGCGCCAAGTTCGACGGTATGCCCCGCAGCGCCATCAGCACAGGATTGGCGGATGTTGTTCTGCCCCCCGGCAAGCTGGCCGAGGAAATCCTGAGTTTTGCCAATTATCCCGCGATTGCGATCCCGCAAGAAAGTCCGCATGACTTCCCTGACGAGGATATCCTTGCCCATATTTATATGATTCTCAAAAAGGCGAGCGGGATAGATTTCACCCACTACAAACGCAATACCGTCCTACGGCGCATCGAACGGCGCATGCTTGTCGCCCACTGTTCGACGCCTGCCGCGTTTTCAAAAATTTTGGAGGAAAACCAGAATGAGGTAAACCTTCTTATTAAAGATATCCTCATCGGCGTGACCAAATTTTTCCGAGACGCGGAATTTTTTGAAAAACTCAAGCACAGCGCCATTTACAACATCGTTGAACAAAGCAACGATGCCGAGCCCATCAGGATATGGAGCGCCGGATGCTCAACCGGAGAAGAGGCGTATTCCCTTGCCATCCTGTTTCAGGAAGTGCTGGAGGAAACGCATCTCAAGCGCGACATCAAAATTTTCGCCACAGATGTGGATGCCGGAGCCATAGAGACGGCAAGCAAGGGCATATTTCCGGAAAGCATTGTGGACGACGTTTCTTCCGACAGGCTGGCCAAGTATTTTTCAAAAAGGAATGATCAATACCAGATATCGAAAGATATCAGAAAGATGATTATCTTTGCCCCGCACAACATGCTTTCCGACCCTCCTTTTGGAAAGTTGGACATGATCAGTTGCCGGAATGTCTTAATTTATTTTCAGCCCGTGCTGCAAAAAGGACTATTTGCTATTTTTCATTCCGCACTGAAAAGCGGCGGCTATCTCTTCCTCGGAAAGAGCGAGACGGCCAGCGAGCATGCAAGTGTATTTACTCCTCTTTCCATCACGGAAAAAATATACGTGCATAAGAGTGACGGAAAAATAGACGATCTTGTTCCTCCCGCCTTCAAAATACCCAATATTCAAGCAAGCATGCCCAGTCTGCCGGGGTTTGCCAAGCGGGAAGAAAACAACCTTGCCTTGGAAAGCGTCTACTCGCAATTTCTTGAAAGATTCCTGCCCGCTTCGGTCATTCTGGACGAACAGAATAATGTGATTCATTTCTTCGGCAATTATTCTGATTACCTGAATATAGCCCCCGGCAAGGCCACCTTCAATTTTTTCACTCTGGTCAATAAGGATATCAACCTCGTTTCCTCCACCGCAATCAACCGTTGCCGCGCGGAACAGTGCGCCGTCACCTACACCGGCATCTCCGTGGATTGCGCGGATGGCCGTAAATTCATCGACCTGTCGGTACAGCCCATATCCGACTTTTCTAACGCCGATACCGGCCTGCTGGCCATTCTGTTCGTGGAGCACAAGTCTGTGCAATTGGAGGGCATTACCGAAAAATACGACATCAACAAAACGGCGGCTCAGAGAATTACCGACTTGGAGCACGAGCTCCAGGTGTCGCAGAACGATCTCCGGACGACCATTGAAGAGCTTGAAACCGTCAACGAAGAGCTGCAGGCGGCCAACGAGGAACTGCTGACCGCGAACGAGGAACTCCAAAGTTCGAATGAAGAACTTCAGTCCGTCAACGAGGAGTTGTACACCGTAAACTCGGAATTTCAGCAAAAGCTGGATGAGCTGACCATGATGACCAATGACCTGTCGAACTTCCTTTCCTCGACGATGATCGGCATTCTCTTTATGGACAGCAGACTGAACATCCGCAAGTTTACGGAATATATCGGCAGAGAATTCCAACTGGTAAATCAGGATGTGGGACGTCCCATCCAGATATTCGCACACAGCTTTCCGGAAGAGGATATCGTCGGTGACGCGCAGAACGTATTGAAAAACCTTGTGCCCATAGATCGGGAGGTCATCGGCATGAACGGCCGTTTCTATACGATGCGCATCGCTCCTTATCGCACTACGGAAAACAGTATTCGGGGGCTCGTCATCACCGTTATCGACAGCCTCGGCACGGGAGCCGAACACGAGATTCAGCCATAACCACATGGTGTCGATTTTCAGAATTGAACTTGTTTATTTTAATAAATATTTTTGTTGCGCAAACATGCGGGGCGCCCCAATACTGTGGCGCTCCGCACAAATAAGGTTTTTGCGCTGCATTTCCACGGCGCGCATTTTTCCTTCCGCGCCTTACGTCGATTGTCGACTGTTGACGCCTGAAACCCGGTCGCCTTATACTCGGCTCCAGGCCGTGAATTCCGGCCCCCGGCCGGAGTGTCCGGCCGGGCAGGTCCGACCCCGGCAAGGAGAAAACCATGCCCATCGATCCCGTTCCGTCCACCATCCGGGCCCTGTTGGCCGATACCCGCATCCAGGCGGCCCTGGACTACCTGAAGGACGACCACGACCGTACCATCGCCGAACTTAAGGAAATGGTGCTGGTGCACGGCGCGCCTCACACCGAACCCGAGGTGCGCTCCCCCATGTACCGGGACAAGCTGGCCCGCTATGGTCTGGAAGATTGCTTTATCGACGAGGTGGGCAACGCCTTCGGCTATGTGCGCGGAGCGGGAGCGCGGCCCAAAATTCTGGCCGAGGCCCATTTGGACACGGTATTTCCGGCCGACACCCCCCTCGCCGTGCAGGAAAAAGACGGCGTGCTCCACTGCCCCGGCATCGCGGACGATACCGCGGCCCTGGCCGCCCAGCTTTCGATCATCCGGGCCATACGTCACGCGGGCCTGGTGCCCTGCGGCACCTTCATGATGGGCGGCACCGTGGGCGAGGAAGCCCCGGGCGAGGCGCGGGGCGTACGGGCGCTCATGGCCTCGCAGACCGATCTGGATGCCTATCTGGCCCTGGAAGGCGGTCACATGTTTGATATCATCCCCGGCGCTGTGGCCTGCAAACGTCAGGAAATCATCGTCACCGGGCCGGGCGGGCACAGTTGGAGCGACTTCGGCCTGGCCTCGCCCATCAACGCCCTGGGCCGAGCCATCGCCCGCATCGCAGATCTGCATCCCGTCGCCTCGCCCAAAACCACCTATAACGTGGGGCTGGTGTCCGGCGGCACATCGGTGAACGCCATCGCCCACGAAGCCCGGATGCATGTGGACATCCGCTCCACGGATACGGCCGAACGCA
The DNA here is from genome assembly GCA_900541395.1 of uncultured Desulfovibrio sp. Lineage (GTDB taxonomy): Bacteria > Desulfobacterota > Desulfovibrionia > Desulfovibrionales > Desulfovibrionaceae > Mailhella > Mailhella merdigallinarum. The sequence goes on from UQJT01000011.1 coordinate 7,802, forward strand.
ACAAGCTGGAAGCCCTGATCATGGACCAGATCCGTCTGGCCGTGGACGAGGAGAATGCCGCCCATCCCGGGGCGCCTCTGCATCTGGCCAACCGCCCCTACGGCGACAAGCCCGGCGGCGAGATGCCCGCCGATCACCTCATCGTGCGGGCCGCTCTGGCGGCCACGGAGGCCGTGGGCATCCATGCCGAACTGTTGCCTCCGGCCAGCACCAACGCCAATTTCCCCATCAGCGCGGGCATACCTGCGCTATGCCTGAATATCAGCGGCAAGTGCGCCAACATCCATTCCCTGGAGGAATGGTACGATCCCACAGACAGCTATCTCGGCGCGCAGGAAACCTTGTTGTTGCTTTTCGCCCTGGGCGGGCTGGCAGGCGTAACCGAACCGCTGCTCGGCGCGCGCTGAACAGACGTTCAGCCTTTTCCCGTCATAAAGGCCCCGTTTCGGAACAAATCAGTGTTGCGATGTTCCGGAACGGGGCCTTTCCGTAATCCAAACACGCCTCTAAGGCATTTTGCTTTTGAAATTGTCCGATTCCAAAAGCGGCGCTGCCGTCATTTCGCCTGAAAAGCGTGGTTTTCAGGTTCATTCGGCGCGGGCGGCCGCTCCGCCGTTGCGACGCCCTTAACCGTCAACGTGAAGCGCTTTGCGGATCAGGAGAGGAAAACCTTACCGTGTGCGACTCCGCAAAGCATTTCAAAGTAAAAACGCTCCATCGACGGCGTCGGTTTTCCCCCTGAAGGCGCGTCATTTCACATTGCGGATAACTTCCGCAATACGATTGAGTCCTTCTTCCACCACTCCTTCAGGGGGGCCATAGGAAAACCGCACCCAGGTGCGCAGCGGTTCGGGCTCCGGCCGCCGACGGTCGGGTCGAATATCGAAAAAACGACCGGGCACGGTCATAACCTTGCGTTGCAGGCAGGCGTGGAAAAAAGCGTCCGCATCGTTGAGGGGCGCGGGCAGGCGGCTGATATCGGCCCACACGTAAAAGGTTCCCAACGGGTTGCCGGCGGGACGAATATCCATAGCCGCAAGTTTGTCCAGAGTCAGCTTGCGCTTGCGGGCGAACGCATTGCGCACAGCCTGAGTTTCCTGCTGAAAACGCATGGGTTCCAGAGCTTCCAGCATGGCCCTCTGCCCCAGCATGGTGGGGCCGCCGTCCAAGGCGCTGGCCGCCCGATTGAGCATTTCGATGCAGTGAGAGGGCCCCAGCGTCCAGCCCACACGCCAGCCCGGGTACCGCTGGTTCTTGGTCAGGCCGTCGATAATCAACACAGGGTCCTCATCCACATCGCGAACATGGGCGGCGGCCGAAACCGGACCGTCGGCAGGCGAGCCGTCCTCGTTGTAAATGTAGTGCGAATAAAATTCGTCGGCGGCCAGCAGCATGCCGTAACGCCGGGCCATGTCCACATACCGCTCCAGGGTTTCCCCCCGGATCAGTTCACCCGTGGGATTGCACGGATTGGAGAAGGCAAAAGCCTGAATGCCGCGTTCGCGCACCACCCGCTCCAGTTTATCCGCGGGTACGGAAAAACTGTCCTCGGGGCCGGCGCAGACCTCCACCAGCTCGCAATGATGACGCTGGTAATTGAGATAGTCCTCATAGGCCGTGTAGTCCGGATTTTTGAACAGAAGACGCGTGCCGTCGGAAAAAATGGAAAACAGCCGGGTCAGGGCCAGACGGCCCCCGGAGGCGATGGATACGTTGTCGGCGGTGTACTTCGATCTCATTCCACGCCGAAAGCTGCGGTTGTATAATTCGGCCACGGCCTCGCGGGCCTCCAGTGTGCCGCCTACCGGTCCATAGGCGTGGTCGCCCGGCTGGATGCGGAGCGAGGATACGCGCTCGGGCGCGCCCTCAAGTTCGCCCACCTCGGGCTGCCCCTGCCCCAGATTGCACCAATCGGGATGACCGTTGTAGAAGCCCAACTTGGAGGCCTCGTGCACGACCCAAATGACGCCCATATACGGCACGGAACGGATCATAGGAAAATTCATGGGGGATTTCCTTGTTAAATAAGACATGCGGGGCTTCCAGCCCGGCAAAAGACAGTCCTCGGCCGCCGCCGACTACGCTTCGCGCGGCTGCGCCGCTCTCGACCGCGCTTCGCGAGACATTCGTCCACTCCTCATCGCTGTTTTCGGCGCCCTCTGCGGGCCGCCCGGCAGGTCGGTTCTGCCGTACCGTCGCGCCGGTATCGCTTTCAACTCCGCCGGGCTTTTCTTCCGCTTTCTTCCGACCGGCGTCGGTCTGAGCGGCCCGGCCCCTTACGTCAAAGGACCGGTCCGGCCCGGGCGCAGCATGTTGGCCGGGGCCAAAAGCTCATCCAGCCGTTCGCGGCTGAGCAGGCGCTTTTCCAACACCAGATCATAGACGGATTTTTCGTTTTCCAGCGCCTCACGGGCCAGAGCGGCGGCGCGCTCGTAGCCCAGACCGGGCATAAGAGCCGTAATGATGCCCACACTGTTCTGCACCATGCTCCGGCAACGTTCGGCATTGGCCGTAATACCCTTTACGCAGCGATCCTGCAGGGCGCGCACGCCCCGCCCCAGGCGCTCCAGACCGTTGAACAGGCAAAAAGCGATGACCGGCTCCATGACGTTCAGTTCCAGTTGTCCGGCTTCCGAGGCCAGGGTAACGGTCATATCCTTGCCGATGATATCGAAACAAATTTGGTTGACCATCTCGGGCATAACCGGATTGACCTTACCGGGCATGATGGACGAGCCCGGTTGGAGGCGGGGCAGGTTGATTTCGTTAAGGCCCGTGCGCGGCCCCGAGGACAACAGGCGCAAGTCGTTGCAAATTTTGGAAACCTTGGTGGCCGTGCGTTTGAGCACCCCGGATACCTGCACGTACACGCCGGTATCCCAGGTGGCCTCCACCAGATTGACGGAACGCATGAGAGGCAAGCCCGTTTCCGCTCGCAAGGCCTCGGTGACCAGAGTCGCATAGCCCACCGGCGCACAGATGCCCGTGCCGATGGCTGTGGCCCCCATGTTGATTTCCAGCAGCAGACGGCGGGCCTGGCTCAGGCGACGCATGTCTTCGCCCAGGGTGGTGGCGTAGGCCGCGAACTCCATGCCCAGGGTCATGGGCACGGCGTCCTGCAACTGAGTACGCCCCATCTTGATCACGTCGGCGAATTGCCGCCCTTTGTCTGCAAAACCCCGTTTCAGGTGCGTCAGGGCCTCCAGAAACACCCCGATCTTCTCGTGCAGAGCCAGGCGCAGGGCCGTGGGGTACACATCGTTGGTGGACTGGGAACAATTCACGTGATTGTTGGGGTGGCAGTACTGATACTCGCCCTTTCCATGCCCCATGATTTCCAAGGCTCTGTTGGCAATAACCTCATTGGCGTTCATGTTGGTGGAGGTACCCGCCCCGCCCTGGATGCAGTCCACAGGAAACTGATCATGCAGCCTTCCGGCCACGATTTCGTCACAAGCCGCGCCTATGGCCCGGCCCACGTCCTCCGGCAACACCCCCAGGCGCATATTGGCCAGGGCGGCAGCCTTCTTTACCCGAGCCAGAGCCCGGATCAGTTCGGGCACCGAGCCTATGGCCTGGCCCGTTACGTTGAAATTATCCAACGCCCGGCAGGTCTGAATACCGTAATACGCGTCCGCCGGTATCTCCCGTTCGCCCAAAAAATCATGCTCCCGCCGCGTATCCATGCCATGCTCCCTTGTCGGAAAACCGGAAAGGCTCTCCCCATGAGCGTTCCCTTTACAGCCACTCCACCCTGGCGGCCAGACGGGCGGGAGGACGCCGATAACGGTAACGTGGATAACCGACCATGAGACCGCCGTACACGGCCCGATCGTCGGGCAAGCCCAGCCAGGCCAGAAGGTCGGGACGCTCCAGGGCGGCACGCCCGGCCAGCCCGGACCAGCAGGCCCCCAGCCCCTCGGCCGCCAGCAAAAGTTCCACATAGGTCAGGGCCACGCCGCAATCCTGACCGCTCATGGCGAAATCCCGGCGGGAGTGCACCAGAAGAGCGCAGGGCGCGTCGCGCAGCATGGTGTCCACGCCGCGGCGGTATTCTTCGGCCACGGCGGCATACAGGGGCGATCCCTCAGCCCAGGCGGCAATGCTGTCCGCCAGGCGACGCAGGGCGGCCCGGTCCTGAACGACAATCCAGCCCAAATCCTGCCGATTGCTGGCCGTGGGCGCATAGCGCGCAGCGTCCAACACCCCCTCCAGCACCTCGCGCGGCACGGGATCGGGTTTGAACTCGCGCACGGACCGCCGCATTCGCAAAAACGCGTTCAGACGAGCGGGCTCCAGACGCCATGCGCTCCAGGCGGCGTCATCGGCCGGAGTATCGCCCTGACCTTCCCGCTCCACCGATACGGCCCGCCGGGGACAGACGGCCGCACAGTGACCACAGCCGTTGCAGGGCCGCGACAGCCCCGGATTAAGCACCGCTTTGCCGGAGTCCATGACAATGCTCCCGGTGGGGCACACCGCCACGCACAGGCCGTCCCCGCAACACAGGGCCGGATCAATACAGGGCCGGATTATAGCCATATGCTTTTCTTCCTCTGAAAACCGTAAAAGGGACCTATGCACCAAGCAATTCCGAAGCGGTACGGGCCAGCACCCCGGTGGCCTGAAGCACGGGACGGCCGCAGACCGCCCGAATCAGGCGCTTGTGTTCCGTCGTAAAACCCATGCAGTGCGTCACCACAAAATCCACGTCGCGCAATCCTTCCGCCGCGCGGGCCACAGCTTCGGCCGGCCCATAGGGCGAGGCCGAGGCCGTACGAATGCCTTTCAGGGGCAGGTCGGCATAATGAGCGGCCACGGCGGCTTCCTGCGCGGGCAGGGGGACCATCAGGCCCATGACGCGGTCCGGTCGGGCCAAAGCGGCTATCCAGTGATCCACCACGCGCCCCGCTTCCAACACAAATAAACCGGGAGGAAAACGCAGCCCCTCGAATACGCTGGTGCACAGCAACACAGCCACTTCGGCTCCCCGCTCCTTCACCCGGTGGAAGCGAGACTCCAACAAGGGCGGCAGACGATGCTTATCCAAACAACACTGAGTGCCGTCGGCCAGGCGGGACACCAGGGGAAACGGATCATCCCGGCCGGGGGCCAGCGCGGCGACGGATGCGGCGTCCAGCCCGTCCAGCACGCCTTCCTCCAACAACTCCACATCGTCGCCGAGCACGGAGCGCATGGTGGACGTGACATCCACGCGCGGCGTCTGGCCTATGGCCACCAAACCGAGTTTGGGCGCGGCCATCATCAAGCTCCCGCCACTTCGGCGGCCAGCCGGGCCATAAGCGCGTTGGCCTGCAATGTGGGACGGCCGCAAGCCTCGCGCACCACCCGCTTATGGTCGCCGTTGTATCCCATGCAGTGCAACACCACCACATCCCGATCCCGAAAGGCCGCGGCCGCCGCACGCACGTCGTCCAGGGAACCATAGGGATTGGCGTGGGCGGTAACCACGTCGAAGCCCATATCGCGGAATTTGCCGCCGGAAAAAGCCTCCTGTTCGGGCAGGGGAACCAGCACGCCCACCTTGCCCCCGACCGGACACGCGGCCCGCACGCCGTTGTCGACAACCTGCTGGCCACGCAGCAGAAGCAGCCCCTCCGGCACCGCGAAGGGCGGAAAAGTGCCGGTGCACATCAGTGCCGCCACCTTCACCGAGGCGTCGCGCAGTTCGGTCAGGCAGCGCTCGATACGGGGAACGAGGGCTGGTTTGCTCACCACCACATGACTGCCGTCGTCCAACCGGGTCACCACAGGGTGTTCGCCGGGCACGGGCGCCATACGGGCCAGCTCGGCCGGGCTCAGCCCGTCCAAAGCGCCCTTGGCCGCCACCTCCACGCCGGGACCGAGCAAGGCCCTGACCACGGGCAACACGTCGTCGCGGCCGGACTGGCCCACCAAGACAAAACCGATTGTTCCGGACATGATTGACCTCCCGGGCAAAATCGTTCCGGGCCGCCGCCCCGCCGGAGAGACGGCCCTGTTCCACGTGAAACCGTCCGGGCGGCCGGTTTATTGCCCCCCGTAGATGGACTTGAGCCCCACAAAGCGCTGCATGAGAAACATCAGTATATAGGCCAAGGCGATATTCAGGGTCGAAATGGCCGCCGCCGTGGGGTCGAACTCAAAGCGCAAGTAGTCGAATATCTGCACCGGCAATGTGGAATAGCCGGGCCCGGTGAGCATCAGAGACAGAGGGAACTGGTCGAAGGAGCTGATGAAGGCAAAAATGCCCCCGCCTATAACCCCGCTTTTGATATGGGGCAGGGTGATAAGGAAAAAAGTCTTGAGTCTGGTGGCGCCAAGGCTGCGGGCTACTTCCTCGATGGAATAGTCGAAGTTGTAGAGCACGCTGCTCACGACCAGAAAGACATAAGGGGTGGTGATCAGGGTGTGGGCCGCGTACAGGCCGAAAAAGCTCTTGTTGCCCGCTCCTATGGTGTAGAAGTAGAGCATGACCGCCAAACCGGTAAGAATGGAAGGCAGCATAAGAGGCGACAGGATGACGGGACGCAGCACGTTGCCCAGCTTGCCCGCGTAGCGCACCACATACAGGGCCGCGCCCAGGCCCAACAGAGAGGACGTCACGGACGAAGCCAGAGCCAGCTTGAGGCTGAATATGAAGGAGTCGATCATCTGGCTGTTGTTCATCAGCTTATGGAACCAGCGCAACGACAGTCCCTCGGGCGGAAAATGCAGATATTCCCCGCTGTTGAACGCGGCCAGCAGGACCACGATGGTGGGCAGGACCAAAAAGACGTATACAGCGCCGACCACCACGGACAGGAAACGATCGGCCCAGGTTTTCCGTTGGTTCATTTCAACCCCCGCATGGCGTTGGTCATAAGCTTGATATACAGCGTGAGCAAAGTGACCACCACGACGAACATGATGACGGCCATAGATGCCCCGCCGGGCCAGTCGAAGGCTTCCAGAGTATTCTGGACGATAAGCAGCGGCGTGGTGACGATACGGTTGCCGCCGAGCAGAATGGGAATGGCATAGGAACTGATGGTGAGCACGAAGACCATGATGGAGCCGGACAGGATGCCCGGCAAAGACATGGGCAGGGTAATTTTGCGAAAGGCCGTGAAACGACTGGCGCCCAAACTGCGGGCCGTGTAGTCCAGCTCCGGGTTGACGGCCTGAATGGAGCCGGTAAGGGAGATGACCATGTAGGGCAGATAAACCTGAATCATGCCGATCATGGTGCCCAGCCGGTTGTACATGAGCGGCAGGGGCGCATCAATGAGCCCCAGAGACAAAAGGCCGTCGTTGATCAACCCTTTGTCGGCCAGCAGAACCATCCAGCCGTAACAGCGGATAACCACGCCCACCAGCAGGGGCGAAATGACCAGCGTATACCAGAACCCCTTGTGGCGCGAGTTGCCGCGCGCCAGCCGGTAAGCCACGGGATAGGCCAACAGCAGGCAGATGACCACGGTCAGCACGCCCTGGGCCACGGTTTCAAACATGATCTCCCAATAAAAGGGATCAGTCAGGTTAAAGATATAATTTTCCAGCGTGAAGCCGGGCAGGTAGGGCCCCGTGCTGCTGGTGGGCTTGAAGCTCATATAGGCCAGCAGCAGATAGGGCAGGATAAAAAAGCCGATGATCCACAGGGCGGCCGGGGCCAGAAGAAGCGACCGGGTAAGGCCCTGTTGCGTTTTGGTAACGGCCATGTTTGAGGCCTCCTAGGGCAGTGTCGTTCTGAAAGTATAGCCGGGTACGATTACATACGCTGTCGTTCAGGTTCCCCATCTCCGCCGCCGTCCCGCGTCGCATGAGGGTTGCGGCTGCTCCGGGCGGGGCGATGACGCGTCGCTTCGCTCGGCTTCGCGAGCATACGCAACGGGAACAGACTCTATTCGGGCAGCAAGATGGTGTCCGCGGCCGAAAAAGACAGCGTACAAGCGCCGCCCACCGGCAGATCCACGGCGGGCGTCGTCTGGATGCGGGCCATGTCGCCCTGTTCCGAAACCCGGATGCGGTAGTCGAACATATTGCCGATATAAATTTTTTCGGCCACCGTGCCGCGCAGTACGTTTTCGTCGCCGGGTTTGGGGGTATCCGCCGTCAAGGTGATGGATTCGGGCCGCACCCCCACTTTCAGGTTATCCTTGCCCTTCAGATTGTCATACGTGTAGTTGCCGCAGCGCAACGTCCCGAACGAGGTTTGAACCACGGCCGCATCGGGCCCGAGTTCCCTCACCGCTGCGTCGAAGAAATTGATGAGCCCGATGAAGTTGGCCACCTTAAGCGTGGCCGGGTGCCGATATAAATCCTCGGGACCGGCGTTCTGGTGGATGACCCCTTCAAACATGACGATGATGCGATCGGACAGGACCAGAGCTTCGGACTGATCGTGGGTGACGTAAATCATGGTAATACCCACATCGCGCTGAAGCTTTTTAAGATAAAACCGCATTTCCTCGCGCAGTTTGGCGTCCAAATTGGCCAGAGGCTCGTCGAGCAAAAGCAGCATGGGTTCGATGACCAAGGCGCGGGCGATGGCCACGCGCTGCTGCTGGCCGCCGCTGAGCATGCGCGGATAACGTTTGTCGAACCCCTCCAGGCCCACCACTTTCATAATATGCCGGACACGATCGCGGATTTCCGCCGGAGGACGTTTGCGCATACGCAGCCCGAAGGCCACGTTATCGAAAATGGTCATGTGCGGGAACAGAGCATAGTTTTGGAACACCATGCCGATGTCGCGCTGTTCGGGCAACAGAGTGGTAATGTCCCTGTCGCCGATGCTGATCACCCCCGAATCGGGGATTTCAAACCCCGCGATGCAACGCAGGGTGGTTGTTTTGCCGCAACCGCTGGGGCCGAGCAGAGCCACCAGTTCGCCGTCTTCCACGGTGGCGGAGATCCCCCGCAGAATTTTGTTGCTGCCGTAACTTTTTTCCAGTTTGTCAAGGACAACTTTAGCCATGTCCGCACGTTCCTCCAGCTTGGGGCCCGCGCGGCCTGGGCCGACGGGCGTTTTCCGGGATGCAAGCCCAGCGGACGGCGGAAGCGCGCTTCCCGTCCCTTGTGGCATACGGATGTCCGCATGGGGGAGAGCCCCGCCCCGTCAGGGCGCGACCCGCTCCATGGGCACATAGTCGATGTCGAACCCGTAATGACGGGGGGCCATGAAGGCCAGAGCGTCCGGCTCGCGATGCCGGGCCCGGGAGGGCACGCCTATAAGGGTGACGCGCTGTCCTTCCGCCAGTTCCTGGGTCATGACCGGCAACCCCGTGTCGGTCAAAATCTGTCCCACCCGGTCCGGCGTGGTGACGTGGGGCCTGCCGTCGAACCAGGTCACGTGGTTCTCGTTTTTGAACCACACCTTGTAACGGTGTCCGGCAAATTCCCCTTCTCCTTCAAACTCATGGGTGCCCACGTAGTAACCGTCGGGCACGCTCCATTCCTTGCGGGCCAAGACCCCCCGGAACAGCACGCGACCGCCCAGACGCTCCAGAACAACCGGGGTCACGTCGCGCCCCGCTTCGCGGGCCAACCTCATGGCGCGGCCCAGTTCAAAACTTTCCGTCAGGGTTCCGGCAAAAATGTGTTTTTTCATCTCCCGGCCGGGGATGAGAAAATAAGCCACGGCCGTGTTGCCGAAAGCGCCCGTGGCCAGCATTTTGCCCAGACGTTCGCCCAGGGCGTTGTTCACGGCCTCGTATATCACGCATTTGTTCCCCCACTTGTCGGCGGAGGCCATAGGCGTCAGGGGGACGCCCGCGATGGACGGCATGCCTTGCCGCGTTTCGGGTTTGGCTTTACCGGTGTAATCGCCGTCCAGAGGCGTCAACCCGAGGGACAACGCCACGGACAGAGGGCCGGGACTGTTGGCGCCGCCCAGTTCGGACGGCACGATGCCGCTGACGACGCGGCCGGTGACTTTTTCGAGAAACTTGAGAGCTTCGGCCAGGTTGTTGTCGTATTTCCATTCCACCAGGCCCAGGCGTTTCTTCTGTTCTTCCTGTTCGGGCGTCAGCGGAGCGCGATTGCCCATGAAACTGACGGTCACCACCCAGGCGTCGTCGGGAAAATCGGCCGGGTTCTGACAACGCACAGGCCCATATTCAGCCAATGCCTTTTTGAGCAGGCGCGTTCCCTCGGCCACGGGTCCGCCGCCCCCTATCCCCTGGAAGCAGGCGCCCCAGGCAAGGTCTTCCACATCCTGTTCCGTGCTCAATACCAAATCGGCCACGATATTCCCCTTATTGCAACCTGAAGTCCGCCGGGGGAGCCCGGCTCCCCCGGCTTGAACCGGCTGACCGCTTGTCAGCGATTGATTTTCTGGTTCCACACGCGGATCAGACGGGCCTTGGCGTCGTTAAAGGCGTTCCAATCCCAGGAAGCGATGCGGGACACGGCCTCCGGACCGAGCACTTCGGTCTTCAGCTCATCCGGCACCGTGCCGCCCTTGATGGCCGGAGTGGTGAAGAAGCGCTTGGTGAACTTTTCCTGCACTTCGGGGGTCAGGATATAGTCAATCCACTTGGCGGCCAGGTCGGGATACTTGCTGGCCTTGTGAATACTGAACACCTGTTCGAACATGACCATGTGCTCCTCAGGCTCCACCCAGCCCAGGGGCAGCCCCTGCTGACGCAGCCGGGCCACGGCGGGCATGTCGATGACGCCCACGGAAATCTCGCCCAGAGACAACAACTTTTCCATATCGCCGGAAAAGTCGGTCTGCTTGAAAGGCTTGAGTTCGGCAATCTTGTCGATGGCCTCGTCATACTTGTGCTCATCGCCGAACCACACCTTGCCCACGCTGAGCACGGTCATAGCGCCCAGGGAATTGGTCAGGGTGTACAGACCGACCTGCCCCTTGTATTCGGGGTTCCACAAATCTTTCCAGGATTTTGGAGGATTGGGCAAAAGATCGGTGCGGTACCCCAGCCCGGCGGGCTGGATGACGCCGATAACGCCCAGAACGTCGCCGTTGGTCGGGTCCTTGACCTGCATCATGGCGTTGTCAAGGTTGGGAATCATGGCCGGGGTCAGCGGCAGCATATATCCTTCGCGCCGCATCTGGGCCGACCAGATTTCGTTGAACATAAGCACGTCATAGGGGGCCTTGTCCTTGCCGCTGGCCCGCATCTCGGCCATCCAATCCTTGGCCAGGCCGATGGCCAGCACGATATCCACATCGTTGGCCTTGCTGAACTCAGGGATCAACTCGGTTTCAAAAAAGTTCTGATAGGCTCCGCCGAAGCACATGACCACCAGCTTGGGCCGTTCTGCGGCCACGGCGGGCGCGGAAACCGTCGTCAGCAGGCCGAGCGCCAGCATCAGGGAAACGAGACATTTACGCATGGGCTCTCTCCAGTGCTTGCCCGGCCCGCGGCGGACCGGGCGTTGGGAAGGGAAGCGCCGTGTTCAGCGCTGGTTCATGGGCACGTAATCGATATCAAACCCGTAGTGACGGGGCGACATGCGCGGCAAAATTTCCGGACGCAAATGCAGTTCGCGCGAGGGCAGACCGATGAACATAAAATGCTGGCCTTCCCGGCATTCGTTGTTGAGCAAAGGCATGCCCAGATTGGTTTCAATCTGGTGCACACGGTCGGGCGTGGTCACATAAGGCTTGTCGTCCAGCCACGTAACGTGGTTCTCGTTCTTATACCATACTTTAAAAGTATGGCCCGCGAACTCGCCGTCGCCCTCAAAAACATGGTAGCCGTCCAAATACCCGTCTTTGACGGCCCAATCTTTCTTGACCAAGGTACCCTGGAACAGTTTGCGGCCGCCGGTATGGGCCAGGGCCGCCTCGGCCGCGTCGCGCCCCGCGGCGCGGGCCTCGCGCACGGCCTTGCCCAGGGAATGACTTTCGCTGATGGTGCCGGGCACCACACAGTTTTTCATCACCGAAGCTGGCAGAAGCAACAACGCTATGGCCGTGTTGCCGAACGCGGCCATAGCCAGCATTTTACCCAGGCGTTCGCCCAGGGCGTCGTTGACGGCCTCGTAAATGACGGCCTTGTTGCCCCATTTGTCCACCGAAGCGATGGGCACGGTGGGTTCGCCCATCAGGCATGCCCCGCACTGAGCGATTTCCGGCACGGCCCGACCGGCATAGTCGGCGTCCACAGCATGGATGCCCATCGCCGCCGCCGTGGCGATGGGGCTGGGAGTGTTGGCCCCGCCCAGTTCGGGCACAATCAGGGCTTCGACCTTGCGACCGCTGATCTTTTCCAGAAAACGCACGGCCTCGACCATGTTGTTTTCGTATTTCCACTCCACAAGCCCCAGGTTTTTCTTCTGGCTTTCCTGCTCCGGAGACAGAGGGGCGCGGTTGCCCATGAAACTGACTGTGGCCGTCCAGGCGTCGTCCCGCAACGCGCCGGGATCGACGCAGGTGATGGAGCCAACGCGGGCCAGTTCCTTCTTAAGCAGAGTCAGCCCTTCGGAGGCCGTCCCTCCCCCGCCCACACCGTAAAAGGTGGCGCCCCAGGTCAAATCCTCCACGTCCTGTTCCGTTCTCAGCACCAATTCACTCATGTTGTTTCCTCGAATCGCTAGAGCGTTACAACTTTGAAGCGATCTTCCGGGCGGGACACGGCGTCCTGTTTCCCGGGTTTATATGCTCCACCCCCTGATGGACGGCGGCGGCCGCTCCGGAGGGACGGTGAAGTTTTGCCTCACGCGGGCGATTCCCGCGGGAAAACCCTTCCTATAAAAACCTCATATCCGCCAAGCGAGGGCAATCTCGCGAAGCCCAAAATATTTACATTTTTGTATAATAATATATACGTAAAATACTTTCCGATATTATCGAATTTGTAAACCGATTCGAGCAGGGTTGTTCAAAAAATCTCAGGAGGTATCCGGCGCGGCGCAAAAGAGCGGGGACGGGGTTCGACAGGCTATAAGGCCGGCGGATAAACTCAGGAACATTAGGTCGATTGTCGACATTTACCCGCCACTTTTCAATAACCGGGATAACGCGAGGCGTCAACCCAGACTGCCAAATTTGTCGATCTACTTGGAAACAACAAAATAAAATACTTTAATATGTACTTATCGATAATAAATTGAAAAAAAATCGACCGGCGGCCCAAGTCCATACTGACGGCCGGCCCGGCCTTCCCGGTCTCATCTGGATATTTTTTTCACATCAAGGAAACGTCCCCATTAATCTTTTGAAAAGCCTCTGTCCCAGTATCTGGTCAATCTTTTTTTTGAAAAATTATGCCGGCGCAAAAACAGCCATGCTCCACACGGGCTGGCGGAAACACGACCTTGGTCTGTTCCCCATCCCTGCTCTCTATGCCGTAGACCTCGTGCTCGGCAACGGGCCCGCTCCCTGCGGGATACCCTTCGGGCAGCCGCGCTTGGCGCCCGCGAAGCCTGCGGTTCCGGGCAATGCGCCGCCGCCCCTCAGGGCAGGCATATACAATGTGTCTACCCTGAGCCATCCGCTGAAATCACTTGACAGTCCGGGCGGCACCTCATTAGAAGAAGGTATGTCGATTGTCGACATTTTTATGACGACAATACGCCCATCCCGTTTCCCGTCCGTATTACGACATACGGGAAACAATTTTCAGGCCAAGCTGGCGATAATGCTCCAGAATGGCCGCCCGAACAGCTTCGGGACGACGAGTTTTGATCGTTTCCAGCAGGTCCGCGTGTCGGGCGCGCGCTTCATCCAGAGAATAAGCGTGCAGCCAATGAGGCAGGATAAGAAACTTGGAAATGCGGCGGGTCAGAAAATGGATGGTCCGAATCAGCACCTCATTGTCTACATAGGCCAGCAGGCAGTCATGAAACCGCGAGTCGGCGGCCATCCATGCCGAAACATGGTCGGGCTGACCGCCGAAATGGTGCAGAAGTTCCTCCATTCCCCGGAAATCGTCTTCCGTGAACAAATGGCAGGTGGACGCCACTCCCCAGCCTTCCAGAACGCCGCCGCTGGTGAACGAATCCAGAATTTCCCGAGGCGTGAGCGCGGCGATGGATTTACCTTTCTGCGGCGCGGACACTACCAGGCCCTCGCGTTCCAGAAGCGACAGCGCTTCGCGCACCGGAGCCCGGCTGATGCCCAAGCGTTCGGCCAGTTGCGCCTCTTTGATGCGGTCGCCGGGTTTCAGCGCGCCCCGCAGCAAATCATCTTTGATAACTTCGATAATCTGGTCACTGTACAGCTTTTTCTCAATCATCCGGACCGGTCCTTCAGGCCAGAAGTGACAACACTCACTCTAAGCCTAGAAGAGGCCACAAAAAAACACAAGCGCGTCGTCCGGGCGGAGCGGCCGCGAGCGCTTGCTAAAATTACGAAAAAAAACTTCCGCCCACGGTAGCGGCATCTCCGGCATTCGGGAAAAACGGACGCCGGACGACCGATACCGATTTCATCGTCGGCTTTCCCGCGTTTTTTCGCGCGGGGTCAACCTGCAAGGAGAATATAGCATGAATCTCAGTCGTTTCCCTCGTCGGGGCTATGTGCAAACGCCTACCCCCATCCAGCCTTTGCCCCGTTTTTCGCACGCCCTGGGCGACAAAATCAACGTGTTCATCAAACGTGACGACCTGTTGCCCGGAGCCATGGGCGGCAACAAAACCCGCAAGCTGGACTTCAGCCTTGCCGATGCTCTGCGCCAAGGCGCGGACACCATCATCACCTGCGGCGCCGTGCAGTCCAACCACTGCCGTCTGACATTGTCCTGGGCCGTCAAAGAGGGGCTGGACTGCCACCTGGTGCTCGAGGAACGGGTCAAAAACAGCTATAACCCCGATTCGTCGGGCAACAATTTCCTGTTCCAGCTTTTGGGCGTGAAGTCCGTCACTGTGGTGCCCGGCGGCTCGGACATGCCGGCTGAAATGGAAAAGGTGGCCGAAAAACTGCGTTCCCAGGGCCGTAAGCCCTATATTGTGCCCGGCGGGGCGTCCAATACCGTCGGAGCGTTGGGCTACGTGTCCTGCGGCGAAGAAATGTTCCGGCAAATGTTCGACATGGGTCTTGCCGTAGACCATTTGGTGGTGCCCAGCGGCAGCGGCGGCACCCATTCGGGTATTCTGGCCTCCGTTCTGGGGAACAACATGCGCCTGCCGGTCACGGGCATCGGCGTGGGCCGCGCCAAAGACGCCCAACGCGCCCTGGTCCACGGTCTGACCGAACAAACCCTGGCCTATATAGGCGTTGACGTCGCGGTACGCGACGAGGACGTGGCGGTCTTTGACGACTATGTGGGGCCCGGCTATTCCCTGCCCACCCCGGCCATGATCGAGGCCGTGTTGATGCTGGCCCGCACCGAAAGCATCCTGCTTGATCCCGTGTACTCCGGCAAGGCCATGTCGGGTCTTATCGATCTGGCCCGCAAGGATTATTTCCCCAAGGGCGCCAATGTGCTTTTCCTGCACACCGGCGGCTCGCCCGCTTTGTTCGCCTATCTCGACACGTTCCGTAACGATCCCAAGTTCTAGCGCAGGTTGGTTTTACCGAAGCAGGGCACGATGTTCCACCGCTCAAGGTCCACGCCTCCACCGGAGTTCCACGCCGCAAACGCGCTTCGACCGCGCTTCGGTATAGTCGGCCGCAGGCTCGCCATGCTTGCCGACAGCCGCTAAAAATGCGGTTCCCCCGGGGTGCGACGGACTACGGACTCTTGCCCCACTCGGCTCCTTTACACCTTCAACCCGGAATGCGGGCCGCGTCTTCCGCCCCCAACACGGAGGACGCGACCCGCGCCACATTCCGCAACCGAAAGCCGGGGCGGCGACATGAGCCAAAACAGAGAGATTATCGGCATCGTGGGCGGCGTCGGGCCTTACGCGGGGCTCGATCTCATGCAGAAGGTCTTTGACCAGACCGTGGCCGGGACGGATCAGGATTACCCCTCCGTCATCCACATGTCGTTTTCCGCCGACATCGCTCCCCGCCCGGAATTTCTGCTCGGGGCCTCCGAGGTCAACCCGGGCCCGGCCCTGGGTCGGATCATGGCCCGTCTGGCGCGGGCCGGGGCCACCCTGCTGGCCATGCCGTGCAACACGGCGCACGCGGCGCCCATTCTGGACGCCGCGCTGCGGGAACTGGACGACTCTTTGCGAAGTGTGCCTCCTTCCACTGCGCACGTCCGCTTTCTGTCCCTTCTGGACGCCGTGACGGACGCCCTGCGGGACCGGCTGCCGTCCACCGGCGGCGGCCGTCCCGTGGGGCTGTTGTCCACCCGGGCAACCTTTGAAACAGGCCTGTACCAGCGTTGTCTGGAACCGGCGGGTTATATCCCTCTCTTCCCCGACGGCATGGGGCGCGAACTGGTGCAAAGCGCCATCAACAACCCCGATTTCGGTATCAAAACCCATGCCCGTCCGGTCACGCCGCAAGCGCGAAACATACTGCTCGACGCCGCCCGCGATCTGGCGGACCGGGGAGCCGAAGCCATTCTTCTGGCCTGTACCGAAATTCCTCTCGCCCTGCCGGAACCCCGCCTGTTCGGTCTGCCCGTGCTGGACAGCACGCTCATCCTGGCCCGGGCCCTGGTCCGCGCCGTGGCCCCCGAACGTCTGAAACCCTGGCCCGAATAATTCCGCCCCGTTTCCCGTCGTCGCGGGCAATCAGCTCCGCTTCGCCCCCTCGCCGCCGAACCGGCTTTCAGCCGTCAAAAAGCGGTATACATTTCTTATTTTCTTTTATAACAATTTTCTCATCACCCGCGCGACGCGCCGTCGCAGACTCTGCTCTCGGCAGGAGAGGCCGCCTTCGCGCCATCCGTTTTTTGCCTGGCGGGCGCCCGCCGTCACCCCAGCTTTTTACAGGGAGAGTGCATCGTGGAACCTTATTACGCCGGCTGGCTTTCCATCCTTCCACCGGTCATTGCCATCACTCTGGCTCTGCTCACCAAAGAAGTGCTGTCCTCGCTGCTCATCGGCATCTTATCCGGCACCATCATTTATGCCCTCAATGTTCCGGGCGTATCTTTGCTGGTGGGGCCGATAGAAATAGCGTTCAATGTGATGGTCGATAAAATCGACATGAATATCATCATATTCTGTTCATTGCTGGGAGCCTTGGTGTACGTCATCTCCATGGCCGGGGGCACCGCCGCCTACGGCAAATGGGCGGCGAGCAAAATCAAAAGCCGCCGTTCCGCCCTGCTCTCCACCAGCGCGCTGGGCGCCTTCGTGTTCATCGACGATTACTTCAACTGTCTGACCGTAGGCACGGTGATGAAGCCCGTCACCGACGCCCACGGCGTTTCCCGCGCCAAGCTGGCCTATATCATCGACGCCACGGCCGCTCCCATCTGCATCATCGCCCCCATTTCCAGTTGGGCGGCGGCGGTAGGCAGCAATCTCAAGGCCACCGGCGCTTTCGACAGTGATTTCGCGGCGTTTGTATCCACCATCCCTTACAATTTTTACGCTCTGCTCTCGCTGATTATGATCGTGGTGGTCAGCCTGACCCGTTTTGACTTCGGTCCCATGCGCGCGGCCGAAAAACGGGCGGAGCAAGGCGATTTGGGCGCGCTGTCCTCGCCCGTTGTCGACACGCTCGACGCAGACCGGACACGGCGCGGCGGCATTCTGGACATGCTGCTGCCCATCGCCAG
This sequence comes from uncultured Desulfovibrio sp., assembly GCA_900541395.1. GTDB lineage: Bacteria > Desulfobacterota > Desulfovibrionia > Desulfovibrionales > Desulfovibrionaceae > Mailhella > Mailhella merdigallinarum. The sequence continues at coordinate 25,381 of UQJT01000011.1, forward strand.
CCTCATCGTATTTTCCGTGCTGGGGCTGCTGTACAGCGGGGGCTACTGGGGCGAGGACGAGGCCTATCACACGCTGGCCGCGGCCTTCGGCAACACCACCGCCGCCCAGGCTCTGGTCTGGGGCTCGTGCGGAGCCCTGATCGTGGCCTTGCTGTTGTTTGTGCCGCGCGGGCTCGTTTCCTTCCGGGGCTTCATGGACGGCGTGGTGGAAGGCATGAAGACCATGCTCACCGCCAATATCATTCTGGTGCTGGCCTGGACCATCAGCGGCGTGTGCCGCGATCTGCTCCAGACCCCGCAATTCGTGGAATCCATCGTGGCCGGAGGCCAGGCCTCGGGCGCCCTGCTGCCCGCCATCGTGTTTGTCGTGGCGGGGTTTCTGAGCTTTTCCACCGGCACGGCGTGGGGCACCTTCGGCATTCTCATCCCCATCGTGGTGCCCGTGGCCCAGGCCATCGATCCCAATCTGCTGGTGGTCACGCTGTCCGCCACCCTGGCGGGCAGCGTGTTCGGCGACCACTGTTCCCCCATTTCCGACACCACCATTCTGTCCAGCGCGGGCGCGGGTTGCAACCATGTGGAACACGTCTCCACGCAGTTGCCCTATGCTTTGGTTGTGGCCGGGGCCTGCTTCGCGGGTTATACCGTGGCCGGGGTCAGCGGCGGCAGCCTGGTTTTGAGTCTGGGCACCGCCACAGCGGTTCTGGCGGCCCTGATCATAGGTATCCGCCTGTTCCATCCGGCCCTCCGGACCGAAAACGCCCAGACGGCCTAACCCCGATCGGCGTTTCCCCATACGCAAGCCCGCCCGGTTCCGAAAAAATTCGGAGCCGGGCGGGCTTGCGTATGAGCCCCTGGAGCATTTTGCTTTTGAAATTATCCAATTTCAAAAGCGGCGGTCGTCATTTCGCCTGAAAAGCATGTTTTTCAGGCTCATTCGGCGCGGGCGTCCGCTTCCGCGGACGCCGGAGCAGTTGCCGTTTTCAACGGCAAACCGCTCTAAAAACATAACGGGATCGACGCGTGATAATCATCAGATGTTGCCCACCAAATCAATACTCGGCTTGAGCGTCTGCGCCCCCGGTCTCCATTTGGCCGGACAAACCTGATCGCCGTGTTCGGCCACAAACTGAGCGGCCTCCACCTTACGCAGCAGTTCCTCGGCATTGCGGCCTATACCTGTATCGTGCACCTCGTAAACCTTGATCCGGCCTTCGGGGTCCATGACGAAAGTACCGCGCAAGGCCTGCCCTACATCCTCCATATACACGCCCAACGAACGGGCCAGAACTCCCGTGGCGTCGGACAACATGGGGAAGGGAACGGCCCGGATGGTTTCGGAGGCATCGGCCCAGGCTTTGTGAGCGAAATGGCTGTCCGTGGAAACGGAATAGATCTCGCATCCGATATTCTTGAATTTTTCGTATTGCTCCGTAAGATCCTCCAATTCCGTGGGACACACGAACGTGAAGTCGGCGGGATAAAAAAATAAGACGGACCAGTGGCCTTTCAGGTTGTCCCTGTCAATGACGCGAAACTCACCCCGGCAAAAGGCCTGGACCGAAAAATCGTCCAGCGTGCGATTGATGAGATTTTCCATGCGGTATGGCTCCTTGCTTGCGTCCGCCGTGTGCCGTGCCGACACGGGACGAAACAACGACGGACGATCGAGGCGACAAGATGACCCATTTCCGATGAGCGGACCACGATTCTTTTTCGCCCCCGCATGTGTGTTGCCTGCTCCGGTCCCGCCGGGGAAACCGCCGCCCGGCGCAAGCAGCGCCCGTAGCCGTGCTGCAGGTTGCCGTCGGCCCGGGCCCTTATAGGCAACCGGAAACATGAAAATTCGGCCAAGGCGGTCAGCACGTCGCCGGATCGGCATAAAAAAACGCAGCGATGGCAGGCGGTTGCATGTCGATCAGGGTATCGCTGCGGGGAAGGGTCCACAAAACGAAAATTATAGCGCCAATCCCTTATTCATAACAATATAGTTTCGCTGCATTTTCCATCAAGGCGGGCAAAAAAATTATGTGGCGGATGCAAACCGAGCCGGGTGACAAGGGCCGCCCCTGCGGCTATACTGCCGAAGCGGGAGATAAGGCATGGTGTCGATCCATACCGGCCTCAGCGCCCTGAACGCCTTTGCCACGGGCGTACAGGGCACGGCCTACAACATCGCCAACATAAACACCGCCGGATTTCAACCGGTTTCGGTGGACTATAGAAGCGGCCGCCCGGCCGATCAGGGCGTACGGCCCGTCGTTACCCGCCCCCCGGCCGACACGACGGTCTCCGCCACCCCCGCCGCCGGGCAATCTTTGCCCGTCTCACACGTCAATGAAGCGCGGGAAATGACCAAGCTTATAGTCAACCAACGCTCCTTTGAAGCCAACGCTGTGGTTATCCGCGCCAGTGACGATTTGATCGGCACCCTCATCGATCTCAAAATTTAAGTCCGATCAGGGCAGGCCCAGTTCCTTACGCTTGCGCCACAGGGTCACTCCCGTGACACCCAAAAGTTCCGCCGCTCGTTCCAGGCTGACGCCCAGGCCGAGGACGCGGCGGATGTGCCGTTCCTCCAATTCTCGCAAGGTCAGGATGCGTCCATGCCCCACCCCGAAGTCGGCCGCTTCGGTTTCCGGAGCGCCGTCCGCCGAGGGAAGAAACGCCGGGGGCAGGTCGGCCGGGGTCGCTTCGCGGCCTGCTGCCAACAGAGCCAGCCGGTCCATAACGTTGCGCAGTTCCCGCGTGTTGCCCGGCCAGTCATGGGCCAACAAAGCTTCCCGCACCGGCTCCGACAATACGGGCGGTTTTCTTTCCCCCGCCTGTCCCTTTTCCCCATATTCCACAGCCCGCAGCAAAAGACGCCGTGCCAGGGGCTCAATGTCGCCGCGCCGTTCGCGCAGGGGCGGAATACGGCATTCGAACACGTTGAGACGGTAATACAAATCCTCCCGAAAGCGTCCTTCGCGCACCATGACGGCCAGATCGCGATTGGTGGCGGCCAGCACGCGCACATTCAGTCGCAGAGGTTTGTTGTCGCCCACACGCTCAATAACCCGATCTTCCAGAAAGCGAAGCAGTTTGGCCTGGGACGAAAGCGACAGTTCGCCTATTTCATCCAGAAACAGAGTTCCGCCGTCCGCGCTCTCGAACTTTCCCGCCCGATCACGCACCGCGCCGGTAAAGGCCCCGCGCACATGGCCGAACACCTCGGACTCAAACAGCGATTCGGCCAGGGCCGTGCACGTCACCTCCACGAACGGCCCCGCCGCCCGCCCTGAATCACGGTGCAGGGCGCGGGCCAGCGAAGTTTTGCCGGTGCCCGTCTCACCCGTGAACAGCACCGATGCCTCGCCGTTCGCCAATTTGCCCACCAGACGCTGCAAGTCCAGCATGACCGGCGACGTCACCCCCCGAAACCAAGCTTCGACGCCTTCCTCCGCGGTCGTCACCGCCTTGCGCAGCCGCCGGTTTTCCCGCCGCAGGTCCACTACCGTGGAAACCTTGCGGATCAGGTGCTCGAGCTGATCCACGGAAAAAGGCTTGGGCAGATAGTCGAAGGCCCCGGCTTTAATGGCCTCCACCGCATTTTCATACGAGGCGAAGGCCGTCATGACCACACACACCGTATCCGGGTGGCGGGCCAGGGTCTCGCGCACCAGCTCCACGCCCGACATGCCGCCCATGCGCATGTCCGTAAGCAGCACATCCGCCGGTTCTCCGTCCATCCCCTCCAGGGCGGTCTTGCCGTCCGGCGCGCTCCGCGCCGCGCAACCCAGTGTTTTCAGTCCCAGTACCACCGTGCGCGCTATGGCTTCGTCGTCGTCCGCCACCATCACCCGTAATATTTCGGACATGGATGCCCTCCTTTGCCTTAATCGGGAAAAATCCTTCCTACCGGCGGTGTGCGGGGCAAAGCTCCGCAGCATATCTCAACACGACGGCAGCAACACGGTGAACGCGGAACCGCCGCCGGGGCGGGGGGCGTAGCGGACCAGACCGCCGTGGGCCTCCACAATGGTGCGGGTGATGGCCAATCCCAGGCCGGTCAATCCCTCCCTGGTTCCGGCCGAACGGCCGTGGGAAAACGGTTGGAACAGGCGTTCCTCCTGTTCGGGCGTCATACCCGGCCCGTCGTCTTCCACCTTCAGGACCGCGCAACGCCCCCCGGCCGGATGAAAATGCCCCGTATCAATCCCGGCTTCCACACTCACCCACACGTTCCCGCCCGACGGAGTGACGCGCAACGCGTTGGACACCAGGTTGGACACGACCCAGGCAAAACGCTCGGGGTCCGCATCCACGGCGGGAACATCGGACCCGGCCCGGAACTCCAGCGTGACGTTTTTTTCCCGCGCCACCAACCGGAACGGTCCCAGCCATTCGGGGAGCCGGGCCGCCAAATCCAGGCGTTCCGGCCGCAGACTCAGGGCGTGGGGGCTCATGCGGGCGATGTCCATGAACTGCCCGGCCACGGTGCGCAGCCGGGCCACGTCCTGCCCCACGGTGGTCACCAGCATGGTCATATCCTCATCCAAGTCCCGACGGCGGGCCAGCAAATCGGCGGCCAGCCCCAAAGACTGGATGGGGGTTTTGAGTTCGTGGGAAATCCAATCCATCATTTCCGAACGCAGGGTCGTCCGCCTCCGTTTTTCGGTTACGTCGCTGAGCAGATAGACTTGCCCGCGCCCGCCCGGCAGTTCACGCCGTCGGGCCGCGAAAAACAGAGGCCCCGCCGTCCCGGCGGGCGGCAGCAGTTCCACATCGCGCGATCCCTGGAGATCGGGCTTCAACGCGTCGCGCAGGGTCAGATAATTGGGCGAGGCCGTGGACAGGTCGGTCCATAGTTTGCCTCTCACCGCCTCGGCGGGCAAGTCCAGGATTTCCAACATGCGGCCCCCGACGTGGGCTACCGTTCCGGCCGCGCTCAACACCAACACGGCGTCCTCGGCCGCGTTGAGAACGACCGCCAACTTGTTTTTTTCCTCCACCAGGGCATCCAGGTTGAGGGCCTCCAACTGACCCAGGCGAGTCCACAACCGCGCCAGTTCGTCAAACAGGACGCGCACTTCCAAAGTTTGCGGATCAGGCAGGCGCAAGCCTCCGCGCAGGGACGGCCTGTCCTTGAATACTTCCGCCGCCCGGCGCAGGGGATGGGCCACGCGGGCGGCAATGGCGTCGGCCTGGAAAAAGGCCCACACCGTGCCGCCCAGAAAAATCAGCGCCCCCAACAGGACGACGATGTCCCGCAGCCGGGCGTTTTCGTCCAGGCGGCGAAACATGCCCCGCTCGTTGACCTTGACCAGAGCGTCCAGCCCGGCGCGCAACCCGGCGTAGACGGCGTCCCGCTCCGGCCCGGTCGAAACCGCGTCGAACCGGCTCCAGGCCGCGCGCAGTTCGTCCACAACAGCCTGTTCATCGTGTTCGGTGATATTGCCTTGCTCCCGCTCCAGGGCCTCCTGAAACGCCGTCCGCCAGTGCTCCGGCGTTTCGCCGTACAGAGCGGGAAAGCGCAGGCCGTTGACGGCTTCCTCCATCTGACGCACATAGACCACGGATTCGTAATTCATCCGTACCAACTGATCGGGCAGACGGCTGGCGAAAAAAACGCCCAGCATCAGCAGGCCGCCCAGACAGCCGAAGGCCAGCACCACCCGCACAAAGGCCCGGGCCACGCTGCGATGCAAGGTCGGCAGGGGGTATCGTCCCGGGACGGCGTCGAATCCGTCGTCTCTCCGTTTTTCCGCTGCCTTGCGCATAGACGACCTCAATGTCTTTCGGTCCAATGGCGGGGCGTGACGTTGGCGATGTGCACGTCCACACCTACGGCTTCGTATAAAAAATCCAGAATGAACGATCCCCGTAACCGCTCGCGCAGGGGCGTCAGACGAGACTTGCCGAAAATGGCGTGACGCACGTTGCGTTCGCTGGCAAAGTTGACCAGGGTTGCGGCCACATCCGTACCCTCCAGTTGCACCACCTCCGCCCCCAGACGCACGGCCAGGGCCAGATTGTTCTGCAGACCCCGTTGCAGAGCGGCTTCGATGCGGGCCGGGCCTTCCTTGGGCCGCTGCACATAGACCACGTAGCAGGGCGAACCCATCTGCCCGGCCAGACGCACGCCCCGGCGAATCAAAGTTTCGGCGTCGGTGGGGTCGGAACTCAGGGCCACCATGACCGCCTCCATGGCCTGCCCGGCCGCCGCGCGGGATAAAAGTCCGTTGGCCTCGATTTTGCGCACCTGATCGCCCGAGGCTTCGCGCAGGCACAATTCCCGCAGAAAGGACAAATTCTCATAGGTGAAAAAACCGTTCAGCGCCCGCTCGGCCTGGTCCGGGCCGTAAATCTTGCCCTGGCGCAGGCGTTCGCGCAGGTCCTCCTTGCTTACGTCCACGGTCACCACCTGATCTGCCCGACGCAATACGGCGTCGGGCAGACGTTCGCGCACGGCCACGCCGGTCACACTCTCCACCCGTTCGGCCACGGATTCGAGGTGCTGAACGTTGAGCGTGCTGATGACGTTGATACCGTGCTCGAGCAGAAGCAGCACGTCCTGAAAACGTTTGGGCCGGGGCGAACCCGGCGCGTTGGTGTGGGCCAGCTCGTCCACCAGGGCAATCTGGGGGACGCGTTGCAGCACGGCATCCACGTCCAGTTCGGCGAATTCCGTTCCGCCCGATCTCCAGGTCCGGGTGGGCGTGCGCTCCAATCCGTCCAGCAAAGCCAGGGTATCGGAGCGATCGTGCAGTTCCACATAGCCAGCCACTACGTCGAAGCCCTGGTGCAGCAAGCGGCGGGCCTCCTGAAGCATGGCGTAGGTTTTGCCCACCCCGGCGGCGTAGCCCAGGTATATCTTGAGCGATCCCCGGCGCTTGCGCTCCAGCACGTCGGCGAATTCCTGCATGGCGATCCCTCCGTACCATAGGCCTGGGCGGACCGTCGGCCCGCCCAGGTTCATCCTGGCTACACAATGCCCGTCGCCGGGACAACCCGGCGAGCGGACACCGGCTCGGGGGCGCGGTTCCCCGAACCGGCGCTTCCCCTATCCGCCCGATTTGTCCAGAGCGAGATTGAGCTCCGGAACGTTGACCAGGGATTCGGGCGGCAGGGGACCGCCGGGATGAAAGACCAGCTTTCCCGCCAGATTTGTAACCGCTACCTCGCTCAGCCCCCGCGCCTCGGCTATGCGAGGGGCCTGGCACTTCGCCGCGCGCAGCGAGATGTGGGGGGCCAGTCCGGCGCCCGAGGCCGTAGCCGGGTCGGCGGACAGTTTGGCGTCCGCCGTGGCGCCGTAATGCTCAACCGTTGCCGCCGCCCGTTCGCACAACTTGTCGCTGGCGGGGGACAGGTTGCTGCCGCCCGCAGCCGCGGCGTTATAGTCCACGGCCGAGGGGCGGGGCCAGAAATATTCGGGCCGGGTGAACGCCTGAGCTATGGCTTTGCTGCTCACGGAACCGTTGCTGGAGCAGGCGGTCAGCACGCCCCAGGCGAAACCGCCCGCCGCGCCGAAGCTCAGTTCCTTGCCCTCCAGGTTGGATGCGGTTTCTTCGATATTCAGGCCCGCAAAGACTGCGGTGGGAGCCGATTCAAAGTAATCGGCAACCCCGGCCTTGAGAACCAGGAAAGACAACATGACCAGAAAAACCACCGTGGCGTGCTTTACGCGGCCGAACATCCATATCGAGGCCACGGGAATGACGATAAGGCACATGGTTTCGATGACATTGGTCCAGAACGTGGCGTTTTCCAGGGGATGCGTGGAATCTGGGCCGAAAAAGCCGCCGCCTGCTTGTCGATGAACCACAACATCGTGACCGAGAGAGCAATGATAAACATGATATAACGTATAGTCATGATATGTTTCTGCTACACTTGTTCCGTATATAAAACTATATACACTAAATATACCACTTAAAACACGAGAGTCGCTAGGCTGGAAATGGTCGACACGGTGCGCCTCCTAAAAATTTCTCACAGCCAAGGGTCAACAGGGCCAAGGCGGCGAATACCGCGATGGCCAGCCCCAACCAAACCACAACCATAACCTTCTTCCATCAAAACGGGTTTGTTTCGCCCTGTTCCATCCCAAGGGAAGAAAACAGGGCTGACGCGGACCTTCAGCAAAGCTTATGCCAATCTTAAAATTTTACATATTACAATATATTAAAATCTTACCAGCTCCACGACATCTTACATTTTGCAGGGTTGAAAAGGGATTTTCTTACAAAATGTAATCTCGGACAGAGAGCTCGCCTTCCGGACCGTCAAGCGCTGGTCAAGGCCGGGGCCGGGATGCTATACCCCCCGCATGGCATTGTGGACAAAACGCAACCGAGCCGTGGAACGGGCGGCGGCCGAAGTCATGCGCCCCCTGCCCGTGCGCTGGGGCTTGATGCTGGGCTTGTTCGTGATCATGGGCGTGGTGTGGTGGCAGCACTTCGACCGGCGTATGGACGACATCCGGGCCGAAAGTGCCTTCTGGGACGAAACCGGCGCATGGAGCTCCGCCGACCGCCGCGCCCTGGCTCTGCGGGCCCGCGCCTTCCGCGAACGCTGGGGGGTGGACGTGGCGGCCCATGTGCGCAACGGCCCCCTGGAACTGCCCCACCTCAAGGGAAGCGTCCTGTTCATCGGCATGGCCCCGGAGCGGGGTGAAGCCCTGTTGGTGCTGCCCGGGTTGGCATCCAACGCGCTCAAAGCCGAAGGCGCCCGTCGGGGACGAGATATGCGTCTGGCTCTGGAGGACGACTTGGCCCTGTGCCTGCGCGATGCTCCGTCCAAGGACTGTCTGCTCCGCACTCTGGACGCGTTGGACGCGCTGTTTTCCGCCGCCTAGACCAGACTGAGGTTGAACTTCGCTCAGGCCCGCAGGCATTTTCCATAAGCCTGCTCCTGCCCCACCTTATCCGGCGGGCAACGCCCCGCCGTTCGGATGAAGCCCATGATCTTGAAAACCGTGGAAATCCACACCGACGGCTCCTGCCTGGGCAACCCCGGTCCGGGAGGCTGGGCCGCCGTGCTGCGCTGCGACGGCACGCGCCGCGAAATATCCGGCGGTTACGCCCGCACTACCAACAACCGTATGGAAATTCTCGGCGTTATCCGAGCTCTGGAAAGCCTTAAGGAACCCTGCTCCGTGGACCTGTATACGGATTCGCAGTACGTGGCCAAAGCCATTCAAGATCGCTGGCTGGTCAACTGGCGGCGCAACGGTTGGCTGACCGCGGCCAAAAAGCCGGTCAAAAACCGCGACTTGTGGGAACAACTGACCATCCTGCTCAAACATCACCCCGTCCGCTTCCATTGGCTCAAAGGCCACGCGGGCCACCCCGAAAACGAACGCTGCGACGAACTGGCCCGGGCCCAGGCCGGTCGCGCCGATCTGCCGCCCGATCCCGGAATGTGACATTATTAGAATGGGTTGCCGTTGAAAACGGCAACCGCTTCGGCAGCCGCGAGAGCGGACGCCCGCGCCGAATGAGCCTGAAAACCACGCTTTTCAGGTGAAATGACGGCAGCGCCGCTTTTGAAATGGGACAATTTCAAAAGCAAAATGTTCTAAAAAGATGAGGCGGGGAGCCCCTTCCCAGGGGTTCCCCGCACTCGTTCGCTTTCCCGAAACTCCATAACGGGAGGAAACGCCGACTATTTCTGTCGGTTTTCCTTATCCACGCACACGCGGGACTCGCACAGCGGGGCAATACGAGCGGACACGGCCTGATGAGAGGGATGGTTGAGATAGTCATTCAACGCCCGTCTGTCGTCCACATCCACCAGCAAGGCCAAATCGTAAGAGGCGTCGGTGTCCACGATATTCAGCCCCGCTTCCAGATGACGTATGGCAGGTACGGAGGCAGGCAGGGTTTCCAGCAGGGCTTGGGCGAGTTCCAGATTTTCCCGCTTGGAGCGACCTTCCGCCCACTCTTTGAACTTCCACACGACGATGTGCTTCAACATATCTTTTCCTTCCTGCATTTTTCCGGTTTCCGGCGCTTCGCTTTTCGGCTTTGCCTACTTGTTCATCCCCGCCAACCGCCTTAAAGCCGCGCCGATGTCGCAGGCCAGACCCAGGGCGCGATCGCCCAGACGGGGCGGCACGGCCGCCTGAGTCAGGTTGATCCGGGCCAGACGCACGGCGGGGAACTTTTCCGTCAGATGCTCAAAAGGATAGCGGATAATACCCGGCGTGTTGAATCCCACGCCCAATTCCAGCAGAAGCAGACGACCGCCCGCGGCGCGTTCCAAAAAATCCCGGTAGCGGGGATAGCCCTCGCGGTGCAGGGCGTCCACAAAATGTTCATCCTTACGCAGATTGGGCACCAGAAACCGTCCGCAATGCGGACAACGCGGCACGTCCTCTTCCCGGATCAGAGTATCGCCTTCGCCCAGCGGCGCCAGCATGGCGTCCACGAAAGCCCGGTTGTCGTACACTTGCTCCCGACAGGGCAACGCGCACTGAAACAAGGCGTAATCGCCCTGGGGCGTGTAGATGCGCGCCTCGTCCAGGCCGAGCTTGCGCGCCTGACCGTCGGCGTTGGTGGAGGCGATAAACCAGTCTCTGCCGTGCAACAGGCGGGCCAGATCCACATAGGGAGGCAGGGCCGGGGGCTCGTAGCGCATGACCCGGATATGACGGGCCCAATACCCCCAGTAGGCGAGACGCGTGTCGGGCGTGATGTCCCAAAAGCCGGTGACGGCTTCCCAGACGGTGCGCAGGCCGAGGGCGGCATGGGCCGGAAAGTGGCGACGAAAGAAATCCGGATCGACGTAGTTGAGCCCGGCCGAGGCCGAAAGCCCGGCCCCCATGCCCACCAGTACGTATTCGGCCTCGTCCAGCCAGACGGCAAGGCGCTCCAGGGATTCCGGGGAAACGGCGGTCGGCGGCTCAGAACAGAGATTGGTAGAGGGCATGGTCTTCCTCGGTGTAGACGTCGAATATCACGCGGACTTGAGCGTCGGGATGACTGCCCAGCCAGGCCGTTACCGTGGCCAGGGCGATGCGGGCGGCCTCGGCCTTGGGAAAGCGAAATTCGCCGGTGGAGATGCAGCAGAAGGCCAGGCTGGAAAATTCCTGTCCGGCCGCCTCGACCGCCGCATCCAGGCAGGAGCGGTAGCAGGCGGCCAACAGCTCGCGGTGACGCTCTGTCGGCGGGCCGTCCACAATGGGCCCCACGGTATGGACGACGCGACGGCAGGGCAGATTGAAGGCCGGGGTGACGCGGGCCCGGCCCGCGGGTTCGGCCCAACGGCCGTCGGGGTGTTCACGTCGCATGAGTTCGTGGCAGGCCAGGCGCAACTGCACTCCGGCCGCCGAATGGATGACGTTGTCGATGCAGGCGTGCAGAGGAACAAAACACCCCAACATGCCCGCGTTGGCCGCGTTGACGACGGCGTCGGCGTCCAGGCGGGTGATGTCGCCGCGCCACAGGCACAGGCGCTCCGCGTGGGGAACGATTGTGGCGGGAAACCGGTCGCGCGCCGTGGGCAGATCCCGCGCCCGGATCACGCCCTTTTCCTCGCGTTCCAAACCGAGCAGAGCATCCTGAAGAACGAGAACATCGTCCGGCACGGGACGGGGCGGGCGCACGTTCATCAGAGCGCGCAACAATCGTCGCCGCTCGCCGTATTCCTCGGGCAACGGGCCGGGCAAGCCGGGCGCGTCTTCTTCGCCCAAAAAAAAGTCCAACAACGCGTTCAACAACGCTTCCCGATCCATACCGCCTCGGAATAGATTCATCCAAATATTAAAAATTCAATAATACAAGACGATTGTCATGAACAATATGGAGAGACGCTCCGGCGGCGCAGCCGCGCTTCGCTTGCACAAAGTCAGGACAGACGCATAAGGTAAGATGATTTTGCCCTGATGTCGCCTCCTTAGAGCGGATTCGCTTTGACTTTTTACAAAGTCAAAGCTGAAAGACACGCTCGCTTCGGCATGTAACAGCGCAAATAAATTGCGCTTATGCCTTCGCGGCGGCCGCCTGCTCGCGCAGTCGGCAGAGCATTTTCAATGTGAAAATGCTCTAATCTCCCGTCGACAAAACGGCGTCCGGTTCAGCGAACGTTTTTCACGGCCAGCCACAAGGTTTCGGGGCTGCGCGCCTTGTTCCACTGGGAGCAGGCGCTCACCTGCGCCTCGCGCCAGGGCAGGGCGCGCATCCGGTCGCCCACGGCCTTCGCCTCGTCCGCGCCGCCGGGGTGGCCGGAGTAGGCATGGACGCTGAGCAGGCCGCCGGGCCGCAACCGGCCCCACACCGCCTCCAGAGCGGTCAGGGTGGTCGCGGCGGACGTCGCCACGCGTTTATCGCTGCCGGGCAGAAAACCCAGGTTGAACACGGCCAGATCAAGCAGGGCTTCGGCGTCCGGCAGTTCCCGGGCCAGCAGCGCGACCATATCCGCGTGATCACCGCGCGTCAGCCGCACCCGCCGTTCCAGTCCCCGTTGTCGCAGCAGAGCGGCGCTGCGGGCCAAAGCTTCTTCCTGCCGATCCACGGCCAGAACCATGCCGCCTTCCCCGGCCAGCTCGGCCAGAAAAACGGTGTCGTGTCCGTTGCCCGCCGTGGCGTCCAGCATAAGGGGACCGGCGTGCCGCTTCCATACGGCGTGGGCCGTTTCCAGCAGAGCCGAAGGGTTCAGCATGGAATCACGCGCTTTCCTTGTTTGCGAAAGAGCCGATACTCGTCACGTGGCGCACGGCCTTTTCCGCCTCCCAGGTCCGAAAGGCCGCCTCCCACGCCGCGAAGGGCGGCGCTCCTTCCTCATTTTCTTCCCTCATCCGGGTTTCCCCGTTGGCCAAGTCCTGCACCCAGGCATGGAAGGCGTCCAGGCCCCGGCGAAAGTCCGGGTCGCTCACCAGTTGGAAAAGCCGTTCGCCAAAAGCGGGGTCCGCCGGGTCGGCCCCGGCGATCAGCGCCACATGGCGAAACACCGCGTCGCGCGCGCCGTTCAGGGATATATCCCGTCCCTGCAGTTCCTCCAGGAGCGAAAAAAGATGGGGCTCGGCCCGACGCGACGCCTCGCACGCGGACGCGGGCACCCGCAAAACGGCCGTCAGGTTGTCGATTCCGGTATTTTCGTCTGATTCTTCCGGAACATCCAAAAAATAGAAACGCAGCCAATGTTCGTAACGGATGGCTTCCAGCAGGGCATCCGGCAGAGCGGGTCGAGACACGGAACTCCTCCAGAGGTGATTCGGGATGGAAATAAGAAAGTATGGACGCCGTCCGGGCCGAGGTCAAGATGTGACCTGATTATTATTTAACAAAATTGTAAATTTTATTCATACCACAATGTCCTGAAAAACGCCTTTTCCTCTTAAAAATTCCCGCTTTTTGCTTGCCAAGAGGAAATGGAGCGGCTATAGAACCCGCAGACGGAATTTGATTGACATTTTTGTATAGGGAGGCTCCCATGTCCCAGTGGCTCAAAAATAATGACGTACTCGGCACCACCAACCGAGGCACCCCCTGCGAATCGGGCTTGTGCACGCTGTGCCGGGCGGACTGTCAGGGTCGGTGCGAAACCTGGCTGGGCTCCATGCTGGGGCGGGACACCCTGTACCCCCGCGATTTCGGTGTGGTGACCGCGGGCAGCGGCAACACCGCTCCCGACGGCGTATGCTATAACGCTCTGCGCATCAACGGGTACCTGTACGGCGCCCGGGGCGCGGACAAGCACCAAGCCAAGTCCGGGGATACACTGTTTACCGACGTCAGTCTGGAAACCTCGTTCGGCGCGCGCCGCACGATCACCTGCCGCTATCCTTTTATGACCGGAGCCTTGGGCTCCACGTTCATCGCCGCCAAGTACTGGAATGCCTTCGCCACCGGCTGCGCTCTGTGCGGCGTGCCCGTGGTGGTGGGCGAAAACGTGGTGGGAGTGGATAAACAGTCTGAAATCAAACACGGCCGTATCGTCAAGGCTCCCGAACTGGACCGCCGCATCGATACCTATCTGCGCTATTACGACGGTTACGGCGCGATTATCGTACAGATGAACGTGGAAGACACCCGCAACGGCGTAGCCGAGTACATCGCCGACAAGTACGCGGACAAGGTGACCATCGAACTCAAGTGGGGGCAAGGCGCCAAAAATATCGGCGGCGAAATTCAGGTCAAAGACATTGAATACGCCGTGTTCCTCAAGAATCGCGGCTACCTGGTGGACCCCGATCCCACCCTGCCCGAAGTGAAGGAAGCCTATAAAGCAGGGGCGATCACCCACTTTGCCCGGCACAGCCGCCTGGGTTATACGGCCTACTCCAGCGCAGAACAGGTGGAAAAGAATTTCCGGGCCGAAGTTGCCTACCTGCGCAAGCTCGGCTTTCGCTCCATATCGCTCAAAACCGGAGCCTACGGCATGGAGGCTCTGGCCCTGGCCCTCAAGCTGGCGGGCGACTGCAAGCTCGACCTGCTCACCGTGGACGGCGCGGGCGGCGGCACGGGCATGAGCCCCTGGGACATGATGGAACAGTGGGGCGTGCCCAACATCCTGCTCCACGCCAAGGTGCACGAATACGCCTCGCTGCTGGCGGCCCACGGCGGCCGCGTGCCCGATATTTCACTGGGCGGCGGCCTGGCCAAGCCCAGCCAGATATTCAAAGCCCTGGCCCTGTGCTCGCCCTACGCCAAACTGGTGTGCATGGGCCGGGCCATGATGATACCGGGCTTTGTGGGGGCCAATATTGAAGGCGCGCTGCACCCCGAACGCCGGGCCGAAGTATGCGGCAACTGGGACAGCCTGCCCCGCACCGTGCAGGAAATCGGCACCAGCGCCGAAACCATCTTCGCGGGCTACCACGCCGTGGCCGCCAAGGTGGGCAAACGGGAAATGGCGCGCATCCCCTACGGCGCCATCGCCATGTGGACCAACCTGGACCGTCTGGGCGCGGGCCTGCAGCAGCTCATGGCCGGCGCCCGCAAGTTCGCCGTGGACGCCATTTCCCGCGACGACATCGCCTCGGCCAATCGCGAAACCGAACGCGAAACCGGCGTTCCCTTCATCACCGACGCCCAGGACGAGGCCGCCCGTCGTATTCTGTTGGGGTAAAAATCCTTCAAAAAGCGAGAGGGCGGAGGATGTTTTCTCGCATCCGCGCCCTCTCGCACCTCTCCGCCTCCCTTATCTATCACCTTTCACCGTGTGGATTCGCCGCCCTTGTTGACGACGCGCGGCGACCTCATCCCGAACGCGCGAGACAGCGTAGGCGGGGGGAACGCCATAGCCGACACGGAAGCCTCATGTCTATCCTGCTTACCTATTTCTCACTTCCGGCGGCCGCGGGAGCGGCCGCCCGCGCCGAATGAGCCTGAAAACCACGCTTTTCAGGCGAAATGACGGCAGCGCCGCTTTTGAAATGGGACAATTTCAAAAGCAAAATGCTCCACTGAAGCCGCCCTGCATCCCGACGCTGTGGATCTGGAACGAGCGCGCGCCTTTGCCAAGACATATACGGCTCAGTTCAGGGGGAAATGACAACGCGCCAGGTGTCCCGCGCTTCTCTCCGCCAAAGGCGGTTCCTCGCGGGAGCAAATATCCCGGGCATACGGGCAACGGGGATGAAAAGCGCATCCGACGGGCGGGTCCAGAGGACTGGGCAATTCACCGCTCAAGGCCGGGCGTTCGCGCCGGGCCTGCGGGTCACGGACGGGCGCGGCCGCCAGCAGAGCTTCGGTATAAGGATGGGCCGCCCCTTCGAACAATTCCTCACGGGCGGCCAGTTCCACCACCCGCCCCAGGTACATGACGGCCACCCGGTCGCTCATGAAGCCCACCACGCCCAGATCATGGGAAATAAACAAATAGGTCAGCCCCCGTTCCGCCTGTAAATCCTTAAGCAGATTGAGCGTCTGGGCCTGAACCGAAGCGTCCAGAGCGGACACGGGTTCATCGCACACCACCAGTCGAGGTCCGGCGATCAGGGCGCGAGCCACGGCCACGCGCTGCCGCTGGCCCCCGGAAAATTCATGGGGATAACGGTCGGCATGCTCGGCCGGGAGCCCCACCCGTTCCAGCATGGCCCGCACCGCCTCGCGCAGTTCGTTCCGCGTGGGCGACCGCCCCTGCGCCCGCTCGGCCAACAACAAAGGTTCGGCCACGGACGCGCCCACGCGATGTCGGGGATCAAGAGAGGAAAAAGGGTCTTGAAACACCATCTGCGCCCGCCGGGCAAGCTCGGCAACGGACCATTGCTCCAGAGCGCGCCCTTCCAACAGAATGTCGCCGGAAGTCGGCGGCAGCAGACGCACGGCCATACGGGCCAAGGTGGACTTGCCGCAGCCGGATTCCCCCACCAGACCCAGGGTTTCTCCGGCCGCCAAACTCAGGCTGACGTCGTTCACGGCCAGTACCCGAGCCGAACGCGGATCGAACAGTCCCCGCCGCGCCGCAAAGGCCCGCGTCACCTGCCGAAATTCCATCAACATGCTCAAATAACGTGCCTCTTTCTTTCGGGAAGCCGCTCTACCCCCGATTCCCATACATTTTGCAAGATCGACCGGCAGTAACGGCCTGCGCCGCCTCCCGGTCAATCCCCGATTTTCTCCGGCAGGGCGCAATACGCCCTGAACTCACTGCCTGCTTTTTTCCGGCTTTGCCGAAAAAAAGCAAGGCAACACCAAAGAGTCCATCTGATAAAAATCTTGGGAAGGAAGATCAAAGCTGGAACCCTTTTTTATAAAAAGGATTCCTTCCCCTTCACTTCCCTCTTTCCTACACCGGCTGATTCATGTCGCCGGTGACCTGAGCGCCGCTAAAGGTGGCCATATCGTTGAACACGGCTGCGGCGGCCCGCAACAGGGGCAGGGCCAGGGCGCAGCCCGTACCTTCGCCCAGACGCATGTTGAGGCGAAGCAAGGGTTCCTGTCCCAGAGCGGCGATTACACGGGCGTAGCCCGGTTCGGCCGAGGCGTGGGCCAGAAAAGCATAGTCGGCCACGACGGGACACAATGCGCGGGCGGCCGTATAGGCCGCGGTGGAGATAAAGCCGTCCACCAGTACGGGTATCCGGCGTGAAGCCGCGCCCAGCACAACCCCGGCCAGCACCGCGATTTCGTAACCTCCCAGGGCTGCCAATACGGCCAGAGCCCCCTCGGGCGTGGACGCGGAGGCCACCAGGTCCGCGTGATGAGCCAGGGCTTTTTCCAATACTTCGATTTTGTGTTTGACGCCGGCCGAAGTAAGGCCGGTGCCCGGACCGGCAGTCTCGGCGGGACTCAGCCCCAAAAACGCGCAAAACAGGGCGGTGGCCGGGGTGGAATTGCCGATGCCCATCTCTCCCGTAGCCGCCAAACGCGCGCCGTCGTCCGCGGCCCGACGCGCGATGTCCGCGCCGCACAGCAAGGCGCGCTCGCAGTCCTCCACCGACATGGCCGACTGCTCGGACAGATCGGCCGTACCCGGCCCCAAACGCAGATTGACCAGGCGCGGATGTTCCAGAGCTTCGCCCACGCAGCCCGCGTCCACTACGGTCATCTCCAGGCTGTTGAGTCGGGACAGCACGCTGATGGCAGCGCCTCCGGTCAGAATATTGGCCAACATCTGACGAGTGACTTCCTGCGGGTAGATACTGACGCCCTGACGGGTCACGCCGTGATCTCCGGCGGCCACCACGATAACGGCCGGGTCCACCCGAAGCGGCGTTTGTCCGCCGGCCATGAGGAACAGACGACGGGCCACATCCTCCAGAACGCCGAGACTCCCCCGGGGTTTGGTCAGCTCGTCGAGATGGGCTCGGGCCCGATCGGACAAAGAGACATCCACGGAACGTATGGAATCGAGCAAAGAACGCAGGGAATCGTTCATACAACCTCCCAAATAATGGCGTTATGACGATACAACGCTGGTCCGCGTTCCGCAAGTTTGTCCCCCTTCCTTTCTTCCGGCGGGTCAGCTCACGCTTGTCGCCGCTGTCCGGCGGCTCTCGTTTTTCGGCCGAAAATCCCCTCTGGACGGCATTTCGGGCACGCGCTATAGGGACCTATCCCCTCACGATTCCAATCTGTTGGAGTATATATGTCCTTCCGCTTTCACCTTTTTTCGCCGTTCGGGCGGCCGTCGGCTCTTCTATCGGCCGTCTGTCTGCTCGGAGTTTTTCTGTTCCCGGCCGGAGGGTCCGCGGAGGAGAAGGCGGCTCCCGCTGTAGAAAGTTCGGCGGATACTTCCACGAACGCTTCCACCCCGACTTCATCCTCCCCGGCTCCATCCGCCGCGGTTCCCCGCCCCTGGTTCAGCCTGGCCGACGTGGAAAACAAAGCCCGGAGCCTTGCGGACAAGCCCTTTGTCAATCCGGACGGCCAGGTGCCCGAATTTCTGCTTAATCTGAGCTACGACCAGTGGCGCAAACTGCGTTTTCGGCCGGACCACGCCTTGTGGCGGGACGAGGATTTGCCCTTCGAAGTGCAGTTCTTCCACCCCGGCCTGTTTTATAACCGTCTGGTAACACTCAATATTGTGGACGGCCCCGTTCCGGCCCGTCTGCCGTTTTCGGCGGACATGTTCGAGTACGGAGACGAGGCGCTGGCCGCCAAGGTGCGCGACACTCCCCTGGACTTCGCCGGTTTTCGCCTGCATTTCCCCATCAAAAACGGAAAGTATAAGGACGAAGTGGCTGTTTTTCTGGGAGCCACCTACTTCCGGGCCGTCACCGCGAATTCCCAGTACGGTCTGTCCGGCCGGGGGCTGGCCATCGACACGGCGCTGCCCTCCGGGGAGGAATTTCCTTATTTTCGGGAATTCTGGCTGGTCAAACCCGCACCCGACGCCGAAGCCATCACTTTGTATGCCCTTATGGACACTCCCAGCCTGACCGGGGCCTATCGCTTCGTCATCACGCCGGGCGACAGAACGATCATGGACGTGCGCTGCACCTTGTTCGCCCGCAAGGGGGCCGAACGTCCGGCCAAGATTGGCCTGGGCGCGCTGACCAGCATGTTCCTGTACGGCGAATCCGGCAACGGCCGCCCCGGCGACTATCGTCCGGAGGTGCATGATTCCGACGGTCTTCTGTTCAGGGACAATGAGGAACACTGGTTCTGGAGCCCTCTGAACAATCCCCGACGGCTGGCCGTCAACAGCTTTCGTCTTGACTCGCCGCGCGGTTTCGGCCTCATGCAGCGTGACGCCGCTTTCGATCATTACCTGGACCTGGAAGCCCGCTACGACCGCCGCCCTTCCCTGTGGGTGGAACCTCGCGACGACTGGGGGCCGGGACGGTTGGAACTTATCGAAATCCCCTCTGAAGAGGAAATACACGACAACATGGTGGCCTTTTGGGTACCGGACCCGCCCCTGCCGGAAGCGGCGGACGGCACGCCCCTACCCGATGGCGAACGCGCCTATCCCGATACCATGCGCTACGCCTACCGCCTGTATTGGATGGAACCGGGCGCTTCGCCCCACGCCCTGGGCCGGGCGGTATCCACCCGCACCAGCCGGGACAAGGACGGCGATACCCTGCGCTTTTTCATCGATTTCGAAGGCAGGGAACTGAATGCCCTGCCCGCCGATATCGGCCTGAGCAGCCGGATTGAAACCCCGGACACCGTGCCCGTGCTGGAAAAGCAACTGATCAAAAATCCGGCGACGGGCGGCTGGCGGCTGGTGTTTCAGATCCGCCCGCCCAAAGAGGAAGGCGTCATGCAAAGCCTGAAGGCCGCCCGTGAGGGCGCGTCCAGCATACGTTTGCGCGCCTCGCTCCTGCGTGGAGAAAATTTGCCCGATCCGCTTACCGAAACTTGGGTATACGATCTGCAACTGTAAACGGCTTCGACCGGAATAGGATATGACCACAACACCTTTTTCCCCGGCCGGCGCAGGCGCGGCCACTCCGACGAACGCGCCGTCCGACGAACGGGGCCGTCGTTCCCGCGACCGGGTCCTTCTCTATTTGCGGGGCATGGATCTGCCCCCCTTGGAAAGCGTGGACCTGGCCCGCGAAAGCCTGAGTCGATCCGGTCCCGACGCCGACCCGGCCGGGGCCATGCGCGAATTGCGCGACCTGCTGGCGGAACGGGGCCTGACCCACAGCGCACAAAACAGCCGGGGCGAACGTTTGCTGTCCGCGCCGCCCATGAACCGTCGTCCCATGATAGCCGAGGAACTGACGCCCCGACGGCGGCTGACCTCTCTGTTCGACCGCCTGCGCCGCCGGGGCCGCTCGGCCCCTACAGTTCAAATCCGACCCGCACCGGAAGGCGATCGTCATGGATAAAACCGTCCACGCCGTATGGGAACGGGCGGGCGGCAGGCGGCGGCTCCTGCTGCTGGCCCTTATTATCGTGCCCTCGCTGCTGGCGGCCCGCACCATGTATAGCCTGCTGCCCCACAAGGGCGCATCGGGGCTGGAACTGGCCATGACGATTCTGTTCGCCGTATTGTTCGCCTGGATTTCCGTAGGATTCTGGAGCGCGGCGGCGGGCGCGCTGGTCATGCTGCGGGGGTACGACCGTTTTTCGCCCACCCTGGCCTGCCCGCCCGACCTGGACCTGCCGGACCCCGCCGTGCGCACCGCCCTGCTCTTTCCGGTCTACAACGAAGACGTCCGCCGCTTCATGGCGGGCATCCGCACCGTGCTCCATTCATTGCGGGCCACGGGCATGGCCGACCGCTTCGACATCTTCATCCTCAGCGACTCCACCAATCCCGAGGCCTGGATTGAGGAAGAGGAAGCCTGGTATCACTTCTGCCGGGACGAAGACGCCTTTACCCACGTTTTCTACCGCCGCCGCAAGAACAACGTGAAGCGCAAAAGCGGCAATATCGCGGACTTCTGCCGCCGCTGGGGCGCCAACTACCGCTACATGATCGTGTTCGACGCCGACAGTCTGATGACCGGCCCCACCATGATCCGCATGGTACAGGCCATGCAGGCTCACCCCGAAATCGGCATCCTTCAGACCCCTCCCCAGGCCGTGAACAAACACACCCTCATCGCCCGAGTGCAGCAGTTCGCCAATCATCTATACGGTCCCGTCTTCGCGGCGGGGCTGCACTACTGGCAATTGGGCGACGCCCAATACTGGGGCCATAACGCCATCATCCGGGTCGAGCCCTTTATGAAGCATTGCCAGTTGCCCCGCCTGCCCGGCAAGGGCCCGTTGGGCGGTGAAATACTCAGCCACGACTTTGTGGAGTCGGCGCTCATGCGCCGGGCGGGGTACGGGGTATGGCTGGCTTATGAACTGGGCGGCTCTTACGAGGAAAGCCCCCCCTCGCTGGTGGATGAACTTATCCGCGACCGGCGTTGGTGCCAAGGCAACCTTCAGCACAGCCGCCTGATTTTGGCCAAAGGATTTTTTCCCACCCACCGGGCGCTGTTCATCAACGGCATCATGTCTTACGGTTCGGCCCTGCTGTGGTTCTTTTTCCTGTTGTTCAGCTCGCTCCAGGCCGTTCTGGAAATCGTCATCCCGCCCAACTACTTTCCCGACACGCGCACCCTGTTCCCGGTATGGCCCACCTGGTATCCCCAATGGGCGCTGACCCTGCTGGGGAGCACAGCCATACTTCTGTTCCTGCCCAAACTCTTTTCCCTGGCCCTGGTGGTCGCCAAAGGCGGGGCGGGGCGCTTCGGCGGACCGCTGCGCATGAGCCTCAGCGTTTTGGGCGAAGTGGTGGTGTCCACTTTTCTGGCTCCGGTGCGCATGTTGTTTCACAGCTTTTTCGTGGTCAGCACTCTGCTTGGCTGGCGAGTGTCGTGGAACGCCCAGAACCGGGACGACAAGGGCACCAGCTGGGGCGACGCCCTGCGCTTCCATTGGTGGGGCACGGCTCTGGGCCTGGTATGGGGCTGGCTGATGTGGGTCATCAATCCCGGCTTTTTCTGGTGGTTGTCCCCCATCGTGGCCGGACTGGTCCTGTCCGCGCCGCTATCCGTATGGACCAGCCGTCCCGGTCTGGGCAAGGCGGCCCGCAAGGCGGGGTTATTTCTGATTCCCCCGGAACTGGACCGACCAGCCGAGCTGACGGCCCTGGAACATAACCTGAAACGACCCGCGCCTTACTCGCCCTTCTCCCTTCCCCGCAAGCAGGGTTTCATCCGGGCCGTGGTCATTCCCAGTGTGCATGCCCTGCATCTTTCCTTGATCCAACACCGCCGCCAGTCCTCGGCCCGTCGGACTGCACATATGGCCGAACTGGGCGACAAAGCCCTGAAACTCGGGCCACACGCCCTGTCCCGCGTCGAAAAGATGGAATTGCTCAGCGATCCGGCCGGGCTCCACGATCTGCACAAAAAAGTGTGGGAGCTGGACGACGGCCCCAAGGCCGCCGCCTGGGGCGTTTGCCCGGATAACGACGAAAACGAAAGCGCTTGACCGCCAGGAGACCGCAACCGCCTTCCGACAGCAATTACAAAGCATTGGCCGCAAAGGCGTACCCTGCTTCCAGCGCCGCCGCATTCTGAGGAATAAGGTGATGATAGCGCTTGGAAAGGGTGGCGGTCAGGGCGTCCCGCACGGCTTTGAGGGCCACGCAGTCCGTAGCCCGGACCCAGGCCCCCAGAGCCGCCATATTGGCCAGGCGGCCGTTGCCGATTTGCTCATCCGCGATGCGGTTGACCGGGATGAGCACCGAACGCCGGTCCGGGTCCACGTCCGCCGTTTCGATCAGCGAGGTATTGACCACCTGTATGCCGTCCTCCCGCAACAGGGGCTGAAACTTGGCCAAAGACGGCCCGTTCATGGCAATGAGCGACAGGGGCCGGGCCACGATGGGCGCGCCGATGGGTTCGTCGGACAACACCACCGTGCAGTTGGCCGTGCCGCCCCGCATTTCCGCCCCGTAAACCGGAATAAAGGTCACTTCCAGCCCGCTTTCCATACCCGCCTGGGCCAGCAGATTGCCCGCAAGCAGTACCCCCTGTCCGCCGAATCCCGCGATGATCACGTCCCGGTACATCAGGCGGCTCCTTGACTGTCCCGAACGTCTTTGAACACGCCCAGGGGAAAGACGGGGATCATGGCCTCGCATATGTGGCGGTTGGCGGCCACAGGGTCCATGCGCCAGTTGGTGGGGCAGCCGCACAAAAGCTCCACAAAGCCGAAACCCAAGTCCCGAAGCTGAACCTCGAACGCCGCCCGGACGGCCCGCCCGGCCGCCCTGATGTGCGCCACGCTGTCCAGGGCGCAACGCGCCGCGTAGCCCACGCCCGCGAGCTGAGCCATGATTTCCGTCATGTGCAGGGGGCCGCCCTCCCCGGCCAAAACGCGCCCGCGGGGCGAGGTGGCGGTCTTCTGACCCAGCAGCGTGGTGGGGGCCATCTGGCCGCCGGTCATGCCGTACAAAGTGTTGTTGATAAAAAATACCGACACACGCTCGCCCCGGTTGGCGGCGTGCACGGCTTCGGCCAGACCGATGGACGCCAAATCGCCGTCGCCCTGGTAGGCGAACACCACCCGGTCGGGCCGGGCCCGCCGTACCCCCGTGGCCACGGCACAGGCCCGACCGTGCGGAGCTTCGATGCAATCCAGGTCCATGTAATCGTAAATAAAGGCCGAGCACCCCACCGAAGCCACCAAAATAGTTTGCTCCGCAAGCTCCAGTTCATCCACCGCCTCGCATATCAGACGGTGGGCTATGCCGTGGTGGCAGCCGGGGCAGTAATGGGTGGGCCGATCCCGCAATGAAGGGGTACGGTCGAACACCGGCGTTTCCGCGTTATCCATGCCAATCTATCCTTCCAATGCGCCCAATACGGGCCCGATAATATCGTCCTCACCGGGAAAACGGCCGGGCAACACGCCGAACCAGTCCACCCGGGCCCGACCTTCCACAGCCAAGCGCACGTCTTCCACCATCTGCCCCGTGTTCTGCTCCAGCACCAGAAAACGCTTGCCCTGCCCGGCCAAACGGCGCAACGCTTCGTCGGGGAAGGGATACAGAGTCAACGGCCGAACCAGGCCCGTTTTTTTGCCCTCTTTGCGCAGCCGATTCACCAGAGCCCGGGCGATGCGCCCCACGGACCCGAAGGCCACCAATACCAGCTCGGCATCGTCCACGCCGACAAGTTCCGCCCGAGCTTCGGCCCGCGCGGACGCATATTTGTCCATAAGTCTGCGGGTGCGGACGCTTAAATCGTTGTTGTTGAGCCATACCGACTTCAGCAGGCGGGCCGGGCGCGCGCCCTTGCCCTCCAGCCGCCATCCGGCCGCGGCGTCGCCGGGACGGGACGCGCCCGGTTCGCCGCAGACGGCCGGGGGCAGACAGACCACGGGTTCCTTCATCTGCCCCACCATGGCGTCGCCCAGCACGATGACCGGATTGCGGTAACGGAAGGCCAAGTCAAAGGCCCAGGGCATCATATCATGGCATTCCTGGCAGGTGGACGGAGCCAGAACCAGCGTGCGGTAATCGCCGTGACCGCCGCCGCGCGTAGCCTGAAAATAGTCGCCCTGAGTGGGGCACAAATCGCCCAGGCCGGGGCCGCCCCGGGCCATGTCCACCAACACGCCGGGAAGTTCGCTGCCCGCCATATACGACAGCCCTTCCTGCATAAGCGATACGCCGGGCCCGGACGACGACACCAAAGCCCGCACCCCGCAGGCGCCCGCGCCCAACAACATATTGACGGCGGCAACCTCGCTTTCGGCCTGGACAAACTGCCCTCCCTGTTCCGGCAACAGGGAGGCGAACAGTTCGGGAATTTCATTCTGAGGCGTGATGGGATAGCCGAAATAGCAGCGTACCCCGGCGGCCAGAGCGCCGTAGACCACGGCTTCGTTGCCTTTGAGCAACCTACGTTCGCTCATGCGGCGCCTCCGCTTTTCCACACCCGGATGGCGACATCGGGACAAACCAGGGCGCATGAGGCGCAACCCACGCATTCGGCCATGCGCTCCGGCGGCAATTCCGCCGCTTTGTAGCCTTGATGATTGATGCGGGCGGAAGGCCTGATCAACCCCTTGGGGCAAGCCGAAGCGCACAACAGGCACCCCTTGCAGCGTTCCTCGTCAATAATGATGCGAGACATGTATTCAGCCTTTTTCGGACGACCGCGTCGCCCCGTCATATACGGCGCGCTCAGCGGATAAGCATGGCGTCGCCGTAAGAAAAGAATCGGTATTTTTTCCTCACCGCATGGGCGTAGGTATCAAGCACGGTTTCGCGTCCGGCCAGAGCCGACACCAGCATAAGCAGCGATGACTTGGGCAGATGAAAATTGGTGATAAGTCCGTCCAACACCTGAAAGCGAAAACCTGGGTAAATGAATATATCGGTCCAGCCCTGCCAGCCTTCATCCGGCAGGCCGCCGGACGCCAGGGCCACGCCCTCCAGAGTGCGGGCCGAGGTGGTTCCCACGGCGATGACGGGCCGCCCCTGCCGCCGGGCTTCGTTGACGGCGCGAGCCGTTTCGGCGGGCAGTTCCACAAATTCACGGTGCATGGGATGTTCGCGGATATCCTGTTCGCGTACCGGACTAAAGGTGCCATAACCCACGTGCAAGGTCACTTCGAGCCAGGGAAAACCCAGGTCGGCCAAGCGGGCGCGCAGGGCGTCGGTGAAATGCAGGCCGGCCGTGGGGGCGGCCACGCTGCCGGCCTTGTCGGGCCGGGCGTACAACGTCTGATAACGGGTTCTGTCATCGGGGCCCTGTTCGCGCCGAATGTAAGGGGGCAGAGGCAACCGTCCCGTTTCCTCCAGGCGGGCCGTCAACGAGCCTCGCCAAAACAGGCGCACGTCGTGCCGACCAAAGTCATGTTTGGCCTCAACCAGAACTTCAATATCCGGCCCGAAACCGAGCCGATCGCCGGGATGGATACTGCGCCCCGGCTTCAGCAACGCTTCGGCCGGAGCGGAAAAACCGTCCCCGCCTTCGGAGCGGGCCGCCCTTTCCACCAAAGGAGGAGGCGTGAGCAACAACAGTTCCGCCTTGCCGCCGCTGGGCCGCGCGCCGAGCAAACGGGCGGGCGCCACCTTGGAATTGTTGGCCACAAGAACCGCCCCCTCGGGCAGATAGGCAGGTAAATCCGCGAACAGGGCGTCGACACGATCCGGCCCGTTTTTATCCAGCACCAGCAGGCGAGAGGAACCACGCCGTTCGGGCGGGTACTGAGCGATACGTTCTTCAGGCAGGTCGTAGTCGTAACTGTCGAGGGAAAAGGGATCGATGCTCATAGGTATCCGGATAAAAACAGAATGATGGCCGCGCTGTTGAAACGGATGGCAAGTTCCGCTTCGCGGCGTTTGCGCCGCCGGGCGGAAGGCGCGAAAATACGTCGCGTTGCGACGCGGCCCAACCGCGACCGGCTTCCGATTTTCGCGGCCGCTGTCTTTATCAACAGCCTGAACGGAAAGGTCGCCGTCTTGTTATGAGCCAAAACGGCCGGGACGTAAATCCCGGCCGTTTCGGCGCGGCGACGGCCTCTGCGGAGGGTCGTCGGAATATGTTGTCTGGCGCTAGTTGTAGGTGCGGTAGTAATTCTCGAAAAAGCCGTCGTAATTTTCGTCAGGCTGACGACCGGTCAACTGCTCCTGAATAAGTTCGCGGGCCGCTTTATCTTCCTGAAGCTGTCTTTCCCAGCGATATACGGGACGAGGTTTCACAGTATTGGTATGACCTACGATATCCTGCTGACGCTTCGGCTGATCGACCGGCACCACTTGGGCATCTTCCACAATGAAAAAATACGGGGGATCGGTCATCACAGGGGCGGCCTGGGCGGCCGTTACGCCTATGCCCCCCGCCATAGTCAGGCCCAACAGGGCCGCAAATACAGTTTTGTTGTTCATATCGTTACTCCTGATCCGGAAAATAGTTCCGACTCATGTTTTGTTAAGTTCGGTCTCGGAGACCCCGATCAATACGTGGGAATGGATACGTGAGAGGTCAAGACCACGTTAGGTGGATACATATTGATACTGTGCACAGGTTGAAAGAACTTTGTATCCTTACCCGCCGGAGCTTTGATCAACGCATGAAATACGTATGAGGAATATAACGATCGTGAGAAACGTCGTAACGCGCCCCGCACCAGCCGGCCCCCATGCTGACAAGCGCGGCCAAAATCAGGGCCACGGCCGCGGCCAGAGCGCCCTTGGCCGCGGCGGACGACACATCGTCGGCCTTTTCCCGCGCCCTGTCGGACATTTCCTTGACGTGGCGGCGTGCATCCTCAACCTGGGTGCGGGCCTCGCTCAGGGACTCCTTGGCCTTACCCACAGCATGCCGATAGGCGCTGACGGCGTCGTCCACCATTTTTTCCGCCTCATCCTGAGGGATGTTGCGATGAGTCATAAGAGTATGGACAGCCGTTTCCCGATCAATATCTTTGGTCAGCGATTCCAGACGTTCCTTTTCCTTGTCCACGAATTGGGACAAAAATTTTTCCATATCCGAAGGATTCATGCTGAGTTGATGGATAAGTTCCCGCAAGTCGGAACGGGCCTCGCGCATCTGCTGATGCAGATATTCGGGCTGCAGGGTTTCGGCCCCGGTATCGCGCAAGATATCCATGACATGGTCATTCAGCTTGTCGGTATCAAAATCCAGGCGCACGTTTTCGCGCAAGTCGGAAAAAGCGTGGGAAGCCGCATTCATAACGCCTTTTCCCATAGATGAAGCAGCTCCCGCCGCGCCCGTTCCCAGGCTCTTCAAAGCCGAACCGGCCATACGGGCGGCCGAGGCCATGGCTATCATCCAGAAGATCATGGACACCCACAATACCAGCGCCCACACCACAAAACCGTGTTCAAAACCGTGATGGCCGGCGCTCAGACCGGCTACAAAACCGCCCGCCGCCATACTGACCAGGACGGAAAAAAACGACCAGCCGCTGAAAGTCGCGGCCAGGCCGGACAAAGGATGCTCCTCCCTGGGTTTGATCATTTTGAAGCCCAGAGCCACGCCGAGCAAAAACATGACAATCCACACGCCCATGGCGGAAAAGGCTCCGGCGAAAATACTGCCCCAGGACAGTCTGGTGAACGCAAACGCTATATCGGATACCATAAAAAAAACCTCCGTATGTATTGAAAAGGATTAATCCCAAACCCGGCGATGGGATGAAATCCCTTGTATTCAACCACAGCCGGAGATTTCCGTACAATACTATCATGTATGAATTTCTTTATTTTTTTGGAGGCCGGTGCGTATACGTTCCGCTCCGCCGAAACGCCATGCGGCTGCCGACAGGCATAGCGGGCCTACAGCATGAAATAAAAGCGCTTTAAAACGCGCAGCCCCCGTGTTTCCACGGGGGCTGCGCGCGTCGTAAGCGAATAAAATTTGAAAGATCAATGAGGCCAGGCTTCAGGCGAATATTCGGCCAGGGCCGTTTCACCGTCCAGATAAGACTGAGCCGAAGCCACCATCTCCTGAAAAGCGGGCAAACGCTTTTTATCCACCGGATCTTCGCGCGGCACAATAACTTTGGTGGGATTAATAAACTTGCCGTTCTGCTTGAGTCGGAAATCAAGATGCGGGCCGGTAGCCACGCCGGTGGCCCCCACATAGCCTATGGTCTGCCCCTGCTTGACGCGTACTCCGCTCTTGATTCCGCGCGCAAAGCCGGACATGTGCGCGTATTGCGATTCCAGTCCGCCGGAATGTTTGATGATAATCATGTTGCCGTAGCCATTGCCCCAGCCCGCGCGGGTAATGGTGCCGTCGCCCACCGCCTTGATGGGGGTACCGGTGGGCGCCGCATAATCCACTCCCTGATGGGGACGAGAATATCCGAATACCGGGTGCTTACGGTTCATGCTGTATCCCGAGCTGACCCTCGTGAAAGCCAACGGAGCCTTAAGCAGTGTTTTCTGAAGGGCTTCGCCCTGAGCATTATAGTGGCGCAGGCGACCCTCGGCGTCGGCAAACAGATAGGCTTCATAGCTGCGGCCCTGATTTTCAAAACGGGCCGCCAACATTTTGCCGTATCCTTTGAACTCGCCGTCACGGTACAGTTTTTCCACCAGCACTTCAAAACTGTCGCCCTGGCGGATTTCATTAATGAAGTTGATTTCACACGAAAACACATCGGCCAGATTTACGGCCAGCACCGGCCCTTCTCCCGTGTCGGCCACGGCTTCGAACAAACTGGTGTTGATGGTGCCCCGTACTTTGACGAGCTCCGTATCGTACTCGATGGGCTCCGCAACCGCCACAAAGGAAGCGTCCCGGCGGTCCACCACCAGGCGCTGGGTATTGTCCATCTCATACACGAAACGGATAAAATCGCCGCTTTGGGCGTCGCGCTCCACGCTGAAGGGCCGCCCCTCGCGAATGGTAGCCAGCGAAAACACCGGATCGGACGCCTTGATCAGGGACATTACATCCCCGGCGGACAACCATTCGTTGAGAATAACGCCCGCCGTATCTCCTTTAGCTACAACGCTGCGGAAAATCTGATGCCCTGAACCATCCGTTTCCACTGTGTACCGTTCGTTGTCCGCATACACCACGGGGCCGGTCAGCTCCCGTTCCCGGAACATTTCGGTCAAAGCCGCGGCCGCTGTGGACAGAGGCGGAACGACGTCGCCCGCTTCTTCTTCCGGCGTGGGTAGAAAAAACGGAAGACTCCGCAAATGCGAAATGCTTTCCCCCACCGACGCCACCAACATTTCCGGCCGTTCAGGCTGCTCCTCGGCGGCTTGGGCCAGGGCGGCAATTTCGCGGGAACTCAACGCGGCGGGTTCCGCCGCGGGCGCGGGCAAAGCCCGGGCAGGCGGGGACACAGCATTTTCCTCCAATGCCGGGCCTTCGCTCTCCGCTCCGGACAAAGCCCGGGCTCCGGCCAGAAGAGCGGTTTCCACGCTCGCCACCGGCGAAGCAAACAAACGGGTCATGCCGGTCAGATCGTCATGAAACACAAACAAAGAGGCCACAGCCGCCGCGCACGCCGTCAGGCCCAGCCAGCGCCAGGGATGACGCCGCCGGGACACCGGGCGAGGGTAGATGTATTTTGCTGATTTTTTCATGATAATGTTCACCGATTTACTGAGTTTCGTCCAGCTTGTCCAGATAAAGAATCTTTCCGAATGTATCGTAATGTCTCAGCAAAAGTAGGTAATTTCTCAAATATCAAGTAATTTCAAAATATTAAAAAGAAAAATCGGATCACAAAACCGCCCGACCAAGACGGTGTGACGATACTTCGGAAAACGCGCAACCCCATCTTTACGACCCGGAAGCCGACGGCTCGTGCCCCGCTCCCGGGCGGAGTATTCCACAAGCCGCATAAAGCCGCCTCTATTTTTTGAGCTCTTTTCACCTTTAGCCCCCATACCCCGGCATCTCTCCTTGTTGCTCCCTCATTTTTTTGATAAAAATTTCAACGTGACTCCAAAGCCCACACAGCGACGCATACTCTTTGCAAAATAATAAAATCATAGAGTTACATTTCGTTATAGCCTATTTAAGTTCGCTCATCTCTCTTTGATTTTCGAGGTGCCGCCTTGTCTGTCCCCTTCCTTTCCCCGCCGTCGAACGAAGCGCCCAAAGACGTGCTGCGGCGTGTGCTGAAACAAGGGCCCGTTCCCGGCGGCTTTGATACGGCTGAAGCGTGGTTGCGCGCCTGGTTCGACCCCTTGGAGTTCAGCTTGAAGGATGAGGAGATATATGTCCGCTTTCCCCACGTTCTGTTCGCCTCATGGTTTGAACAACACGGGCGCGAAGCTTTGGAAAAGGCCGCGCATCAAATATGGGGAAAGGATGTGCGCTTGCGCTACGACGGAACACTCTCCGGCGTTCCGTCGCGGGACGATCTTCCTTCGTTTGCAGCCCGGCGGGAAAGTGAAGCCGCGGCACGCCCGAAAACACTTTCCCCTCCCCGTTCCTCAGCCTTTGAAGGCTTTTTCTGCGGCGGCAAAAATCAGTTCACTTTGAATATTTTGAGGGGGACGGCGGAAGGAACCCGCGTGTACACGCCTCTTTTGCTGCGGGGCGCACCGGGCACGGGCAAGACCCATCTGTTGCGGGCGGCCGCCCAAGCCTTGGAAAAAACAGGCAAAGTACTATTTTTTAGCGCGCCGGATTTCACCGCTCTGTTCCGCAACAAGGGGCGGGACGAAGCCCGACGCGCCCTGCTTTCCTGCGCGGCCGTATGCGTGGACGACGTGCATCTTCTGGCCGAATGCGTCGAATCTCAGGAAGAACTGGCCGCCCTCATCGACGATATGGCCCAAAGGGGGCGTCCCGTATTGTGTGCGGCAGTGGTTTCTTCTGAAAGTTCCCGTTCCGATCCCGGTCATGAAGACCGCGATCCCGTGACGGAGCTGACCCCCGGTCTGCTTTCCCGCTTGTGCATGGGCATGGTGCTCGAACTGGCCGAGCCGGACCTCGACGTCCGTCTGCGCTATGCCCAAGCCAGGCTGGCGGAATACGGGTTGGACGCGGGCAAGGACATGGCCCTGTTGCTGGCGCGGCGTTGCGGCGGCCTGCGACGGCTGCACGGCGTCATTCTGCGCATTGACGCCTTCCGCGCTCAAAGCGGACGGTTGCCGGACGAAAACGATATGGATACCATATTGCGCTCCACGGGCAATCCTCGCGCGCTCACCCCCGACGCCGTGCTGGCCCTGGTGGCCTCTCGTTGCGGGTATACCTCAAAAGACCTGCGCGGCCGCAAACGGGACCCGAAGTTGGTCCGCGCCCGCCAGATCGCCATGTACCTGTGTCGCGAACTGCTCGGCGAGTCTTATCCTTCCTTGGGCCGTATGTTCGGCGGCAAAGACCACAGCACGGTCATCCATGCCGTGAAAAAAATTAAGGAAACACAAGTTACGAACAAAGATGTACACATCTTGGTGACTGAATTGACACAAAGTTGCCGGAAACACCTCGCATGAACGCCGCCCACGAAAAAAAGCGCGGTTCCGTTCCCGACCGAGCCCAAAATCGTCACCAAATCAACCTGGAAAAACGGGGTGATATGCGGGATACGCACAAAACCTCTTCCCCTAACTTCTGCAAATGAGGAAACCATTATGCTTTTAACAGTAAAGAAAGAGCAAATTATCGACGGCCTGCAAAAAGCGGCGTCCATCATTCCAAGCAAAGCGGGGGCGGCCTACTTGCGCTCCATTTGGCTCCAGGCCGTTAAAGCTCCGGAAGGCGATTTGTCCGGAGAAGGAAAGCTGACTTTGATGGCCACGGACGTCAACATCGAATTCACCGGCACCTATCCGGCGAACGTGCAGGAAGAAGGTCAGGTGGGCGTCAACGGCCGGGCCTTTGTCGAACTTCTGCGCCGTCTGCCCGGCGGCGATATCCGGCTTAACCTCGACGCGGCCGCCAACACCTTGCTTGTGGAGCAGGGCCGCCGTTCCTACAAACTGCCCGCGGCCGATCCGGTATGGTTCCAGGCTTTGCCTCCTTTCCCCGAGGAAGAGGCTATCCTATGGTCCGGCGACTTTTTTCAGGACCTGCTGGATCGAGTGTCGTTCTGCATCAGCGACGACGACAGCACCGAAGGTTTGTCCTGCCTGTGCCTGAAAAGCGTGGAGCCCGGCAAAGTCGACGCCTGCGGTCTTAACGGACATCAGTTCGCCATGGTTCGCTTCCTCAACGACGAACTGGCCGCCAAGTTGCCCGAACAGGGCTTGCTGCTCCAGAAAAAGTACGTCAACGAGCTGCGTAAATGGCTTGGCACGGATGAAATCATGCTTAATATAAGTGAACGGCGTTTTCATCTGCGCACGGGCACCGGCAGCGAAACCCTCAGTCTGCCCCGTTCGAATTTCACCTACCCTGATCATCTGAGCTTTTTATCCCGTCTGTCCGCCGCCGACGTGTCCAAGCTCGACGTCGATCGCCGCGAGTGCCTGGACGCTTTGGACCGTCTGCATATTTTCAACAACGAAAGCGATCGCTGCACCTATTTTCAGTTTGCCGACGCCGACGTGGTGTTGACGGCCCAGGGGCAGGAAACCGGATCGGCCACGGAACATCTGGAGGCCGCTTTCAGCGGAGAACTGGAGCGCATAGCCTTCCCCACCCGGAACCTGATGGACATTCTGGGCCATTTCCAGTCGCCCCGTCTGACGTTCACCCTGACCGGAGCGGAAGGTCCCTGCGGCGTCACCGGCGCCGAAGACCCGGATTACACGGTGCTCATCATGCCCATGAAGATTGCCGAATCCACCTATTATACCGAAGACGAATAAAGCCCCGAGAGAACCGCTCGGGAATGTCGTCGACCCGACGGACGACTCGCTTTTTCCTGTCCGATCTTTTCGAAAAAAAGGAAAGATCGGACAGGATTGTTTGAAATTTCCCGACGTTTCCGGTATAAAGACAGAAGCGACCCGACCGGCGACCGTGAAGCTCCGCAAGGGGGTAACGGCGGTTTGACACGTCGGATGTTTTTTACCGCCCGCCCCCGTCTTGGGGTGCGGATGCCCGCTCGCGGGCGGCAACCCAATACGAGTATTCAGGATCACTCATGACGCAAGAAAGGATGGTACCCGGCGCTCCCAAGCCCGCTTACAACGCCTCCTCGATCACTGTGCTGGAGGGGCTGGCCGCCGTGCGTAAACGCCCGGCCATGTATATCGGCAGTACCGACGCGCGTGGATTGCACCACCTGGTGTATGAAGTGGTGGACAACTCCATCGACGAAGCCATGGCCGGTTACTGCGACCGCGTCGAGATCACGCTGCATCTCGACAACAGCGTGACGGTGCGCGACAACGGCCGCGGCATTCCCGTGGACATCCATCCCAAAGAGGGCGTGCCCGCCGTGCAGGTGGTCATGACCAAGCTGCACGCCGGAGGGAAGTTCGACAACACCGCTTATAAGGTGTCGGGCGGTCTGCACGGCGTGGGCGTGTCGTGCGTCAACGCCCTGTCCGAATGGTTGGAAGTAACCGTGCGCCAGAATGGGCGGCGCTGGCGTCAGCGCTACGAGCGCGGGGTGCCTGTCACCGAACTCATGGACCTGGGCGAGGCAGACGGCCACGGCACCACGGTGCGCTTTTTCCCCGACGAGCAGATTTTTGAAACCACCGAGTTTTCTTTTCCCGTCCTGCAAAAACGCTTCGAAGAACTGGCCTATCTGAACCGAGGTCTTCAAATCGTATGCGTGGACGAGCGCAGCAATGAAACCCACACCTACCATGCCGAGGGCGGCCTTGAGCAGTTCGTGAAGGACCTCAATTCCGGCGAGCCGGGCATCCACTCCATCATTTCCGGAGAGGGGCTGGCCGAGGGCGTAACGGTGGATTTCGCCCTGCAGTACAACGCGGGTTACAAGGAAAACGTTCATACCTTTGCCAACAACATCCGCACCACGGAAGGCGGCACCCACCTGGCGGGGTTCAAAACCGCGCTCACCCGGGGCATCAACGCCTATATCAAAAGCCAGCCCGATCTTGTCAAAAAGCTGAAGGGGGCGGCCCTGTCCGGCGACGACGTGCGCGAAGGGTTGACCGCCGTAATCAGCGTCAAACTGCCCCAGCCCCAGTTTGAAGGCCAGACCAAGACCAAGCTGGGCAACAGCGAAATTACGGGCATTGTCGGGGGCATAGCGTATAATGTTCTGGACGTGTATTTTCAGGAGCACCCCAAGGAAGCCAGGCTGATCATCGACAAGGCGGTGGACGCCTCCCGCGCCCGGGACGCCGCGCGTCGCGCCAAGGAACTGGTACGTCGCAAGGGAGCGCTGTCGGACAACGCTCTGCCCGGCAAACTGGCCGACTGTCAGAGCAAGGATCCCACGGAATGTGAAGTGTTCATCGTGGAGGGCGATTCGGCAGGCGGTTCCGCCAAGCAGGGACGCGACCCCAATACTCAGGCCATTTTGCCTCTGCGCGGCAAGATTCTGAACACCGAACGCACCCGCTTCGATCGTATGCTGGCCAGTGATACCATCAAATGCATGATCACGGCCATGGGCATCGGCATAGGCGAGGACGTGGATTATGATCGCCTGCGCTATCATAAAATTGTGATCATGACCGACGCCGATGTGGACGGAGCCCATATCCGCACCCTTATGCTCACTTTCTTTTTCCGCAATTACAAGGAACTCATCGATCGCGGCCATCTGTATATCGCGCAGCCCCCTCTGTATCGCATCCACAACAGCCGCATGGAAAAGTTTCTTAAAGACGACGAAGCGTTGGAAGAATTTTTGTTCCAGCGTCTGACCGACGGGGTATCGGTAACCGCGCCCAACGGCCGAATATTCCAGGGCGAGGAACTCATCACCCTTTTACGGCGCGTCGACGATCTGGAAAAACGGGTTGTGGAGGCCGAGAATACCGCCATCGCGCGGGAGCTGTTCATGACCTTCCTCGAATATGCCGAGAAAGTGACCCCGGATGAAATGGCCGCCGACGCGGTGCCCGAATCCTTCCGCATCTGGATGCAGCAGGCGGGTTATTCCATTGCTACCGAAGTGGAAAACCGCGAGGATGAAGAACGCACCTTCGTCATTTTTGAAAACAAGGGCGGCCATCGTACGCGTCTGGCATCGGAGTTTTTCGCTTCGCGCATGTACCGGCAGGCCCGTCAGACTTTGGAAGAGCTTAACAACGACTGCGGCGGTTTCCCCCTCAAGTTGAGCAGCGGTGAAAGCTCGCGCGACGTATCCGACTTTTTCGATCTGCGCGACGCCGCTTTCGCCGAGGCGCGCAAGGGATACCAGATACAGCGTTACAAAGGCCTGGGGGAAATGAACCCCGAACAGTTGTGGGTGACCACCATGAACCCGGACAACCGTGTGTTGCTGCGGGTATCGGTGGAGGACGCCCAAGCCGCGTCGGACGCCATTGAAGAATTGATGGGCGAGCGGGTTGAACCCCGCCGCGACTATATCATCCGCAACGCCTTGGCTGTGGACGAACTGGATATCTGACTTTTTGGTCGGAGGATGTCATGGAAACCCTGGTGGCCGCTTGCGGCCTGGTGTGCAGCAAGTGTGAAGCCTTTATCGGGACCCGCGCCGGAGATGCCGAGCTTATTCGACAAACGGCGGAGGAATGGAGCCGGAAATACGGCGTGCCCGTTCCGCCCGAAGCGGTGTGGTGCTCGGGCTGCATGACCGAAGGCGGCCCCAAGTGCGCCCACTGTTCCCAGGGTTGCGAGGTGCGGCGTTGCGTGCTGGACAAAAAATACTGCACTTGCGCCGATTGCGTCGAATACCCTTGCGCCAAAACCGCTTTTACCGTTTCAGAAGTTCCGGCCACCCGTGCGCTGCTGGAAGCCCTGAAAAAGTTTTAACCTCCCGACCGCGGCTTCCGAGTCGCGGTCGGCCCGCAAGTCATCGCAAAAGGATATACCGTGGCCGAACTGGAAGTTCATCCGAATATCGACATCGAAAAGGAACTCAGGCAATCCTATCTTGCCTATTCCCTCAGCGTTATCATAGGCCGAGCCATCCCCGACGCCCGTGACGGCCTCAAACCCGTGCATCGGCGTATTCTGTACGCCCAGTCGCAGTTGGCCAACACCTACAGTCGACCGCACAAGAAGTGCGCCCGCGTGGTAGGCGACGTCATCGGCAAATATCATCCGCACGGCGATGTGGCCGTATACGATGCCCTGGTGCGCCTGGCTCAGGAATTCAACATGCGCGATCCCCTGGAAGACGGCCAGGGGAACTTCGGGTCCATTGACGGCGACTCCCCGGCCGCCATGCGTTACACCGAAGTCCGCATGTCTCGTTTGGCTTCGGAATTTTTGGGAGATATCGACAAAAAGACCGTGGACTTCCGCCCCAATTATGATGGATCGGAGCAAGAGCCCGCGGTATTGCCCACCAAGGTTCCCAACCTGCTGCTCAACGGTTCGTCGGGCATTGCCGTGGGCATGGCCACCAACATTCCGCCTCACAACTTGGGAGAACTGTGCGACGCTTTGCTTCGGATCATCGATGAACCCGAATGCACGGTGGACGATCTTATGGAGCTGGTGCACGGGCCGGACTTCCCCACGTCGGGTTTTGTCTACGCCGGGCAGGGCTTGACCGACGCCTACCGTACCGGACGCGGCATTATCAAGATGCGCGGCCGGGTGGAGGTGGAAGAGCGCAAAAAGGGCCAGCAGGCCGTGGTCATTCGCGAAATTCCCTATGCGCTCAACAAGTCCAACCTGGTGGAAAAGATCGCGGCTTTGGTCAACGATCGTCGCATTGAAGGCGTTTCCGACCTGCGCGACGAATCGGATCGCCGGGGCATACGTATCGTTCTTGATCTCAAGCGCGGCACCATTCCCGATCTGGTCATCAACGCTCTGTACAAGTTTACTCCGCTGGAAACGTCCTACGGCATCAACATGCTGGCAGTGGTGGACAACAAGCCCCAGTTGCTCAACCTCAAAAGCGCGTTGACCTGTTTTCTGGAGCACCGGCGCGAGGTAGTCATCCGCCGTACCCGTTTTGATTTGGACAAGGCGGAGGCTCGTGCCCACATTGTGGAAGGCTTGCTCAAAGCCCTGGACGTCATCGACGAAATCGTGGCCCTGATTAAAGCTTCGGCTACGCCCGCCGAAGCCAAATCCGGACTTATGGAGCGTTTCGGCTTTTCCGATATTCAGGCCCAGAGCATTCTGGATATGCGCCTCCAGCGCCTGACCGGCCTGGAACGCGACAAGCTGTTGGATGAATTCCACGAGCTGCAGAAGCTCATCGCCTATTTGAAGTCCATCCTCGAGGACGTGCGGGTGTTGCGCGATGTTCTGCGCCAGGAAACCCGCGAAATAAAAGAAAATTACGCCACGCCGCGCAAGACGGAAATTTTGCAGGCCGCTCTGACCGGCATTGATATCGAGGACCTCATTCCGGACGAGGATGTGGTCATCACTCTTTCCCGACGCGGATACATCAAGCGCACCACCTTGGCCACTTACCAGCAGCAGCGGCGCGGAGGCAAGGGGATTGCGGGCCTGCACACCTCGGACGACGATTTTGTGCAGGATTTCATCACAACCACCAATCATCAATATCTGCTCCTGTTCACCAACAAGGGCCGCATGCACCAGGTGAAGGTGCATCAGGTGCCCGAAGGCAGCCGCACTGCCAAAGGCATGCATATAGCCAATCTGCTGCCCCTGGAGCAGGACGAATGGGTGGCCAACGTAATTTCCGTGCGCGAATTTGCCGAGGATCGCTATTTCCTGTTTGCCACCAAACGAGGCATGGTCAAGCGTTCGAGCGTGTCGCTGTATGCCCGTTGCCGCAAGAGCGGCCTCATCGCTCTGGGACTGAGAGAAGACGATGAACTGATCGCGGTGCGCGAGATCAGCGATAACGAACACGTGGTTATGGTTACGGCCAACGGTATGGCCATCCGTTTTTCGTTGACCGATGTACGGCCCATGGGCCGTAGCGCCGCCGGGGTGAAAGGCATAGGCCTGCGCCGGGGCGATACCGTGGTGTCCTGCCTGCCTCTGGCGGCCGACGATTTGTCCACGGAAATTCTGGCGGTTTCTTCCCTGGGTTACGGCAAGCGTACCCGCGTCGATCTATACCGGGTCCAAAGCCGAGGCGGCATCGGTCTTATCAACTTCAAGGTATCGCCCAAGACCGGGCCGGTCATAGGCGGCATGCCGGTGAAAGACGGCGATTCATTGATTCTGCTCACCACCACCAACAAAATTATCCGCTTGGGCGTGGACGAAGTGCGGTCGGTAGGCCGGGCCACCATGGGGGTGCGCCTGGTGCGCCTGGATGACGGTGCCAGTGTGGCGGGCTTCGACACCGTAACCGACGCGGGCCTGTCCGATACCGGTGAAGCGCCGCAGGAAGCGTCCCTGGACGCGACCCCGACCGCTTCCGGAGAAGAAACGCCTCCTGAACCGGAGGCGTAGGCAGGACGTATGCGTCTGCTGCCCTATCTTGTTTTTGCCTTGTGCCTTCTGTGCGCCTGCGAGCGTCCCTCTTACGACACGGACGATCTCGCGGCCGCGCAGGAGGCTGCGGAACAACGCGACTGGACTCAGGTGGCGCGTCTTCTGCAACGTTATCTGCGCGAGGAAAACGATCCGCAAAAACGTTGGACGGCCTGGAATCTGTTGGTCAGCGCTTCGCAACACATGGGGGAGGACGCTTGGGCGATAGATTACCTGGAAAATATGTTGCAGGAATATGGCGACGACGGCGCATATACGGCTGCCGTTTTGCGTCGTTTGGGCGCGGGATATGAGAAGATCAGGCAGTGGGACAAAGCTTCCGAAGCTTGGTTGCGTCTGCTTGACGTAACGGAACTGTCCCCCAATGAGACGGCCCTTCTGTACCGTCGTATGGGCTTATATCATCAGCAGGCTCAGAATTTCGCCCTGGCCGAAGATATGTTTGAAATGTGCGCGGACCACGCCGCCACTCCCGCGCTGTTGGGTGAATGCCGTTATCTTTTGGCGGACGCCTACGCCACGGACGGCCGACTCGACGAGGCCGCGCGCCACGTGGATGAAGTATTGGCCGTGCCCGAAACCGCGCCTGACGTGCGGGGCCGCGCATTGTTGCTCAAAGGCGACATTTATGAACAGCAGGAACGGCGGGACGAGGCGGCCCGGGCCTTTGCCGAAGCCCTGCCTCTGCATCCCAATCCCGCCGTTGTGCAAAGTCGTATCGACTATCTCAAAACCAAGCCCCAGTCCATAGCGCCTGCCTCTTGAATCATTTTATGATTGAAAGCATCCGCCGGCCGGAACTGTGTCTATTGCGGCCCGCAGTTTTCCGTCCCGTTTCTTGGCGCCGCAGGCGAATTGCGGCGACGCCGGACAGGAGACGTTGCGGCAAAGTCTCGTCCGTATGGCGTCGAAACCGGCTTACCGAACAATTAACCTTTTCTTAACCCTGCACCGGATAGAGCTTGGACATCCGGAAACGTGCGGACCGGTGGCGGCTCCCGTGCGAACGACCCGGAAGAGGCGGAAGGATTTTCGTCTGTCACGGTATGGAGGTACAGGGTATGAAAGGTATGGAATGGAAAGGGCGGCGCGCCATGTCCGCTTCTTTGCTGATGAGGGCGCTGGCTGTTCTGGCCGGAATATGGACCGTGCTCGAAATCTTTGATTTTGAGGACATGGCGTTTGATCTGAATATGCCCGAGGCCATGCTGGCCGCCGGGGCAACGACGATTTTTTGCGTGGCGGGAGCGGCGCTTGCCGGGGAAGGGCGGATTTTTCGACTGGAAGACGGTCGGCCGGGGATTTCTCTTGCGACGCTTCGGGCGCTGACCGTGCGCCATGCAGGGGTGATCCGCCTCGGTCTGATCGTTCTGACGCTTCTGTCAGCGGCCTGGTTCACGGATGAGATGTATGACTTTGAAGATATGCGGCTTGATCCGGATATTCCGGAAGCGTTTTTTGCAGCATTTTTTCTTGTTTTCTTCCTCCGTTTTCTTTTTTGGATGCGAAACCGCGTTCCTTTCTCCGACGCCCGTTTCGACACGGAAAAATCGCTGCTGGAAGAGCTGAGGCGAAAAGTGGAAATAGACGAGCTTACGGGGCTGTATAACAAGAGCGCGTTTCATGAAAAGGTGAGGAACTTTCTGGCTGAATGGGCAAAGGATGGGGAATGCGCGTTGTTCATGATTGATATGGACAACTTTAAAAGCGTCAACGACACCTACGGGCATTTGACCGGAGATCATGTACTGGCGGAAACCGGAAAAACACTCAGAAAGTTTTTTGCGGAACGGAAAGCCTGGCTGGGCAGAGTGGGAGGCGATGAATTTATGATTTTCGTCTGTCAATGCCGCCGCGCCGAAGCGGACGGGATTGAGGACGAACTTCGCGCGGGGTTGAATATCCCCATCCCGAATTCATCTGAAGTCTTTACCGGAAGTATCGGCCTTGCCGTGTATGAAGATGGCGACACGTTTGACTCTCTGTATGCCCGCGCGGATAGGCTGCTTTATGAAGCCAAGAAGTTCGGCGGACGTTCTGCGGAAAAGAGCAGGGAATAGCGCGGAATATCTGGCGGAGGGTCCGAAAGCGCCCAAAAACCGCATGGCGTCGGTATGATTCAGCTTGGAAGGTCTTAAATTTTCAAGGACAGCTCACGGTCATAAAAAATGCCGTCCGGAGCAACACGGGCCACCACGGCGTAGGCTTCCACTCCGCAGTTCAGAGCCTCACGCAGGGCGGCGGCATAGGCGGGGTCGATATAGTCCGCCGGGCCGAAACAGTGTCCGTCCGGTCGTTGCACCAGGTATAGCATGGCGGCTCGGCAACCTTCGGCCACCAATCGTCGGAGCGTGCCCAGGTGCTTGGCTCCGCGTTCGGTGACAGCGTCGGGGAAAGCCGCTACGCCGTCTTCCACCAGGGTGACGTTCTTGCATTCAATCCACAGAGGAAGCCGGTCCGGCCCGGTGCATAAGCCGTCCAAACGACTTTCGGCGTGGACGGCTTCACGCTTGAGTTCTGTGTAGCCTTCGGTCCAGGGGAGCAGCCCTGCGGTGAAGGCGGCGCTGAGAAAACGGTTGGGAACGGAGGTGTTTACTCCCACCCAGAACAGATCGCGGGCGTCGGGGGCGGACACGCCGCGCGTCCCCAGCCCCAAGGCCTCCACGGTCCAGGCCAGCTTGCGGGCGGGGTTTGTCGCCGGCGACAGCAGTACGGGGGAACCGGGACGCAACAGGCCCAGCATGGAGCCTGTATTGTTGGTATGGGCCCATATCGGTCGAGCGTCCAACTCGACGGCCACGCTGAAGCGTTTTTCCCGCCGCAGAAGGCGGCCGATCCGACAGCCGGGCGGATAGGGGAGCAGGGGCGTCTGGTTCAATTTACAGTCCTTTCCTAACCTGCTACCGTATTTTCCTTCGTTCGTCATCCTTCCCGGTACTGTCGGGCATAAAGGGGTAACGCGCCATGAAATTCGCGGATCGTCTGAGCCGGTTCAAACCTTCGGCCACGTTGGCCGTCAACGCCAAAACTCTGGAACTCAAAGCCAAGGGAATAGCCGTCACCAGTCTGGCCGTGGGCGAGCCCGATTTTCCTACGCCCCTGCCGGTCAAGGAAGCCGCCAAGCAGGCCATTGACGGCGATTTTTCCCGTTATACCCCGGTCGAGGGGATTGCCGAACTACGTCAGGCCGTTTGCGGCTATTACCGCCGGATATACGGTGTGGAAGCCCGTCCGGAAAACATCATGAT
The DNA here is from genome assembly GCA_900541395.1 of uncultured Desulfovibrio sp. Classification (GTDB taxonomy): domain Bacteria; phylum Desulfobacterota; class Desulfovibrionia; order Desulfovibrionales; family Desulfovibrionaceae; genus Mailhella; species Mailhella merdigallinarum. The sequence goes on from UQJT01000011.1 coordinate 67,417, forward strand.
CACCAACGGCGGCAAGCAGTCTTTGTTCAATACTTTTATGGCGCTGCTGAACCCCGGAGACGAAGTTCTCATCCCCAGCCCGTACTGGACGAGCTATCCCGACATGGTGCTTCTGGCCGGAGGGACGCCGGTTTTCGTGCCGTCACCCTCCGAAAGGGGGTTCCGCATCACGCCCGGCGATCTGGAGCGGGCCCGCACAGCGCGGTCCCGTCTGCTTATTCTCAATTCGCCTTCTAACCCCACCGGCGTGGCTTACACCGCGGAAGAAACGGCCGGTCTGATAGAATGGGCCCTGCGGCATGATATCGTAGTGGTAGCCGATGAAATTTACGATCAACTGGTGTATCCTCCGGCCAGAGCCGCCGGAGCTTCCCCCTGGTGGGAAAAGCATCCCGATGGTCTGGTGGTGTTGAACGGATTGTCCAAGGCCTTCGCCATGACGGGGTGGCGGGTAGGGTATACCCTGGCCGACGCCGCGCTGATCAAAGAAATGTCCAAAATTCAGGGGCAAGCCACGTCCAATATCTGCTCCATCGCCCAGAAAGCGGCTGTGCGGGCGTTGACGGGTTCTTACGAATGCGTGGACAATATGCGGACGGCGTTCATGCGGAGGCGGGACATGGCGCACCAGGAAATTTCTTCCTGGCCGGGCGTTGTATGTCCCAAGCCTGAGGGGGCTTTCTATTTGTTCCCCGACGTAAGCGCTCTGTTTTCGGATAGAACGCCGGATGACGCGAGCTTGTGCACCATGTTGCTGGAAAAGGCCAAGGTTGCGGTCATGCCCGGCAGCGCCTTCGGAGACTCGCGTTGCATACGTTTATCCTATGCCGTGGCCGATGATGTATTGATGGACGCGTTGACCCGTATTCGCGCCGCGCTGTTTGCCTGAAGGCCTGAATCGAAAGAGCGCGGAGGCGGCGCGGGACGAATCGTTGCGACAAGTCTGCGGCCGAACAAGGCTAAACCTTGTCCGTGCCGACAGCTTGGGAGCGCTTCAACCTTGAAAGGGGAAGGCGCTTTGGGAGGACCCATGTCGAATCTGACTCTTGATTGGTCGCATGCCTGGCCGTCCTTTTCCGCCCCGGCAAAAAGACCGGGCGTTTCGTGTCCGTCCGGCGGCGGCAGGAATGCCGTGGCCGCTGCGGAACCGTATGCCGCCCGGCTGGAACGTTCCTTGCCTGAACTCCCTTTTCTGACTCTGCCCTTCGCGGAGCAGTTGAGCGGGCAGTTGGACGGACATACGGAATTTTTGCATAGTTTTCGCCATATGCTGGTACTGGGCATAGGCGGATCGGCTCTGGGCGCGCGCGCCCTGCAAAAAGCCTTTTTTCCCGCCCAGGACAGGCCCGGCCATAACGGTCCCTGGTTGTGGATAGCCGACAACGTGGACCCCGACGGATTTGAAGCCCTTCTGGAAAAACTGCCGCCGGAGGAAACGTTGGTGGCGGTGATCAGCAAGTCGGGCGGGACCATCGAAACCGTGTCTCAATACCTTCTTGTTCTGCCCTGGCTGCAAAAACGTTTGCCCGGCACCTGGCAGGAACATCTGTTTGTGGTGACGGACGCCCAGGCCGGCTTTTTGCGGGACGAGGCGGATCACCATTTTCTGCGCTCTCTGCCTGTTCCTGAAGGGCTGGGGGGGCGTTACTCCGTATTGTCGGCCGTGGGATTGGTTCCTGCCGCCTTCCTGGGGGTGGATTGGAAGGCGCTGTTGCGCGGCGCGTGCGACGTAGGGCGTCCCCTGGCGGCCGAGCCTGCGGCTTTGGCCGAGCACTCCGCCTGGAGACTGGCCATGTGGGCGTCCCATCTGGCCTTTTCCGGAAAGAGCCAACTGATATTTTTTTGCTATGCTCCGGCCTGGGCCGCGTTTGGTCCCTGGTTCGCTCAATTGTGGGCCGAAAGTTTAGGCAAGGACGGCCGGGGAACCATGCCCGTGCCCGCCGTAGGCGTGACGGATCAGCATTCGTTGCTTCAGATGTTTCTGGGAGGGCCCTTGGACAAGGGATGCCTGTTCCTCAGCGCGCCTGCTCCCCGCGGTCCGGTGCTGGAGCCGCAGGCCGCTCCCTGGAGCTGGCTGACCGGTAAGAGTCTGGGGGATATTCTGGAAGCCGAAACTTTGGCCACCCGCATGTCTCTTGTGCAACGCGGTGTTCCTTTTGTGCATGTGGCCGCCCCGGATTGCGGCGAATACGCCGCGGGCAGGTTGATTATGCTTTTGGAGGCAACCACGGTATTTACGGGATGGATATCGGGCATCAATCCTTTGGACCAACCCGCTGTGGAAGAAGGGAAAAAATTGGCCCGCGGTCGTCTGGGAGCTCCAGGCTCCGAATTGGATGCCGAGCGTCTGACCCGTTTTACCGAACGGGACGCAAAGGCCGATATATCCCGGGTGTAAAAACAGGCGGTATATCGGGCGATGCTGCGGGCCTTGAGGTACTTTGGCGTAAGTGCCCGACTGGATGCGAGACATGGGGCTTGCATTGAAATTTGTCGTTTGTGCCGTTATGCATAACAGGTTGCAATCGTCCTTTGGATGATGGCGCTTATACCGCTTGAACGGCGAAGTTTTGTTGTTTCTGATTTTATGCATTTCCGAATAAAAAATCGATCCTGAGCGCGCACGGGCCTGGCGGGAGGCGGGGCGCGCTCTTTTTTTACCCTTCATTTTTTACTCGCCATGCGCCCCGGAAGATGAGAAAAAAGTGGGGCGCCGCAGTTCCGCAGCCTGTAAGAACCGGCCGGAAACGTCGCCGGAGGGCGAAAACAGGCGCTGAAGCCGGAGGATAAAAAAGCATGGCGGTGGAACAGACGAAAATCCGGAAAGAAAAGAAAGCGGCGTCGGGGCTGCCGTTCAGTCTCGCTCGTTTTTTTTCCTGGGTTTCATTGGTGTTGGTGCTGGTTTCCAGCGCTATTCTGGCGTTGTTTATCGGCAATACCACCACCACCACCTTGCTGGACAGTCAGGAGGAATACGCCCTATTGTTGGCGGAAAATCTGAATAAACAGATTTTTCGGCGCTTTACCTTGCCCGTGACCTATGCCTCCGGCCGAGTGGCTTTAGGTGACCCCGTTCAGTACAAGTTGCTCGATGAAGTCGTGCAATCGCTGTTGCACGGTTTGCGGATCGAAACCATACGTATTTATGACAATAACTACGCGGTGACCTATTCCACCAACCATGCCGAAGTTCGGCGTACAGATTTATATACGCCTGGTATTCCTTTAATTTTTCAGGGAACGCCTCATCATTTCGATGTTCTGTCCTCCATACCTTATGTTCAGGCTTTGTTCACTCCCGGGCTGCCCGACGGCTCGTTTCAGCTAAGGACGGTTTATCCTTTAAGTATTGATAAAGATTTTGAACAGTTGAATAAGGCCGCCGAGGAAACGCCGGTGTTGGGAGCTCTGGAAATTATTCAGGACGTTACCAGCCATTATAAGATAGCCATCCGTTCTCAATGGTTGATTATGGCAGGGTTTCTGGTTTCCAGCCTTATTCTGTTTATTTTGTTTCAGGTGGTCGCCCGCCAAGCCGAGCGCATTTTAGGTGAACGCATGGCCCGTACCCGCCAGCTGGAGGCTGAGCTGCACCAAAGTGAAAAACTGGCCAGCATGGGCCGTATGGTGGCTTCCATTGCCCATGAAATCCGTAATCCGCTCGGCATCATCCGCTCCAGCGCCGAGTTTCTTATGCGGCGGCACAAAAACGTGGACCCGGCCAGTCAACCTATCCTTCAGGCTATTTATGACGAATCCTGTCGCCTGGGGACCACGGTCAACGACTTTTTGGACTATGCGCGACCGCGTCAGCCGCGACAGGACGAAGTGAACGTGGTCGATGTCATCAACAAGGCTATGGCTTTTCTTGGCGGCGAGTTCCAGCGTCAGGGCGTGGAAGTGGAGCTGGAATTGCCCCATCCCTTTTTTCTTTCAGGCGACCCTGATTTACTGTACCGCGCCTTTTATAATGTGCTGATCAATGCCCAGCAGGCTATACAGGGAACGGGTCGTATTGTGATCCGGGGAACGCGTCTGGATAACGGCGATGTGGAGCTGAGTTTTCAGGACAACGGACCCGGGTTTCCGCCGGATGAACTGGATAAGCCTTTAGATCCTTTTTACACTACGAAAGATACCGGGACCGGTCTGGGCTTGCCCATTGTGCAGTCTATTGTGGCCTCCCACGGCGGCACGTTGGAACTGGCCAACGCTCCTGAAGGAGGAGCCGTCATCCGCTTGTTTTTTCCGGCGCCGCCTTCGATGGAGGCTTCCCGATAACGAGTCGAACTGCCGACATATATCCTTGTGCGTTTTTTGAGCGATTGGAGAGAGAGCGTCGCCTTGTCATGTCGGGTAAAATGAACAAGATTCCGCGTAACGTGTTTTAAAGAAGGTGCCGTATGAGCGAAAACGCCCGTATTTTGGTCATTGATGACGAAAAAAACTACCTGCTGGTTCTGGAAGCTTTGTTGGCCGATGCCGGGTATTCCGTAACGGCCATCAACGATCCGGAAATGGCCTTGGCTTTTTTGGACGATTCAGAGGTGGATGTGGTCATCACTGATATGAAAATGCCCAAAATGACGGGTAAAGAAGTGCTGCAATCCATCAAAAAATCCTGGTCTCATATCCCCGTGCTGATTATGACGGCTTTCGGGTCGATTGAAAGTGCGGTGGAGGTCATGCGTTATGGAGCTTTTGATTACATAACCAAACCCTTTGCCAATGATGAACTTTTGCTTTCGGTCCATAACGCGGCTGAATTGTCTCGGGCTCACCAACAATACCGTTTGCTTCAGGAAAATCTGGAAGATCGTTACAGCACCCATCAGATTATCGGCAAATCCAAAGCTATTCGCGATACCTTGAATATAGTGGATCGGGTATCCGCCAGCCGTTCCACAGTGCTCATTACCGGAGAATCAGGCACGGGCAAGGAGCTTGTGGCCAGAGCCATTCATTTTTCTTCGCCGCGTAAAGAAGCTCCTTTTGTAACGGTCAATTGTATGGCTTTTAACGCCGGTGTGTTGGAAAGTGAATTGTTCGGCCATGAAAAAGGCTCTTTCACCGGAGCCGTAGCTATGCGCCGGGGCAGATTTGAACAAGCTGATCACGGAACGTTGTTTTTGGATGAAATAGGCGAACTGACTCCTGATCTTCAAGTCAAGCTTTTGCGCGTATTGCAGGAACGCACATTCGAGCGGGTGGGAGGAACGGAACCCGTCAGCGTTGATATCCGGGTGGTGGCGGCTACCAATAAGGATTTGGCTAAATTAGTCGAAGAGGGAAAATTTCGTGAAGATTTGTTCTACCGCTTGAATGTGGTGCAAATACCTATACCCCCTTTGCGCGAACGGCGTGAGGATATTCCTTTGTTGGTAGCTCACTTCGCAGAGAAAATATCTGCGGAAAACGCTATTAACGGCAAGAAATTCAGCCAGGAAGCCCAGAATTATCTGACAGGGTACGAATGGCCCGGCAACATTCGTCAACTGCAGAACGTTATCGAGCGCTGTATTGTTATGGTTCCGCACGATGTGATTGGCGTGGACGATCTGCCGCCGGAAATACGGGATGAGGAGTCTCAGTTTAAAAGTGCAGTTGACCTGTTGCCTGTTGAACTTAATCTTGCCGATACCTTGGACCGCATTGAAGCGGCCCTCATTCGCCGCGCTTTGATCCGGGCCGATTTTGTGCAGGCTCATGCGGCGGAATTGTTGGGGATATCCCGAAGCCTCATGCAGTATAAATTAAAAAAATATAATATTACTGGGCATTGAGTGTTTGATTTTAGAGCATCTCGCCATTGAAATACTCTACGGAGTTGAGCGCAGGGTGAGACTTCCACACTCTTTATCCGTAAAACGCTTCGCGCTGACAACTAGAGCGGTTTGCTGTTGAAAAGGGCAACCGCTCCGGCGGCCGCGGGAGCGGAC
>UQJT01000012.1 GCA_900541395.1 uncultured Desulfovibrio sp.
CCCCACATCCCCCCCGGCCGCCCGCTCCGACAATTCCGGCATGTTCAGCCTGCTCGGCACGGCCGGCACCATGGGTCTGCACATGGTGTCCGGCCCCATTGTGGGCGGCGTATTGGGCTGGCTGGCGGACAAGTGGCTCGACTCCTGGCCCGTCGGCGCGGCCGTGGGTCTGCTCCTGGGAGTGGCCGCCGGTTTTCGCAACGTATGGGTGGACGCCCGTTATCTCATTCGCGGGCAGAACGACACGTCCACCCGAAACAAAGAAGAAAAAAACGCCCCTGTCGGCCGGAACGGAGGAAGACGCTCATGAGCGCGCGTCTCCATGACCCGTCTTCCCTTCATCCCGTATACCGCGTGGATCGCTGGCTATGGCGGCGCGGTTTCGTCGCGGGGCCGGTGCGCACCGGCGCGCGGGCACTTATTCTGTTGGCCGCCGCGCTGCTGACGGCCGGAATCGTCCTGCTCCCACTGGCCGCCTGGCCCTTCTGGCTGGGCATGGGAGCCGCGCTTTCGGCCTGGAATTTTTACAGCCTGGCCCTCTTCGTGCAACATGCCTTTCCGTCCGGAAACGAGGGAAGGGCGGCCTCTTCCGCCGCCCGCCGCCTGCTGCTCGGACAATTGCTCCGATCCAATTTGAGACTTTTCATTACCGGATTTTTCGTGTATACGGCGTTAGTCGCTTTTCGCGCGAGTCCGTTCGCGCTGGCGGCGGGATTGTCCGCCGCCGTGCTTATCTTACCGGTTTTATTTCTATTCCGGTATAATTCGCGCGCGGAGAAGTAAGCATTTTTGAGGAGGCCCTTCATGGCAGCAGCAGGTTTGCCCGAGCCGCTTTTGCTCTCCACCGTATTCCACATGGATGAGCTGACCGTCGGCGGACAAAGCGTCGACTTCAAGTACGTGTTTTTTACCTGGGTCGGCATGATCATTCTGGCTCTGGTGGGCCTTATGGTCCGTTCCCGCGTATCCCTGGTGCCGGGACGGCTTCAAAACTTCTTTGAAGCCCTGGTGGGCGGCCTGGAAGACTTCATCGTATCCAATATGGGCGAAAAAGGACGACGTTTCGTCCCCCTGCTTGCAGGCATCTTCATTTATATTCTGACCATGAACTACCTGGGCCTCATTCCCGGCCTGGATGCCCCCACGGCCAGTCTGAACACCACCGTGGCCGTGGCTCTGTCCGTGTTCATTTATTACAATTACGTGGGCATCCGTCAGTGGGGCGGCCATTACATCAAGCACTTCACGGGTTCCAACAAGGCTCTGATTCCGCTGATGTTCCCCATTGAAATCATTTCCCATCTGGCCCGTCCCTTGTCCATGTCGTTGCGTCTTTTCGGCAACATCTTCGGCGAAGAAATGACGCTGCTCATTTTCTTCAGCTTCGGCGCCAGCATCTATGTCGGCGTTCTGGTCGGCACCGTGCCTCTCTATTTCCTGTTCCTGCTGGGCAAAACCCTGCAGGCCTTCATTCTGTTCATCCTGGCCATGATTTACATCCAGAGCGCCGTGGAACACGCGCACTAGGCCGGGAGCGATTTCGGGGGAATGGCCCTTCGGGCCCAACTTAATAATCCGATTTGAGGAGTTCGACATGCGTAAACTCGTTCTTACCGCCCTGAACACCGTGATGCTGGTAGCCTTCGCCTCTCTGGCCTTCGCCGACGACGGCACCAGCGTCGGCTTCGGCATCACCGCTCTGGGCATGGCCATCGGCATCGCCATCGCCGCCGCCGGCTGCGGTCTCGGCCAGGGCATGGCCATCAAGGCCGCCTGCGAAGGCACCGCCCGCAACCCCGACGCCAGCGGCAAGATTTCCCAGTCCCTCATTCTGGGCCTGGCCTTTGTCGAATCCCTTTGTATCTATGCCCTGCTCGTCGACCTGATCCTTCTGTTCGTCAAGATGTAGCAGCCTTTTCGGGCGGCCGGGCCGGACCCGGTCGCCTTTCACCCCCGTCCCTCGGGCAGCATCATGAACCAGCCCCCCAAAAGCGAACATATCCCCCGTGCCACCATCCAGCGTCTGACCACCTACCTTCAGGTGCTGGAAACCATGCACAAGGAGGGTGTGCAAGTTATTTCCTCGGAGCCCCTGTCCCGCGCCTGTGACGTCAACGCCTCACAGGTCCGCAAAGATCTCGCCTACTTTGGCGAGTTCGGCGTGCGCGGAGTAGGGTACTATGTCTCCTATCTGCTGGAAGCCATCAAGGCCTGCCTGCACGCCAACCGTGAATGGCGGGCGGCGCTGGTGGGCGTCGGCAATCTCGGCCGGGCTCTGCTCAACCATCAGGAATTTCGGCGGCGCGGTTTCACTATTGTGGCCGCTTTCGACTGCGACCCTTTCAAAATCGGCGAGACGGCCTACGGCCTGGAAGTGTTCTGCACCAAGACCCTTGCCGAAAAATTGCCGGAACTGGATATCGAAATCGGCATCGTCACCACGCCCCCCGAACGGGCGCAGCGCGCCGCCAATCAATTGGTGGACGCGGGGATCAAGGGCATACTCAACTTCGCGCCCGCCCGTATCAGCGTGCCGGATCACGTGTTTGTGGAATACGTCGACTTCTTCCACCAAATCTACTCGCTGACCTTCAATATTTCCACCAAGCGCTGAGCTTCCGTTCCTTCCGGTCCTAACTGGTTCCGCGCCGTTTCTTTCGGGGAACGGGTGGCGTTTTTGTGCCGTTTGCGGCGCCTGAGCGGTATGACGGCGAAAAACAGATGCGGACGACGGGTGATATATTCCTCTGCGCTCGATGAAATTGGGCGCAGAGCCGTGGCGTCAGTCGCCCCTGGTGTCGGCCACGCGCTCCTGAAACGTCTTGACGTCACCGACGCGCTCTCTCCGACTGCCGGGGATGCCCCCATTACCTCCCCCCCCCTCGGGCGGGTTTGTGTGCGATCGGCCATGGACGCCGCCATGTTCCCGACTTCTCTGTGGGCCTCATTTTCCTTCCTCACCCGCCTGGCTCCGGCGCGTATTTTCACCTCTGCCGAGCTGGCCGCCTCGGCCCGCTGGTTTCCCGTCACGGGGCTGGCCTTGGGTCTGCTGACCTGTTTGCCGCTCAGGCTGGGGGTATCGACAGAGCACGTTGTGTTTCAGGCATTGCTGTATGTGGGGCTTATGACCTGGTTCAGCCGCGGGCAACACTGGGACGGGATGCTCGACTGCCTGGACGCCTGGGGCAGCGGCCGCCAGGACGGAGAAGGTCAAAATATGCTCGGGGTCGCTCGACTGGGCAGTTTCGGAGCACTGGGCCTGCTCTTTTTTCTGTTGATTCAAATTATCGGGGCGGCCCATCTGCTGGCGGCGCACAGCGCGGCCGCATGGGGAGTCCTCATCCTGGCCCCCGCGCTGGGACGCGCGTTCATGTTGGTTCCGGCCGCCTTGCTTCCTCCCCGCCGGATATCCACGCTGGGCCGCCTGGTGGCCCCCGGCTGCACGCCCTTTTTGGCCCTAATCTGGAACGCTGCTTTACTCCTCGTATACGGCGCGTTTTCCAGCCCCCGGGCTATGCTCGTGTACCTGACGGCAATCATGCTTGTACTGCTCGTCCTACACCGCATGGCTCGGGGTGAAGACGGATTTGACGGCGATTTTATGGGATTCGCCTGCGTGCTGTCGGAATGCGCGGCTCTGGCGGCCCCCTTGATCTGAATGATTGAAGCCGAGCTTTTGCCCTCTCCCGTTTCTTTCGCCGGCGGCGCAAGCGTCGCCTCACAGGCATCCCCGGCGTATTCGGGCGACCGGAAACGCATTTAAATCGTTCCGCACGCTTGATTATCCCGGCGACTGGCGTTATCTAAAAGTCATGGAACTACTGGACCTTTTAGAACAGCGTGTGGGAAGCCTCCTCGACGAAGTGGCGGCTTTACGCGTTGAAAACCGTCGTCTCCGCGAGGAGGTCGCGACGGGCCAGCATAAAGACGAAGAGATACGTGCGCTTCGGGACGAAGCGGCGCAGGAGAAGCAGGTGCGCGAACAGGCGCTGATGCGTGTGGACGCTCTGCTGCGCCGTATCCAGAGCCATTTGGAGGACGGCCCGGAGACGGCTCCGGCGGCGGCAGCGGACGCGAGTCCAGACCGGCGCTGAACCGGACTGTGATATGCACAGTTACCACCTCAACGTATTCGAGCTGGAAGTCTCGTTCAAGACGGAGGCCGACCCGACGCGGGTGGAGAACGCGTGTGCCTATGTCGAGAACCTGTACAGGGACCTGAAGCTCCATGGAAACCATCTCGGCAGGGACAGACTGCTGACGATATTGATTTTGGGAATAGCTGACGACCTGTTACAGCTCAAGCAGCAGGGTGTCGACGTGGAAACGCGCCTGAACGCTCTGGTGCAGCGTATAGAGAAACACGACACGCCGCCGGAATCACGGATTTCCATCATGGAACCTCCGTCTTCCGCCGGTTAGGATGAACTTCCCTGGAATGTGCGTAGGGAGATGTTGGTGCCGGCCTCACAAGCGTCATTAGGGAGCCGAGCGCCGAAATGGTGAGCAAGCCCGGTTGAACGGGAAGCCTGAAGTTTCGGCTAGGCGCCCACCTGAGACCCCAGGTCTCGTGCCCGCATCTTTCCACGGCATTCCGGGGTTCCCCCATCCGCTTTCTCCCCGGCTTGTAACCGGCCCGGGCCGGCGGTCGACGCCTCGATGCGGCGTGACCGCATGCTGTCCGCCCTCTCTCTTCCCCTCCCGATATGGTTTCCCCGGTCGCCCCGCGTCCGGAAGGCCCCGGCCGCCCGCCGCCATGCGTTGCGCGGGCCAGTCCCGGCGTGGCCGCGTCGTCAGACGTTCCCCACGCGCGTGGAAAAAAGCATATCGGGTTTCAACCCGTCAACATACCAGGGGAAGCAGCATGATCAGCATTTTCTTTCTTGCCGTCTGCGTCGTCCTCGCCATTCTCGGCGGCGCGGGGTTCGGCTTCTGGCTTCAGCGCCATCTCAGCAACAAACGCATCGGCGACGCCAATGATCTGGCCCAGCGCATCGTGGAAGAAGCCCGTAAAGAGGCCCAGGCCCAAAAAAAGGAAATTCTTATCCAGGGTCAGGACGAACTGTTCAACCAGAAGCGAGAAATGGAAAATGAATACAAGGAACAAGAGCGCGAACTGAAAAGCCGCGAGAAAAAACTCCAGGATATGAGCGAGCGCCTGGAGGAAAAAATGGAACGCGTGACCCAAAAGGAACACGACATCCTGGCCCAGGAAAAGGAACAGACCCGCAAGGAGCGCAAGCTGGAGGAACAGGCCGAGGAACTGGCTTGCCGCCTGGACGAGCAGGAACGCCGCCTGCAGGAAGTGTCCGGACTGACCGCCGAGGAGGCCAAAAATCGCCTGTTCGAGGAAATTGAAGCGCGCACCCGCCATGAGGCGGCGCGTATGATGCGCGTTATCGAAACCGAAGCCAAAGAAGCGGCCGATCGCAAGGCCAAGGAAATCATCGCCAGCGCCATCCAGCGCTATGCCGGGGATTATGTGGGCGAGCAGACAGTGACCGCCGTATCCTTGCCCAGCGAAGACATGAAGGGTCGCATCATCGGCCGCGAGGGCCGCAACATCCGGGCTTTGGAAGCCGCCACCGGCGTGGACCTGATTATCGACGACACCCCTGAAACCGTCATTTTATCCGCGTACAGTCCCATCCGCCGTCAAGTGGCTCGCATGGCCCTGGAACGCCTCATCCAGGACGGCCGCATCCATCCGGCCCGCATCGAAGACATTGTGCACAAGTGCGAACAGGAGCTGGAAGTCCAGGTACGGGAAGTGGGCGAACAGGCCACTTTCGACGCGGGCGTGCACGGCATCCACCCCGATATCATCCGCTTGCTGGGTCAGCTCAAATACCGTACCAGTTTCACGCAAAACGTGCTCCAGCATTCGCTGGAAGTATCGGCTCTATGCGGCATGATGGCCGCCGAACTGGGGATGGACGTCAAACGCGCCAAGCGGGCCGGTCTGCTGCACGACATCGGCAAGGCCGTGGACCACGAAATTGAGGGCTCTCACGCTCTGATCGGCGCGGACATCGCCAAAAAATACGGCGAGGGCAAGGATATCGTACACGCCATCGCCGCCCACCACGAGGATCAACATCCCGAAACGGCGCTGGCCGTGCTGGTGCAGGCCGCCGACTCCCTGTCCGGGGCCCGGCCCGGCGCGCGCAAGGAACTGCTCGAAAACTACGTCAAACGTCTGGAAGACCTCGAAGGCATTGCCGCCGGCTTCTCGGGCGTGTCCAAGGCCTACGCCATCCAGGCCGGGCGCGAACTGCGGGTCATGGTCAACCCGGACAACGTGGACGACGACGCGGCCTATCTGCTGTGTCGGGACATCGCGGGCAAAATTGAGGAAAACCTCACCTACCCCGGCCAGATCCGCGTTACCGTCATCCGCGAACGCCGCACCGTCAGTCTCGCCAAATAACCTTTTCCCGCCGAGGCCCCCATGTTCATCCCTCCTCCGGACTTTACCCCCGATTTTTCCAAGGCGGGCGGCCTGGTGGCCGCCGTAGCCCAGGATGCGGCCTCAGGCGAGGTGCTCATGCTGGCCTGGATGGACCGGACCGCCTGGGAAGCCACTCTGGCCACGGGCGAGGCCCATTATTTCAGCCGCAGCCGCCGGCGCCTGTGGCACAAGGGGGAAAGTTCGGGCCACGTGCAGAAGGTGAAGGCCGTGCGCCTGGATTGCGACGCCGATGCCGTGCTGCTGGAAGTGGAGCAGGCGGGCGGAGCGGCCTGTCACGAAGGCTACCGTTCCTGCTTTTTCCGGCGTCTGACCCCGGAGGGAGACAGCGAGGACGGCGTCACCCTCTGTTGCCCCCGCGTCTTCGACCCCGCCTCGGTATACGGTTCCTGATCCCGTTTCCCCTCATGCCGCCGCAAGGAGTATGTTCCATGTCCGCCCCAGCCTTCCCGTCTCTGTCCTCACAGCTTAAACTCGGCATCCCCAAGGGTTCCCTGGAGGAAGCCACCATTTCCCTGTTCGATAGGGCGGGTTGGAAAATCCATAAGCACGTGCGCAACTACTTTCCGGACATCAACGATCCGGAGATTACCGCCCGCCTGTGCCGGGTGCAGGAAATCCCCGGCTATATCCGCGACGGCGTGCTCGATCTGGCCCTGACCGGCAAAGATTGGCTGCTGGAAACCGGCATTCCCACCGAGGGACTGGACTGCTGCGGCCTGGGCAAAGACTCCGCCCCGGCCGGTTCGGAGGCGCCCGCGCGCCTGGTGTCGAATCTCATCTATTCCAAAGTGTCCAACCGGCCTGCCCGCTGGGTGCTGGCCGTGGCGGGCGATTCTCCCTACCGCTCGCCCGCAGACCTGGCGGGGAAACGCATCTCCACCGAACTGGAAGGCGTCACCCGGCGTTATTTCGACAAACTGGGCATTCCCGTGCACATCAACTACTCGTGGGGCGCCACCGAGGCCAAGGTCGTGGAGGGTCTGGCCGACGCCATTGTGGAAGTGACCGAGACCGAAACCACCATCCGTGCCCACGGTCTGCGCGTCATCGACGAGGTATTGGCGACCAACGCCGTGCTCATCGCCGGCCGCGCCGCCTGGGAAGACCCGGTCAAACGCCGCAAAATCGAGCAGATCGATCTGCTGCTTCAGGGCGCCTTGCGGGCCGAATCCCTGGTCTGCCTCAAGATGAACGCCCCCTCCGCCCGTCTGGACGCCATCCTTGACTTGTTGCCCTCTCTCAATTCGCCCACCGTGGCCAGCCTGCGCGACCCCGCCTGGCTGTCGCTGGAAACGGTGGTCGATGCCGACTTGGTCCGCGACCTCATCCCCCGCCTGCGCGCCCAGGGCGCCGAAGGCATACTCGAATACACGCTGAACAAGGTTATTTAAAGAAAGAGCGGCAACTGCGTTGCCGCAAAGACAGCCGGGCTTCCAGCCCGGTACAATACAGGCTTCGACGAATACTGGCGGAAGCGCGCCGGAACAAACCAAGAGTTTGTTCCGGCTCCGCAGGTAAAATAAATTTTCGTCGGCCGAGCCCGCCTCCCCTTCCTCATTTTTCCTACGCTTCCTCGTCTTCCTCCAGCCATCTTCGGGAACGTTCCACGGCGCGGCGCCAGTGGTGGTGCAGTTCGGCGCGACGGTCTTCGGACATACGGGGTTCAAAACGACGGTCCAGCTTCCAGCGAGCGGTCATGTCGGCCTTGTCTTCCCAGAAGCCGGTAGCCAGACCAGCCAGGCAGGCCGCGCCCAGGGCCGTGGTTTCGGTAACGCGGGGGCGTTCCACGGGAACGCCGAGCACGTCGGCCTGAAACTGCATGAGCATGTTGTTGCGTGACGCTCCGCCGTCGGCGCGCAGCGTGGTGGGCGGCATCCCCGAATCCACGGCCATGCTTTCCATGATATCCAAAGATTGAAGGGCGATGGCCTCCAGAGCGGCGCGGGCGATGTGGGCCTTGGTAGTCCCCCGGGTCAACCCCACGATGGTGCCCCGGGCGTACTGGTCCCAGTGGGGAGCGCCCAGCCCCACGAAAGCGGGCACCAGATACACGCCGCCGTTGTCCGGCACGCTGGCGGCCAGGGCTTCCACCTCGGACGAGTCGCTGATGACGCCCAGGCCGTCGCGCAGCCACTGGACAATGGCTCCGCCCATGAAAATGCTGCCCTCCAGAGCGTAGCGGATGTGCCCTTCGCGCTGCCAGGCCAAAGTGGTCAATAAATTATGGGCGCTTACCTTGGCTTCGGCCCCGGTATGCATCAGCATAAAACAACCTGTGCCGTATGTATTCTTGATCATGCCCGGTTCCAGGCAGGCGTTGCCGAAAGTGGCGGCCTGCTGGTCGCCCGCCATGCCCGCGAGAGGCACGGCCCGACCCAAAAATTCGGGATGGATGGCCCCGAATTCGCCCGAGGAAGGCACCACCTCGGGCAGCATGGACCGGGGTATGTCCAGCAAGGCGAGCAGTTCATCATCCCATTGCAAAGTATGGATGTTGAACAGCAGGGTGCGGCTGGCGTTGGAGGGATCGGTGGCGTGCACGGCCCCCTTGGTGAAATTCCAGACCAGCCAGGTATCCACGGTGCCGAACAGAAGCTCGCCCCGCTCGGCCCGCTGCCGGGCGCCGGGCACGTGGTCCAGAATCCAGCGCAGCTTGGTGCCGGAAAAATAGGCGTCGAGCAGGAGGCCCGTTTTTTGCCGGATCAAGGTTTCGTATCCCTGACGGCGCAACTCGTCGCACAGAGGAGCGGTGCGCCGATCCTGCCAAACAATGACGTTATATACCGGCGCGCCGGTGCGTCGATCCCACACCACGGTGCTTTCCCGCTGATTGGTGATGCCGGCCGCGCATACGTCCGAAGCGTCCACTCCGGCCCGGCGCAGGCATTCGACGGCCACCCGGGCCTGGGAATCGAACAGTTCGTTGGGATCATGCTCCACCCAGCCCGGTCGGGGAAAATGCTGCGTGAATTCCTGCTGAGCGATCCTTACAATGTTCATCTCGCGATCGAACAGGATAGCCCGCGAGCTGGTGGTACCCTGATCGATGGACAACATATATTTTTCCATAAGGTCTCCAAAGCATACGCCCCGGCACAGGCGGGGACGGCAGGGGGTCCTGGGGCGGAAACAGCATACCGGGTCGGCGCGCAAAAGAAAACCGGCGGAGCCCGGTCTAAACTTTTGTTTTCTCCGGGCCGATACGCACCATAGATACAAGGATGCGCTGTTTCCGGCGTCTGACGGCAAAAATTTCGAGCCGATGCACGCTCTTGATTTTCGTCGACACGACGGTCGCCGCCGCAAAATCCTGCACGTTTATATATCTGACTTTGCAAACCGGGTATACGCCCTTTTTCACGTTTTTCCGGCGGGGGAGACAATGCTGGATTACTACCGCTTCAAAGACATCGACGATCTGTTCGCACGCGGCCGCAACGATGAAGCTCGGCATTTGTTGATGGAAATGCAGGCCCGCTATATCGCCGTATGCGACGAGAACTCCACTTTACGCATGCAGGTGCATGAATACGAAGACATCCTCTACCTGTCCCGCAATCTGGTCTTCGACGGGGCGTGTTACTGGCTCGTCACCGGAAATATCAAGCAGGGGCCGTTCTGCCGCCATTGCTACAACCGCGACGGGGCCCTCATACGCCTGGACGCCGAAGCCGGAGACGGGTCGGGGCCCGGCGACGGACGCTGGCGGTGCGTGTGCTGCGGCGCGGTACATGAGCGGGAATATGCGACCGGGCGCGTCATGACGTTGCCCGCGCCCCGCCCCGCTAAAATCATCCCCTTCTCCGGTTGACACATAGCGGCCGCCCCACGGCCCGACAGGCGGCCTCAAACCTGCCGACGGCCGACGGAAACAAATAAGCGGCTCTTGTATCTTCCCGCTTTTGCGGATAAATTTATGGAGATATGGCATCTCCTTCCCCGCCGCGCCTCGACGCTCCCCATCCTTTTCAGTCGGCCTTGTTGCTGACGGCCCTCAACACCAACGCCTCCATCGACCGTGCCGTGTTGCGCGCCGCGGGCGTGCGTCAGGTACGCGTGGCCGCCACAGGCGTGGACGCGGCCCGCTATCTGGCGCAGCGGGTCAGCAAGGTGCTGCCCCCAAGCACGGAACTGGTGGTCTGTCTGCCCTCGCTGACCGATATGGGCGCGGCCGATTTCGCCGCGCTGGTCAGGCTGCATCCCCTGTTGGGCTATATGCCGCTGCTCGCCATCATCGCCGAACAAGGACAGGAAATCGCACTGAAGCAATCCGGTTTCAACGCCGTGCTCATCCGGCCGTTCACCGCCGTCATGTTGCAGCGGATACTGGCCCATATGGGACGCGAGGCCAGGGCGACCCGGACCGAACTTATCACCTCCCTGCGGCGAGAGGGTACGGTCCCGAACCACCAGGCGTTCGACCGCAAGCTTCAGGAATATATCCCGCCCGATCGGGCGACCATGACCGCCGAGGACAGCTACCGGATAGGCCGGGAATTGACGCGAGAGCGGCGTTGGGACGAAGCGTTGCCCTACCTGCAGAAGGCGGCGGCCGACGGGGCCACCCAGGCGGAGGCATGCCTGACCTTGGCCGCCCTATGGAAAGCGCGGGGCGAAAAAGGTAAAATACGCACCTGCCTTCTGGGCGCGTTGCAGGGCTTTCTGGAAAAAGGAGCCTGGGGCAAAGCCGACGCGTTGACCCGCCATATAGCGGCGGAATACCCGGACCAACCCAATCCGCTGCTGCGCGAGCTGGAACGCTGCGTGCGCACGGGCCGCCGAGACGACCTGCCGGATCTGGCGGGGCTGGCTTTGGAATACGTGACTGAAGCGGAACTTATCGACACGTTGCTGAAAGCCTGCACAGCCGCTCCGGATGCGGAAAGCTCCCTGAACAGCGTACTGGACGCCCTACGGGGCGACGAGTGGTCGGATTTGACAAAAGCGCTGGCTCGGGCCGCCGGACGCGATGCGGGCCCCGCGACAAAACGCCGGGGCTGGTTGCGGCGGGCCCTCGGCCTGGCGCGACGGACTCCACCCTCCAAAAAGGCGGACGCCGTTACGGGCGACCTTCCGGAGAGCATGCCGGACGAATTCCCGGACGAACCGGAGGTCTTTTCCTCCAGCGCCGATAAACCCGACCTTGCCGACCTTAACGTCTATCCTCCGACCGGGAAGCCCACCGGCCCGGTCATCGTCCCTCTCGACCAAGGAACGGACGAATTGCGCCCTTCGCGTCTGCCGGGCCCTCTGGGCGACGCCCTGACCGTCATCCGCGGCACCCGCCGCCTGTACCGCTCCGCAAAATAACGCTCTCTTGGTATGGACGGAGGTCCCCGTGCCGTTACACATCAACGCCTTTCATCTGGTCATGGGCTTTTCCCGAGCCCTGGACCTGGTCAATCCCGTGTTGGCGGGGCACCATCTGCATGTGGGCTATCTGGCGGACGCCGTGGCCCGCAAGCTGGATATGCCCCTCGCCGAAAGGGAAACCCTGGTCATCGCCGCCATGCTGCATGATACGGGAGCCATTCCACTGCGGGTCAACGCCGGCGATCTGATTTTTGAACGCAAAGCGGAGCTGCATTCCCGCGCGAGCCGGGCTTTTTTACGCTCCTGCGGAATTCTGGACGACGCGGCTGAAATGGCGCTGCTTCATCATGTCCCCTGGAAAGAAGCTTCCGGCATGGGCGCCGTCGCCCGTTCCGCCAACATCATCAATCTGGCCGACCGGGTGGATATCTACCTGCGCGGATGCGGCAAAACACCGGGGCAGGCGCGACATGATGTGCAAGAACATTTGCGGCGGCGGCAGCCGCACACGTTTCATCCCCTCCTCGTCCAAGCCATGCTGGCCGTATTGGACGACCCCGCCCTGGCGACCGTCGGACTGGAACGCGCCCCCCTTGAAGCATGGCTGGCCCGGGAATTCCGCGACACCTGGTCGGATACGGCCCAGGTCACCCGTTTCAGCCTGCTCTTTTCATTGATTATCGACTCCATCAGTCCGTATACGGCCGCCCACTCCGCCGGAGTGGCCCATACGGCTCGCGCCCTGATGCGGCTCCACGGCGGGGACGGCGAGGACGAAATATACGTGGCGGGCTTGCTCCACGACATCGGTAAACTGGGCGTGCCCGTCTCCTTGCTGGAAAAACCCGGCCCGCTCGACGATGATGAATTCACCACCATGCGACGGCACGCGGCGCTGAGCGGAGAATTGCTGGGCGGAGTTCCCGGCTTCGAAAACGTGCGGGACTGGGGCGCCCCACACCATGAACGCATGGACGGTCAAGGTTATCCTCACGGTCTGCGGGCGGGCGAACTCCCCGTTCAGGCCCGTATGGTGGCCGTGGCCGATGTATTCACAGCCCTCACCGAGGATCGCCCCTACCGACCCGGCATGCCGCTGAACGAGGCGCTGAACCTGTTGCGCAGCCTGCGCGGCAACCACCTCGATCCGGCGCTGGTCGATCTGCTTCTGAGCCATGCCGCGCCCATCAACGAAGAACGCCTGCGCGCCCAGGCCGAAGCTCGCCGCTTCGCCGCCGAATTGCGCCAGGCATGCGGCAACCCCGCTCCGGTCCGAGACGGAGCACGTCCCTCGCTGCCATGAATTCGGCGCGCTCTTCCCGTCTGCCGATCCGGACCGAAGCCGCTTGGACGCCCATCCTGTCCGAAGGTTCCTGGAGCCTGCCCACAGCCCTCAACCTGGCGGCTTTTTCCGCCCTGGCCTATGCCTCTCCGGAAGGACCGGGGGCGGCCCCGCGCGTGCTGGAAGCCCTGCGCCGTCGGACCGCCCAGCCCCGGCGCTTCGGCAAACTCAACACCCGGCTGGTGCTGCGCACCGCGTCCCCGAACGACGCACTGGTCGAGCCATACCGTGAAACCCGCCTGGGCGTGCAACTGTACCTCACCTCCAACCGCCACAGCGCCGTCATCTTTGTGCAGGGGACGGACGGTCCGCGCACCATATTGCTGGACAGCGCTCGGGCCCAGCTAAGCGGCAACGGCGGCCGCAATCCGTTGGAGGAACGAAGACCGGCGCTGGAACGTCTGTTGACTCAGGCGCTCACCCTGTTCAATCGGGAACTGCCGGTGGGGGATTTTTTGGATCACACCACGTCCCTGCTGGATTACCTTCTGGCCCCCGACAACCGAGGGGCGCATACCGGTTTCATGGTTCTGGCCGGAGCTTTTCTGCATTCCACGGCCTTCCGCCAGGCGCTGCGCGCCCATGACGTGCGCGGCAAACAACTGTTTATGACCGGCCACAGCCTGGGCGGCGCTTTAGCTTTGCTTCTGGCCCGCGAACTTCAGGGCCTGTGTCGCCGCCGCATCCACGTCTACACCTACGGCTGCCCGCGCGTGGGTTCGCCCTCATTCGTGCGGAGCATTCCCCGCCGTATCCTCCACTACCGTATGGTCAACGAGGGCGACCCCGTGGCCTGGCTGGCCTCCGGCCCACAGTGGAAGGATCACGGCCGCCTGCGCTTTCTGCGCGGCGACGGGCCGCCCGAAGTATGCCTGGCCCCCGTCCGGAGCCGGGACTGGCCTCCCGCGCATTTTCTGAACGCCTATGCGGCCCGCTTACGACGTCTTTTGCTTCACGCCACGGGATATGCCGACGACGACTTCCCCTGGCTCGATCCGTAAGCGTTTCCGCCCACAAGCCGTGTTTCCCAAGTTACGCCAAGTCGCGACGCGGAACGTCATGGCCTGGACTACAGCTTAAAGCGTTTTGTTATTGAAAATATTTTAGAGCAGATTAACTTTAACATTGTACAAGGGTAAAATTTAAGACACGCCCGCTTCAGCATCCGACAGAGCCGATGAATGGCGCTTATGCCTTCGCGGCGACCGCCTGCTCCGCTGTCGGAAGAGCATATTCAAGCCGAAATGCTCTAGCCGCCAGCGCCAAGCGCTTTACAGCTAAGGAGAGCGGAAGTCCCGCTTTGCTTGAGTCCGTAAAACAGTTCAATGACGAACTGCTCCGGAACTCTGGAGGAATTCCACAAAAAAAGCCCCTCCACGAAACGAAGGGGCCTGGCATCCACAGCGCACGGCGGCTATTCGCCGTTCAGTTCCACGCGGAATTTGCGCGACAGGCGGAATACCACAACTTTACGCGGCGGCAGGGTAATGGCTTCGTCGGTCTGCGGATTACGCCCCTTGCGGGCGTTTTTGTCGTAGGCTTCAAATTTGCCGAATCCGCTGATGAGCAGGGAATGGTCTTTTTTTACCGCCTGCTTCATAAGCCCCAGAAGCGATTCGACAATATTCTTCACCTCGGCGCGATTCCGATCGGTTTGTTCGTAGACCGCTTCCACGATGTCGGCCTTGGTAAGCGCCCTGTTCATACATGTCCTCCGGTGTTCCGGCTTGGCTGTTGTTCTTCCTCAAGGCGCGCGGCAATGGCCGCGGCCGTTTCCTGCATGACTTTCGAGTCCGGATAGGCCCCTTGGGGCCACAGCGTCAGCCCGTCATCCTCCGTGCGAGGAATGACGTGCCAATGAATGTGAAAAACGGCCTGTCCGGCAGCGGGAAAATTATTCTGCAGGACGTTGAAGCCCGTGGCCCCGGTGGCCGCCATCACGGCCCGCCCCACCTTTTTCAGGGCGGCGAACAGCGCGGGCGCCAAATCGTCGGGGGTTTCCAGCAGATGGGCGCAATGCGCCTTGGGCACCACCAGCGTATGGCCGGGCCGCACCGGCCCCAGGTCCAGAAACGCCAGCACCGCCTCGTCCTCGTATATCTTGGCGCAGGGTATCTCGCCCCGGACGATGCGGCAAAAAATACAGTCGTTGTCGGTCATACCGGCCCCCTCCCTTCAAAGCGCCGTCAACCCTGCTGACGGACGCCACTTCGTATGATATAAATAACATGGCAGGACAGCAAGACCTTTTTCGCCAATGACCGTTCCCGCATCGTCCTTTTCGCAGAATGCCCGGAGGCTCCGTCATGTCGCCCGCCCTCAGCTTTGCTCCGCCCCCCTCCGGTTTTCGCTTTTCCGTGGGCCGCCGCCTGCGCCGAGCAAACCGCATCCTACCGGTATTTCTGCCTTTTGCCGGTTGCCCGGCGCGCTGCGTGTTCTGCGCCCAGGACCGGCAGACAGGGGTCGGAAACGAAGGCGGCGTGGACCGAGCCCTGGAACGGGCCGCCGCCACACTGGAGGAAATCTCCGCCTGCCCGCCGCCCGGCGGTGTGGAACTGGCCTTTTACGGCGGCACTTTCACCGCCCTGCCCGCCGTCCGGCGCGAGGCCGCCCTGGCGCTGTTCGCGCGTTACAGCGCCCAAGGACCGGTCACGCGCGGACGCTGCTCCACCCGACCCGACGCGCTGGACGCGGCCGCAAGCGGGTCGGTGCTGGACCGGCTGGCGGAAGCCGGACTCGATCTGGTGGAACTGGGAGTGCAAAGCTTTGACGACGGCGCTTTGGACCAGGCCCGCAGAGGCTACGACGGTCGCGCGGCCGAGGCCGGATGCCGGGCCGTGACGGCGGCGGGCCTGGCTTTAGGCATTCAGCTGCTGCCGGGTATGCCCGGCGTAACGCCCGACGTATTCCTGACCGATGTGGATCGAGCCCTGGCGTTGCGGCCCGCCTGTCTGCGTTTTTATCCCTGTCTGGTACCCGAGGGCACGGAATTGGCCGCTCTGTGGCGCGCGGGCCGCTATGTCCCCTGGTCGCCGGAGGAAACTGTGAAAACCCTGGGCGAAGGGCTGCGCCGGGCCTGGGCGGCCGGGGTGCCCGTCATCCGTTTGGCCGTGGCCCCCGAGGCGGCCTTCGATGCCGGACTGCTGGCCGGACCGCGCCATCCGGCTCTGGGCGCCGAAATTCAGGCCGAAGCCCTGCTGCGGACCGTGCAAACAGTTCTGGCCCATCTGAACCGTCCTCCCCGGGGGCTCAGCCTGCCCCGCAATCGCCAAGGTTGCATGTACGGACAACGCGGAGCGTTGCGCGGAACATGGCTCGCCCTGGGGCTGCCGCCGGAACGCATCCGTTTTCATGCCGAACCGGAGGACGAAGGCGTGCTCTGGTAACGCCGCCCGAAACACGCAAAGGCGGGCGGGAAACCGTTTTTTCCCACAGCCTTTCCGAAATCCGCAGCCGGACGCCCGCCCCCCGAGAGCGTCATGACGGGCCCGGTTTAGAGCGGCTGGCTGTTGAAAACGGCAAGCGCCCCGGCGGCCGCGGGAGCGGTCGCCGGAGCCGAATGATCCTGAAAACCACGCTTTTTAGGCGAAATAACGGCAGCGCCGCTTTGGAAATCGGACAATTTCCAAAGCAAAATGCTCTAGGAACACACGCTCTCGGCCAGCGACTGCAACAGTCCGTTCAACTTGCCCACAATTTCGTTTTCCTCGTCCAATCCGTGCTCCCGGGCCAAAGCCCGGCTGTCCCGGTAGGTCAGAAAGCGCTTGTCGCCCTCTTCCCGAACCAGGATACGCAACGGCAAATCCAGGGCCAGAGTGGAGGCCTCCAGCATCAGTTTGGTGCCCACAGCCGGATTGCCGAACACCAGCACAGTGGCTTCGGGCATGGCGAGCCCCGCCCCGACGGCATTGGCTTTGTGGTCGAATTCCGCAAACAAGGGGATGTCGCGGGCCTTGAGCTGGGTTTTAAGCCGGACCACGGCGTCCTTGACCGAATGCCGACACGGCACGTGTATGAGATCGCTTCCCGACATACATCCTCCCGCCCGATCGGGCGACGACGAAGGGCAGACCAGGCCCGGCCCCCGGTTACAACGCATTCCGAACGTTCCGCTCCCAAGCGGAACCTAGTGCTGCATGGCACAAAATACTTCGTATTTTGTGCCAAGATCATTCGCCGAAAAACGCGGTTTTCGGCTCATTCACGGCGGCAACACCGCTTTTGAAATGGGACAATTTCAAAAGCAAAATACTCTAACGGATTTCCAACAGCACTCCGTCCGGACGTTCGGGCAGCACTTCTCCCACTATCCAGGCGCCGTCTCCACCCGCTTCCAGCAACGCCCGCGCCCTGTCCGCCAGATGTTCGGGGACGGCCAACAGCAAGCCGCCCGAAGTCTGGGCGTCGAACAGCACCGACACCAGAAGCGGCGACACGCGGGGCGAAACTTCCACACTGCAGGAACAGTAACGCTTGTTGGCATGGCTGCCGGCGGGGACCAACCCATCACCGGCATAATCGAGCACACGGTTCATGAGAGGCACGGACTCGGCGTCCAGAGCCACAGTGACCAGCGAAGCCCGGGCCTGCTCCAGGGCGTGGCCTCCGAGGCCGAAACCGGTGATATCCGTGGCCGCCCGCAAACCGAGTTCACGAATGACGGAGGCTCCCACCCGGTTCAGGCGGGAAGCCCAGCGGCAGAATTCGGCCTCGGCCTCTTCCCATCCGTCCCAATGAGCCTTGGCCACGGTGGACAAAATGCCCGTGCCCAAAGGTTTGGTCAAAATCAGCACGTCACCGGGGCAGAGACCGGCGTTGGTGGCCACATGGGCCGGATCGACGACACCGGTGACGGACAAACCGTATTTGGGTTCCTCGTCCTCCACGGTATGGCCGCCCGCCAACACTCCGCCCGCCTCGTGCAGCTTATCCGCGCCGCCGCGCAGAATGGCGGTCAGCACGTCCATACCCAGTCCCTCGGCCGCGGCCTTGGGCGTGGAGGGAAAAAAGGCGATATTCATGGCGCACCAGGGTTCGCCGCCCATCGCGTAGACGTCGGACAGGGCGTTGGCCGCCGCAATCTGGCCGAATGTGTACGGGTCGTTGCCGATGGGGGAAAGAATGTCCACGGTCTGGACCAGAGCGCGCCCCTCGGGCACGCGCACCACCGTGGCGTCCTCGTTGCCTTCGGGACCGCACAACAGGCGACCGTCCGGGTCGGGACTCGGCGGCAGATTCTCCAAAAGCCGCTCCAGAAACTCCGGAGCCATTTTGGCCGCTCAACCGGCGGCTTTGGCTTTGGACATCAAGGCCATTTCGCCCATGCCGTCCTCCTTATCCATGCCGCAGGGGCCGTTCGTTCAAGTTCTTCATCGTCAAGACGCACCCGCCCCGGTGAAGTCTGCGACTTCGGGCGACGTCGTCCCCTCGCTGCAAGGTGCTCGCGCGGCAATACGCTCACCGCGATCCAGGTCATCTTTGTAAGCGAAAAGCCACAGGCTGGCAAATACGGGCCGTGGCGGACACGTAAAACATATCATGCTCTTCCGGCCGTCCGCCATCCGGGCTATGCGAAGGGCAACACGCGCCCCGAGCAGTCCGCCCGGTTTGGAAAGAAACTTCGCTTTCCGGCCGCGCCGGGTTCGCGGCGCATCCCCCAAGGAGAACAACCATGAACAAAGGTCCCCTGCTGCTTTTGCTGGCCTGTCTGGCCGCGGCCCATCCCGGTCTGGCCGACGACAAAAACGCCTCCGCGGACGCCGCGACCGCCCCCAAAACCGAAAACTGCATCCAGGCGGCCACGTATGCGGGCGAGTTGCCCTGCGCGGATTGCGCGGGCATTGAAACTCTCCTGACCCTGAACAGGGACGGCCTGGCTGTTCTGACTTCACATTACCTGACCGACGAACCCAATCTATTTATCGAACGCGGCACCTGGAGCATGGAGGACAAGCTGTTGGCCGTCGCCTTTGGGGACGACACCCGCTATTTCACCCCCCTTCCCGACGGCGCGATCATGATGGTGAGCAAGGACGGCGAAGCTCCGGACGCCCTGGCCGACGCCTATACCCTGAAACCCGTCACGCCCCTCGACGCCGCCTCCTTCGCCGGGCAGTACGCCCTGAAAGACGATAACGGCGACGCGCAGACCCTGGCCATCACAGCCGAAGGAAACGACATGGCCAGGGTTGAGGTGAAAAGCCGCGACTGTGAATTCCAGGGCGCGGGCCGGGTGGTCAATGACGTTATCGAGCTTCCGTTCAAGACCGGCGGCCCGGATCAGGCGGCCGTGATGATCATCCGTCCGACTCAAAACAAGGGAGAATTGGCCCTGTTCACTTCGGACTACGACGAACGCTATACGCTCAACTACTTCTGTCGGGGCGGCGGCACTCTGGCCGGAGAATATGCGCTAAAGAAGACCGTCGCCCAATAACGCCGGGCGGAAGCACATCGCGCGCCTGCTTCCCACGATGCCCCCCTTGCCGGAGGCGTGAGCGCAGCGACCTTGGAACGAGGAGCAAGGGCGCGATCGGGCTTCGCCTGTTGCGCACGGTGACGAGCGACGAACGGAAACATGTCCTGGGGGGGCGCTGCGGGCTGTATCCACAAGCAATTTTGGCGGCTATCCTCCCTGGGGGAGCCCCTTCAAGGGGCTACGCTCGCTGGTACACAAGTAAAATGAAAATCCCGCTTCAAACAAAGCGGGATTTTCATTTCGCCTCAACAGCGAAAAAAGGCAGAATATACTTAGGCCTGAGCGGGTTCGGCGGCCGCGGCGGGAGCTTCGCGCCGGGTCAGTTCGATGACCGCCAGGGGAGCCGCGTCGCCGGGACGGCGAAGGGCCAGCTTGGTCACCCGGGTATAGCCGCCGGGAATACCGGCGAAACGGGGGCCGATTTCGTCGAACAACTTTTGCACCAGTTGGTGACTGCCGAGCACGCGGTAAGCCTGCCGACGGGCATGCACGTCGTCACGACGAGACAAGGTGATCAGAGGCTCCACCACGCCGCGCAATTCCTTGGCTTTGGCCTCGGTGGTGTGGATGCTGCCGTGCGTGAGCAGGGCCTTGGCCATGTTGCGGAACAGGGCCTTGCGATGGGAAGGATTCCTGCCCAGTTTTCTGCCGGAATTGTTATGCCTCATGGTGCTGCTTCCTCTTCCATTCCTGATATTTCTTGTCGAACGAATCGACCTTCATGCCGAAATCAAGCCCCATGTCGAGAAGCACGTTCTTGATTTCGTCCAGGGACTTCTTGCCGAAGTTCTTGGTCTTGAGCATTTCGTTTTCCGAACGCTGCACCAGTTCGCCCACCAGCGCGATATTGGCGCTGCGCAGGCAGTTGGTGGCGCGCACGGACAGTTCGAGGTCGTCAATGCTCTTGAAGAGATTTTCGTTGAACTCTCCGCTGTCGTTGGAACCGAGGCCGCTGTCGTCGGAGATCTGTTCATCAAAATTGATGAACACCGAAATCTGATCCTTGATGATCTTGGCGCTGTAAGCCACGGCGTCTTCGGGCGTCACGGAGCCGTCGGTCCACACTTCCAGAATGAGCTTATCATAGTTGGTCATCTGGCCCACGCGGGCCTGCTCCACCGAGTAGGCCACCTTGCGCACGGGCGAAAAGCTGGAATCAAGCTTGATGAGCCCTATTTCCTCAGACAGCCCCTCGTGCATGTCGGCGGGCACATAGCCCTTGCCCATGCGCACTTCCAGCTCCAGATGAAACTCCACGTCTTCGGTCAGCGTGGCGATGTGCAATTCAGGGTTGAGCACTTCCACATGCTGGTTGCCCTGAATATCGCCCGCGGTCACCTCGCCCTTCTGGCGGACGTCGAGAACGACGGTCTGAGGCGCGTCGGTGTCCATAGCCAGGCGCACCTGCTTGATGTTCAGGATAATATCCGTCACATCTTCCAGCACGCCCGGAATGGTAGTGAACTCGTGTTGCACGCCGGAAATCTTGACGGCCACAAAGGCCGCGCCCTGAAGCGAGGCCAAGAGCACTCGGCGCAACGCGTTGCCGATGGTGGTGCCGTAGCCGCGTTCCAGAGGCTCGCACACGAACTTGCCGTACACGGAGTCGGCAGGATCGTTGTCGCGGACGATCTGTTCCGGCTTGACCAACACCGCCCAGTTGCGGGCGTTGATGAGCCTGTTGGCTTGTTTGCTGAGCATGGGCATTCCTGCTTATTTGGAGTAAAGCTCGACGATAAGAGATTCGTTGATCGGAGTCTGAATATCGTCACGCTGCGGCAGGGCCTTGATCACGCCCTTGAAGGCGGCGCCGTCCACTTCGAGCCAGGCGGGGCAACCGCGGCGGGCGATCACTTCCTGAGCTTCAGCCAGAACCGGAATTTTACGGCTCTTTTCGGGAACGGAGACTTCGTCGCCCACGCGGACCTGCAGGGACGGAATAGTCACCTTGTGGCCGTTGAGGGTAAAAATGCCGTGACGCACCATCTGGCGGGCCTGGCTGCGCGAGTTGGCGAAGCCCATACGATAGACCACGTTGTCCAAACGGCGTTCAAGGGCGGACAGCAAGTTCGCGCCGGTCACGCCTTTGGCCATGTCGGCCGAGACGAAGTAGCCGTGGAACTGCTTTTCCAGCACGCCGTAAATGCGGCGTACCTTCATCTTTTCCCGCAACTGAAGCGCATATTCGCTGACCTTCTTGCGGGCACGGCCATGCTGGCCCGGGGCGTAGGGGCGACGGTCCTGGGAACACTTGTCGGTGTAGCAGCGATCGCCTTTCAGGAACAATTTGGTGCCTTCACGACGGCAGAGCCGGCATTTGGCGTCGTTATATTTGGCCAAGGCTAGGTCCTCCTTGCCTTCAGGGCGTTAGACGCGGCGCCGCTTGGGAGGCCGGCAGCCGTTGTGGGGAATGGGCGTGACATCACGGATGAAGGCAACCTTGAAACCGGCGGCGTTGATCGCGCGCATGGCCGATTCGCGTCCGGCACCCGGCCCCTTCACGTAAACGCCCACCGTGCGCATGCCGTTTTCCTGGGCGCGACGCGCGGCGGCTTCCGCCGTCACCTGCGCCGCGTAGGGGGTGGACTTGCGCGACCCCTTAAAACCGTTCTGCCCGGCGCTGGCCCAACTGATGGTGTTGCCGCGGGTGTCGGTGAAGGTGACGATGGTATTGTTGAACGAAGCCTGGATGTGCGCGACGCCCAGGGGCACGTTCTTCTTTTCTTTCTTTTTGGCGGCTCGTTTGGCTCTAGCCATGTTGCACTTCCCTTGGAGCTGGAGTTGACCCTCATGCGCGACGGACAGGCCGCCGCGCCCCGGCAGCTTCCCTTACTTCTTTTTGCCCACGGCGCCGCGACGCGGCCCTTTGCGGGTGCGGGCGTTGGTGTGGGTGCGCTGGCCGTGCACGGGCAGGCCGCGACGATGCCGCAGACCACGATAGCAGCCAATATCCATAAGACGCTTGATATTGGAGCTCACTTCGCGGCGCAGGTCGCCCTCCACCTTGTGATTTGTTTCGATTTCCTTACGGATTTCGTTCACCTCATCGGCATCGAGATCATCGATATTGCGCGTCCAGTTGACGCCGGTGGCGTCAAGGATTTGCAGGGCGGTCGCCCGGCCGATGCCGTAAATGTAGGTGAGCGCGATATCCGCCCTCTTGCCGCGAGGCAATTCAATACCTGCAATTCTGGCCACGTTCAGACTCCTGCAAGGTTAGCCCTGGCGTTGCTTGTGCCGGGGGTTTTCGCAGATCACTCTCAGTACACCCTTGCGCCGGATAACCTTGCACTTCGGGCAGATTTTTTTGACGGACGGCCTGACTTTCATCGCTCACTCCGTGGTTTTTCTTTTCGTTTCCGCCTGATAGCAGGCCGGAACCGAATCTTTTATCGGGTTATCATCTACCTGTCAAGAGCCGCGTATATTTTCGGCACGGCCCGCCTGCCTGTCACCGGTTGCCCGCGAGGCTGAGAATTTCGGCCCCGTCGTGCGTGATGACCACACTGTGCTCCCAATGGGCGGCCAGACTGTGGTCTTTCATGTTCGCGGTCCACCCGTCCGACAGGATGACGACGTCTTCCGTGCCGATGGCCAGCATGGGCTCAATGGCCAGCACCATGCCCGCTTTGAGCGGAACCCCCTCCCCCATGCCGCGCGGCACGAAGTTGGGAATTTCCGGCTTTTCGTGCAGGTTGGCGCCCACGCCATGTCCCACGAAGCGCCGGATTATCTTCAACCCTTCCGCTTCGGCATGGCGCTGCACCGCCGCCGAAATCGCGTACAGGTCGTTGCCGGGTCTGGCCGCGGCAATGCCCAGATGCAGGCATTCCTCGGTCACCCGGGAGAGATGCTTCGCAGCTTCGGACACTTCACCCACCAGAACGGTACGCGCCGAGTCGCCGTGGAAGCCCTGATACTCGACTCCCATGTCGAAACTGACAATATCCCCTTCTTTCAGAATGCGTTCCTTGGAGGGAAACCCGTGCACCACGGTTTCATTCACCGAACAGCACAAGGCGTAGGGAAAGCCTCCGTACCCCTGGAAGCTGGGCCGCACCCCGAAGTCTCGACACATGGCCTGCGCGATATCCTCGAACAGCATGGTCGGCACGCCGGGGCGCACGTTGGCGACCAGTTCATCAAGAATGGCCGCGGTTATGCCGTTGGCCTTGCGCAGAAGGGCAATCTCCCGCTCGTTCTTGATGAATACGCCGCGAAACTTTTTCATGCTCAGGCCCTGCCCCGGATGCGGGTTTTCCCCATCAGGCCCTCGTACTGACGCGAGATGAGCAGCGATTCCACCTGCCCCATGAAGTCGATGGCCACGCCCACCAGGATGAGCAGACTGGTGCCGCCGAAATAGAACGGCACGTTGAACTGCGCGATGAGCAACATGGGCAACACCGAAATGATGGAGATATACACGCCGCCCCACAGGGTCAGGCGTTCCAGCACGTCGTTGATGTACTTGCGCGTATTTTCGCCGGGCCGTATGCCGGGCACGAATCCGCCCTGCTTTTTCAGATTCTCCGCAATATCTTTGGGATCAAAGATGATGGAAGTATAGAAAAAGCAGAAGAAGAAAATGAGGGCGATAAACACAATGTTGTACAAAATGCTCGTGGGCTGGAACCAGGACACCACGCGCTGAATCCACGCGGCCTGGGAAAAACCCGCCACCGTCGCCGGAAAGAGCAAAAGACTCTGGGCGAAGATGGGGGGAATGACCCCGGCGGTATTCAAACGCAACGGCAGGTGCGTGGTCTGTCCGCCATACATTTTGCGGCCCACCTGACGCTTGGCGTAATGAATGGGAATACGCCTCTGGGAACGCTCCACGAACACAATGCCCACCAGAACAGCCAGCATCATCACCAACAGAACAATGGCGAACAGGATGTTCGTGTCCCCGGTGCGGATGAGCTGGAACGAACGTCCGATGGCGCCCGGAATGCCCACCACGATGCCCGAAAAGATGATCAGCGAGATGCCGTTGCCGATGCCCTTGGCCGTAATCTGCTCGCCCAGCCACATGATCAGGATGGTGCCCGCCGTCAGAGTGATGATGGTCACCAGCCGGAACTCCCATCCCGGGTGCAGCACAATGGGCGCGTTGCTCGTGGGACTCATCATGCCTTCCAGCAGCGAGGCGATGCCGAAGCCCTGAATGAGCGTGATGAGCACGGTCAGATACCGGGTATACTGGGTGATCTTGCGTCGCCCGGCCTGCCCTTCTTCCTTGGCCAGCCGCTTGATGTCCGGACTCACCACCTGCAAAAGCTGCAGAATGATGGAGGCGGAGATGTACGGCATGATCCCGAGGGCGAACACCGACACGTTGCTCAGACCGCCGCCCGAGAACATGTTGAGCAGATCGAACACCGAACCTTGCAGACTGTCGAAAAAGCCCTTGAGCGCCGCGGCGTCGATACCGGGAACGGGCACGTGGACCCCGATCCTGTAGGCACACAGGAGCATCAGGGTCCACAGCAGCTTGCTGCGCAGTTCGGGGATCTGCGCCAGTTGATTCACTCCGCTTCCAGCCACGGTTTATTCCTCGGAGCTTGAAGGTTCCGCTTCCTCACCCTCGCAGCAGACGCAATCGCACAGCACGTCGGCGCACAATTCCTTGACCTCGCCGCCGGCCTTGCGAATCTTATCGATGGCCGAGCTGCTGAAGCGATGGGCTTCCACCGTCAGCGCGCCCGTCACTTCGCCGTCGCCCAGAATTTTCACCGGGGCGCCGAAGCGGCACAGGCCACGATCATAGATATCTTCCAGGGTGATTTCCTTCTGGTCGCCGAAGGCCGCCTGCAGACGATCCAGATTGACGACTTCGAAGGTCACTTTAAACAGATAATTCTTGAAACCACGTTTGGGAAGACGGCGCTGCAAAGGCATCTGACCGCCTTCGAAACCGGGGCGCACGCCGCCGCCGGCCCGGGCGTTCTGCCCCTTGTGGCCCTTGCCCGACGTGCCGCCGAGGCCGGAGCCCGCGCCGCGGCCGACGCGCTTGCGGGACTTGCGTTCTTCCGGAAAGGGGTACAGGTCGTTCAGTCTCATGATTCGCTGACCTCAACCAGGTGGGAAACCCTGGCGATCATGCCGCGCACGGCGGCGTTATCCTGGAAGGTTTTGACCATCTCACGCCGACGCAGGCCCAGGGCGGCCAGAATTTTTTTCTGGTGCGGGGTGCAGCCGATGTGGCTGTGAATGAGCTTCACTTTGATTTCGGACATGTCAGCCTGCCTTGGCCCCTACTTGCGGGGGGCTTCCAGTTTCTTGCCGCGCACTTCGGACACGGCCTCGGCGCTGCGCAGGGAGGTCAGGCCTTCCATAGCCGCGCGGAGCACGTTGTGCGGGTTGTTGGTGCCGATGGCCTTGGCCAGCACGTCGGTGACGCCCGCGGCTTCCATGACCGCGCGCACCGCGCCGCCGGCGATGATCCCGGTCCCGCGCGAGGCGGGCTTCAGGAGCACACGTCCGGCGCCGAAACGGCCCAGCACTTCATACGGCAGGGTGCCTTCCACCAGGGGAACCTGGACCATGGTCTTGCGGGCGCGTTCCGTCGCCTTGCGCAGGGCTTCGGGCACTTCCTGGGCCTTGCCCAGACCGAAGCCCACGTTGCCCTTGCCGTCGCCCACCACCACCAGGGCGCTGAAGCTGAAGCGGCGACCGCCTTTGACCACTTTCGCGACGCGGTTCAGATGCACGATCTTTTCGATGTACCCGGAATCCGTCGTTTGCTGCTGTTGTTCCATATCAGTCCTGCACTCGTTGCTGTCTTGATTTCAGCCTAGAATTCCAGGCCGCCCTCGCGGGCACCGTCGGCCACCGCCTTGATGCGGCCGTGGTAGAGATAGCCGTTGCGGTCGAACACCACTTTGCGGATGTCCTTTTCCAGGGCCAGACGGGCGATTTCCTTGCCCACGCGATCCGCGCCGGCCTTGTTGCAACCGGCTTTTTCCCCGCCTTTGGACAGGGACAGGGTCGACGTGGCGGCCAGGGTAGCGCCGGTCGCGTCATCCACAACCTGGGCATAGATATGCAGGTTGGAACGGTAAACCACCAGGCGCGGCCGTTCGGCCGTGCCGGAAATCTTTTTCCGGATGCGCACCTTGCGGCGCTTGCGGGTTTCGTTTTTGGAAAGCATCATGACCGTAACCCCTACTTGCCCTTGGCGCCGGACTTGCCGGCCTTGCGGCGGATGACTTCGTTCTCGTACTTGATGCCCTTGCCCTTATAGGGCTCCGGCTTACGGATGCGCCGGATGCGGGCGGCCATTTCGCCCACCATTTCCTTATCGATTCCGGAAATGGTCAGCTTCTGGCCTTCCACCTTGGCTTCGAGGCCCTTGGGCAGTTCCACCAGAACGGGGTGGGAGAAGCCGACGGAAAGCTCGATGACGTTGCCCTTGACGGCAACTTTGTAGCCGACGCCGATGACTTCCATCGTTTTGGCAAAGCCCTTGCTCACGCCTTCCACACAGTTGGCGAGAAGAGTACGGCGCAGGCCGTGCTGAGCCCGGCTTTCGCGGGTGTCTTCCCGACGGGTCAGGGTCACGTGCCCGTCCGCGAGTTCATATTGGAGCAGACCGCACACCGGAGTGTGCAGGGTCCCCTTGGGACCTTTCACTTCCACCATCTGGTCGCCCAGCTTCACTTCCACCCCTTTGGGCAGAGCGACGGGCATTTTACCTATTCTCGACATGACTTTTTCTACCTTGGCTGAAGGACTGGCGGCAGCTTGACGGCCGCGCTTACCACACTTCGCACAGAAGTTCGCCGCCGGTCTTTTCCGTATGGGCGGTCACCCCGTCCAGCACGCCGCGGGACGTGGACAAAATGCAAATGCCCAGGCCGTTCTGAACGCGGGGAATCTGGCGGGAGTTCACGTACACGCGGCGGCCGGGCTTGCTGACGCGCTTGAGCCCCGCGATGGCCGGACGTCCCTTCACATACTTCAGCTCAATGGTGATGTCGCGTTCGCTCACGCTCACATCTTCCACATAGCCTTCCTGCTTGAGGATGGTAGCCATGGCTTCCTTCATCTTCGAGCGCGGCACACTCACTTCCTTGTGCAGGGCCAAGTGCGCGTTGCGGATACGCGTAAGCATATCGGCAATGGGATCGGTCAACATGGTTGGAATTCTCCTAAAAATGGTGAGCCGGATTACCAGCTCGATTTACGAACGCCGGGCAACTCGCCCGCCAGAGCCATCTTGCGGAAGCAGATACGGCACAGGCCGAACTTGCGCAGGTAGGCGCGGGGACGGCCGCAGATGGGGCAGCGATTATAGCCGCGGGACGAAAACTTCGGCTTGCGGCTGGCCTTCACTTCGAGGGAAGTACGGGACACGTCCTTGGCTCCTTACTTGCGGAAGGGCATGCCGAGCTGTTCAAGCAGCAGCTTGCCTTCCTTGTCCGTGGTTGCGGTGGTGACGATGGTAATGTTCATACCCTTGGGATTTTCCACCCGATCCGATTCCATTTCGGGGAAAATCATGTGCTCCTTGATGCCCAGGGTAAAATTACCCCGGCCGTCAAAGCCGCGATCGGGCACGCCGCGGAAGTCACGAACCCGCGGCAGGGCGAAATTCATCAGCTTGTCGAGAAAGTCCCACATGGCGGCCCGGCGCAGGGTCACCCGCACCCCGATGGGCATGCCTTCGCGCACCTTGAAGGCGGCGATGGACTTTTTGGCGCGGGTCACCACGGCCTTGCGGCCGGCGATGGCCGTCAGCTCGGCGACGGCTTCCTCCATCAGCTTGTTGTTCTGGCTGGCAGAACCAAGACCGATATTCAGGGAGACCTTTTCGATTCCGGGAATCTGCATGGGAGACTTGTACGCAAACTCCTTCTGCAATACCGGAACCACTTTCTCACGGTATATCGTTTCCAGACGGGTCATCGTCGTTCACCTTCTACAGGGGTTTGTTGCAGTGCTTGCAGTAGCGGACGCGGACCTTCTTCTTTTGCCCGTTCTGCTCTTTTTCCTCGTACCGGTAAGCGACGCGGGTGGGCTTGGCGCAAGCCGGGCACACCACCATGAGGTTGGACACGTGGATGGGCATTTCCTTTTCCACGATGCCGCCGGGCTCGCGCTTATAGGGGTTGGGGCGGACATTGCGCTTGACCATGTTCACCTTTTCCACCAGCACCCGGTCCGACTTGCGCAGAACTTTCAGGACCTTTCCGATCTTGTCCTTGTCCTTGCCGGCGATGACCTTCACCTTGTCGTCTTTGTGAATACGAAACTGTTTCATGACCTCTATGCTCCTACAGCACTTCAGGCGCCAGGGAAACGATCTTCATGAAGTTGCGGCCGCGCAGCTCGCGGGCCACGGGTCCGAAGATACGGGTTCCCACGGGTTCGCCCTGCTTGGAGAGAAGCACGGCGGCGTTGGTGTCGAATTTGATGTACGAGCCGTCGGCGCGACGCACTTCTTTGGCGGTGCGCACGATAACGGCCTGCATTACGTCGCCCTTCTTCACCTTGGCGTGGGGCATGGCGTCCTTCACGGACACCATGATGATGTCCCCCACCGTGGCGTAACGCCGGTGGGAGCCGCCCAGCACCTTGATGCAGGCCACTTCCTTGGCGCCGGAATTATCCGCCACCTGGAGTCGGGATTCAACCTGAATCATGGCTTAAGCCTCCTACACGGCTTTTTCGAGCACGGCCACCAGGTGCCAGCGCTTGTTGCGGCTCATGGGCCGATATTCCACGATTTTCACCTTGTCGCCGATACCGCATTCATTGTTCGGATCGTGCGCGGTGCACTTTTTGCGCCGCCGGACGTACTTCTTGAGAAGCGGATGTTGGACCAGCGTTTCCACGCGCACGACGATGGTCTTGTCGCTTTTGTCGCTGATCACGGTGCCGACGAGCGTTCTGCCTTTGCGCTGTTCGATGGCGCTGTTCATGATCCGCTCCTACTTGGACTGCGTGGTTTGGCCGCCCTTTTCCGCCAGGGCGGTCAGGATGCGGGCGATGTTCTTCCGGGCGACCGGAATGGAGTGCGTCTTTTCGAGCTGGGCCACGGCGTGCTGGAAACGCAGGTTGAAAAGCTCCTGCCGGGCTTCCGTCAGCTTGGTCTGCAGTTCGGCGACGCTCAGATCACGAAATTCTTTCATGCTCGTGCTCATTCGAAAGCCCCCTCTCTCACCACGATGACGGTCTTCACCGGCAGCTTGTGAGCGGCCAGGGTCAGAGCCCGTTTGGCGAGGTCAAGGCTGACGCCTTTGATTTCGTACAGCACGCGACCGGGCTTGACCGGCGCACACCAACCCACCGGCGCGCCCTTACCGGAACCCTGCCGGGTTTCCAGAGGCTTGGCGGTGACGGGATTGTCGGGGAACACGCGGATCCAGACTTTGCCGCCGCGGCGGATATGGCGCATCATGGCGATACGCGCCGCCTCGATCTGCTGGCTGGACAGCTTGCCGTGCTCCACGGCTTTCAGGCCGATATCCCCGAAGGCGATGGTCGCGCCCCGGGTCGCCGGACCGCGCAGGCGGCCTTTCTGCCACTTGCGGTATTTTACTCTTTTGGGGGCAAGCATTATTGTTCCACCTCTTTATCCAGGATTTCTCCCTTGTACACCCACACCTTGATGCCGATGAGGCCGTAGGTGGTGTGGGCTTCGGCAAAACCGAAGTCGATGTCGGCGCGCAGGGTCTGCAGCGGCACGCGGCCGTCGCGGTACCATTCGGTGCGGGCGATTTCGGCCCCGGCCAGGCGGCCCGAGCAGGTCACTTTGATGCCTTCGGCGCCGAACTTGCGGGCCATGGTCACCGTGCGCTTCATGGCGCGGCGGAAGGCGACGCGGCGTTCGAGCTGCTGGGCGATGTTCTCGGCCACCAGCTGGGATTCCACTTCCGGACGACGGATTTCGTTCACCTCAAGGGCGAACTCGCGACCGAACTTCTTTTTGAGATCGCCGCGCAGCTTTTCGATTTCCGCGCCCTTGCGGCCGATGACGATGCCCGGCCGGGCCGTGGAAAGGATGAGCCGAATCTTGCCGCCGAAGCGTTCAATCTCGATCTTCGAGACGCCCGCGCTGTACAAGAGCTTCTTCACGAAGGTGCGGATCTTGTGATCCTCGAATACGAAGGAGGCGTATTCCTTCTTGCTGAACCAGCGCGACTGCCAATTTTTATTGTAGCCCAGCCGGAAGCCGTAAGGATGTACTTTCTGACCCATAGCTTATTCCTGCCCTTCCGCGAGAATGACGGTGATGTGGCTGGTGCGCTTGCGGATGTGCATCGCGCGCCCCTGCGAACGGGGCATGAAGCGCTTCCAGGTGGGGCCTTCGTTGACCACCACGTCCTTGACGTACATGGAGTCCACATCGATGCCCGGGAACTGGGCCGCGTTGGCCAGCGCCGAACGAACCACGGCGAACAGGACGCCGGCGGGCTTGTTGGGCGTGAACTTGAGCTGGTTCAGAGCTTCCTCCACCGGCAGACCTTTCACGTTACTGGCGACGAGGCGGGTCTTGCGGGGAGAAACGCGCTGAAACTTGGCGATAGCTTTCGATTCCATGAACGTTACCCGCTATTTTTTAGCTGCTTTGGTCTTCTTGTCCGCGGCATGGCCGTGGAAGGTACGCGTGGGCGCGAATTCGCCCAGCTTGTGGCCGACCATGTTTTCCGTCACGAAGACCGGGATGAACTTCTTGCCGTTGTGCACGGCGAAGGTCAGACCCACCATTTCCGGCAGCACCGTGGAACGGCGCGACCAGGTTTTCACCACGCGACGGTCGCCGTTGGCGACGGCCGTGTCCACCTTCTTCATGAGGTGGCCGTCCACGAAAGGACCTTTTTTAAGAGATCTGGGCATGTCCGGCTCCTCTTACTTCTGACCGCGCCGCTTGACGATGAGGCGGCCGGAAGGCTTTTTCCTGTCACGGGTCTTGTACCCCTTGGTGGGAATGCCCCACGGGGTCACGGGATGACGACCGCCCGAGCTGCGGCCTTCACCGCCGCCCAGAGGATGGTCGACGGGGTTCATGGCCACGCCGCGCACCTTGGGACGGCGGCTCAGCCAGCGATTGCGGCCGGCCTTGCCCAGGCTGATGTTTTCGTGCTGCACGTTGCCCACCTGGCCCACCGTGGCGAGGCAGGAGGCCAACACCTTGCGCACTTCGCCCGAGGGCAGGCGCAGAAGGGCGTACTTGCCCTCCTTGGCCACCAGTTGGGCGTAAGTGCCGGCGGCGCGGCACATCTGACCGCCCCGACCGGGGTGCATTTCGATATTGTGCAGGTTGGTACCCACCGGAATGCGGGCCATGGGCAGCGCATTGCCGGGTTTGATATCGGCCTTGTCGCCAGCCTCGATCATGTCGCCCTGCTTGATGCCCACGGGCGCCAGAATGTAGCGCTTTTCGCCGTCGGCGTAATGCAGAAGCGCGATGCGCGCCGTGCGGTTGGGGTCGTACTCGATGTGCGCCACCGTGGCGGCGATGCCCATCTTGTCGCGCTTGAAGTCGATGAGGCGGTACACGCGCTTGTGACCGCCGCCGCGACGACGACTGGTGACACGACCGTTGTTGTTGCGGCCGCTCTTTCTGGTCAGTCCTTCGGTGAGCGACTTTTCCGGCGTGGTCCGGGTGATTTCGGCGAAATCGGAAACCGTCTGGAAACGCCGTCCCGCCGAGGTCGGTTTCAGCTTGCGAACAGCCATTGCCTAGACTCCCTCGAAGAATTCGATTTTATCGCCGGGGGCGAGGGTCACGTAGGCCTTGCGATAGCCCGGGATACGCCCCTTCACGCGGCCCTGCCGCACGCGATTGCGCGGCTTGACCGTCACCACGTTGACGTCGACGACCTTGACCTTGAAGGCTTCTTCAACAGCCTTGCCGATCTCGATCTTGTTGACCTTGGGGTCCACAAAAAAGGCGAACTGGCTGGCGCTGTCGCGCAGCAACGTGGCCTTTTCAGTCACCACCGGCCGGAGAAGAATTTTGGTGTAATCCATGTCCATTCCTCTTTCAAGGCTAGGGGCTTACTTCAGCCGCGCTTCCAGGTGGGGCAACGCGCCTTCGAGCACCACGATCTGCTTGTGATTGAGCACTTCGTACACATTCACCGCGTCGGGCGTGACCAGCTTGATGCCGGGAATATTGCGGGCCGAAAGGGCCAGAGCGCCGCCTTCGGCGCCGTCCTCTGGGGAGGCCACCACCAGGGCCTTGGACAGCCCCAGGGTTCCGGCCACCTTGGCAAAGTGCTTCGTTTTGGCTTCGGGCAGGGCGATGCTCTTCACCACCATGAGGTCGTTGTCGACCAGGCGGGAGGACAGGGCCATACGCAGGGCCAGCGAACGCACCTTGCGGTTGACCTTGAAACTGTAGTCACGCGGCTGGGGGCCAAAAATGATGGCGCCGCCCCGCATGATGGGGGAACGGTTGGAACCCTGGCGCGCGTTGCCCGTGCCCTTTTGCTTGAAAGGCTTTTTGCCGCCGCCGGACACGAGGGCCCGGGTCTTGACGGCGTGAGTGCCGGCCCGAAGGGCGGCGCGGTAGGCGCGAACCACGAGGTTCAGAATCTCCGGCCTCACCTCGACCTCGAACACTTCGGGCGCCAGGGT
The DNA here is from genome assembly GCA_900541395.1 of uncultured Desulfovibrio sp. Classification (GTDB taxonomy): domain Bacteria; phylum Desulfobacterota; class Desulfovibrionia; order Desulfovibrionales; family Desulfovibrionaceae; genus Mailhella; species Mailhella merdigallinarum. The sequence goes on from UQJT01000012.1 coordinate 33,199, forward strand.
GATTTCCCCGGCTTCCTTTTTGTCCTGATCGTACATTTTCACAACAGCCATTGCTTCATCCTCTCTTGCGTGGCGCTACTGCTTGCGCACCAGAACGAGACCGTTCTTGGGGCCGGGCACGGAGCCGCGAACCAGAATCACGTTGTCTTCGGGGCGCACTTCGACAATTTCCAGACCCAGCTGGGTGACGCGTTCGGCGCCCCACTGACCGGCCATGCCCTTCCCCTTGAACACGTGGCCGGGGAAGGTGTTGTTGCCGATGGAACCGCCGGAGCGATGCACCTTTTCGTTGCCGTGGCCGTCGTTGATGCCGCGGAAATTCCAGCGGCGCATGACGCCCTGATAACCCTTGCCGATGCTGGTGCCGGTCACCTTGATCTTGTCGCCGGCGGCGAACATGTCCACGGTGAGGTTCTGGCCCACTTCCACGGCGGCGGGAGCGGCGAGGCGCAGTTCGCGCACGGTGCGGTAGTTGCCCACGTTGGCCTTGGCGAAGTGACCGCGCATGGCCTTGGTCACGTGCTTTTCCTTGGCTTCGTCGAACGCGAGCTGGAGAGCGTAGTAGCCGTCCTTTTCTTCCGTCTTGACCTGGGTCACGGGACAGGGACCGGCCTGAATGACCGTCACGGCGACGGCGGAGCCGTCATTGGCGAAAATGCGGGTCATGCCCAGCTTTCGACCTAAAATTCCCATTTTTTCAGACATGACGCTCCCTCTCTCTAGAGCTTGATTTCCACATCCACGCCGGCGGGCAGGGAAAGCTTGCCCAGAGCGTCCACGGTCTGCTGCGTGGGCTCGAGAATATCCATGAGGCGCTTGTGAACCCTCATCTCGAACTGTTCGCGGGACTTCTTGCTCACGTGAACCGAGCGGTTGACCGTGTATTTGTGAATGTTGGTGGGCAGGGGGATGGGCCCGGCCACACCGGCGCCGGTATTGCGCGCCGTGTCCACGATTTCCGCCACAGCCTTGTCCAGGATGCGGTAATCGTAAGCCTTGAGCTTGATACGGATACGATCACTGCCAACTGTCGTCATTGCGAATCTCCATTTTTCCGGCAACCCGCTCCGGCCGTTCCAGACGGGGTATTTCGACCGGAGAATCCACCGCCTTGCGGCGGTCGGTCGGCCCGGGCCAACCTCATGAAGCGCCAAAACCCCGAACCAATATGCGGGGCGCGCGCTTCGGCGTTCCTTGCACCTTGACAACAGGCAGGCAGCGGACACGAGTTTTCCTCGCTTTTTGAGAAAAACAGGTTCGGCTTCGTATGATTTGATCGGGAGATAGGGACGGTGGCCTTGGCGGCGCAAACCCGTTCGCTTCTTCCGATACATCCGACAAAAAGCCGACCCTTGGTCTCGCCAGCCTGGCCCGCGGCGGAAAGACAAAAAAAACTTTCCGACAAGACAGGTGGTCCCGCAGGGGGTCAACACACAACCGACATATCCGGACAATGCCCTTGCTGTCGGTTTAACCTTGCAGCCCGTGAAGCTGACGGGCTGGAACGGCTGACATCTCATGGCATGTGGTGACGCCTGCAAATGTCAAAATCCTGAAGAATACACAGAAGTGTAAAGCTTCGGGATACAGCAGGACGGGTTCAACCCGCCCTTCCCTGCCGTCCAGGGAATGGCCCCTTTTTATAAGGGCGAAGTGTTGTTTAGCCCGACACCGCAGCCGCGTCAAGCTTTTTTTGATAAAAAGAAAGGGGGCCGGATCGAGAGCCCTCGCCATCACCATGAACGCCATAATGGATACCGCCCGCCGGCGACGACGAACAGACGCCCCCCCCTCCGCCCGGAAAAGAAGAGGGCAGCGACGCTCGGGCGCATTTCTTGACCGGGCCGGATGCTTCCTCTACATCAAAACATTCGCCGTCCGACGACGCCTCTCGCCATCTTTCTCTCGGGGATCGCGAAGCGATCCGCGCCGCGTCTCAGCACCAGGCGCCCCGCTCCCCCCCTGAAAAGGGAACGCCAACCTGAAAGGAGTTTATTCCCCATGAGCAATCTCAGAAACATGGCTCCGTTCCGCTACGACATCGTGGGCAGTTTTCTGCGGCCTGCGCGCCTGAAAGAAGCCCGCGCGCGCCACCTGCAAGGCGAACTGTCCAAAGAGGCCCTGACGGAAGTGGAGAACGAGGAGATAGCCGCCCTCATCGCCAAGGAAAAGGCTGTCGGCCTGAAAGCGGTCACGGACGGAGAATTCCGCCGCCGTTCCTGGCATCTGGACTTCCTCGCCGGACTGCGCGGGCTGACGGTGTACGAATTTGAAAGCACCGGCTTCGGCGTCAAAACAAAGGCTCTGGGCACCTACGTCAGCAGTACCCTGGATTTCGATCCCGCGCACCCCTTTCTCGACCACTTTCGGTTCACGCAGGAGCAGGCAGGCGCCGACGCTACGGCAAAACAGACCATACCCGGTCCCAACATGATTTATCTGGACGCGGTGATCCTGTCCAAACAATACGCCGCTCATCCCGTCTATCGAGACCATGACGCGTTCGTCGCCGACCTGGCCCGCACCTACCAGGACGCGATTCAAGCTTTTTACGACGCCGGATGCCGTTACCTCCAACTGGACGATACCAGCTGGGGGGCTCTGTTCAGCGAATCCTTCCGGCAAAGAATCCAAGACTGCGGCTACGATCCGGACGCGCTCATCCCGCAGTTCGCCGATATCACCCGGCAGGCGCTGGCCAAGCGTCCCGACGACATGGCCATCACCATGCACATGTGCAAGGGCAACTTCAAATCCCACTGGCTTTATGAGGGCAGGTACGACACCATCGCCTCGCACCTGCTGGGCATCGACAACTTCGACGGCTTTTTTCTGGAGTACGACGACGAGCGTTCCGGCGGCTTCGAACCTTTGACCCATCTGCATAAGCAGAAAATCGTCCTGGGGCTCATGACCACCAAAAAAGGCGACCTGGAAAGCAAGGACGCTCTCATCGCCCGCATCCGCGAAGCCGAACGCTACGTTCCTTTAGAGCAGATATGCATCTCCCCCCAATGTGGATTTTCCTCCACTCTGGACGGCAACGACCTTCCGGAAGAGGCGCAGTGGAAAAAACTGGCGCTGCTCAAGGAAACGGCGGATGAGTTTTTTGGAGAGGGATGTTAAATTTTCGGTTAATTATGGATTCATCCGCCGGAGTTCCGCAAGCCTGCGAATAAGCGGCAACATGCTTTGCCGCAAAAGTATCCGCGGGAAAAAGGCGGACTTTGACCAGTGCCGACCAGGCCCGCGCTTCCGGCGCTTGAAGCGCTGCGCGATCGTATTTTCGACCCTGCTTTGAAAACATATATGCAGGAGGCCGACCGCTGTTCGCGATCGGCCTCCTGCATATGAAATATGTCCGGTTCCGATACGGACCGCCGAGCTAACTCCCTTTTAACCGTTCTTTTCCTCCCCTTCTTTGGGGAGCAGCGCCGCCGAAGCCACGGGCGAGAGCATGAGGGTAATGTTGGTCAACAGATGAGGCAACATGGCGTTGCTGTCCTCGGCCTGACGGATGATGTTGAAATGCACCCCGCGCATGAAACCGATAAGCATGCACACCAACAACGACGCGGTATCCTGAGGATGGACGGCCGCGCCCACGCTGCCGTCGGCCTGCCCCTGCAGAATCGCCTGATAGAACAAATACCCCAAATCCTCATACATGGTCCGGATGGAGCGGAAGGCCTGATCGCCGTCGTCGCCGTAGCGGCTGGACGCGTCCCGAAAAACCAGGCCGAACTCCATGCGATTTTTGCGCACAAACACGCAAAAAGCCCGTACGATGGACAATACGGTATCCATTCCGGTATGGGGACGTCGGCTCTGGAGATAGGCGCGGATATCGGCAAGAAGCTGATTTTTGACATTGTCGATGAGGACGAAAAAAATTTCGTCCTTGGTCTTGAAATGTCGGAAAATGGTGCCTTCGGCCACGCCCGCCTCCTGCGCCAGGAGGATGGTGGGCGTATTGCTGAAGCCCCGTTCGGCGAACAGCCGGGCCGCCGTGCGCAGTATGGCGTCTCTCTTCATGAAATCTCCACATCCGATCTGTGTCTAATTTTTTACAAATACCTCCCCGCAGAACCTCCGTCAAGCAAAGGCGGATTTCCCATACTCCCCCCCGGTCTTTTGCCACGGGGAGACGCCAAAACACGCCAAGCCTTGCTCCGAACAATCAGCCGCCGCCTCCGTCGCCGAATCCGGCCCACGGACGCCCGACAGATTCATCGAAGAAACACGACTGAAACGGCCTGTCGGTTTTGGGGAGTCGCACGGCGTTTCTTCTTCTCCTTAAAATAAAGATATGTATCCACGGGACAAGGGCGCGGCAGGGCAGCGTGACGCCCTGGTGAGGTTCCGGCCTTGGGCCGCAAGCCCTGGCGGACACGGACACGTGATTGACAGCGCCCGGCAAGGCGGCGTAATCTTCCCCTTTATTTTCCGCGCACCGCATCCATCCTGGAGGAAAGCATGGCCACCCTGCTTGGTAAAGGTTTGACGTTCGACGACGTCCTGCTGGTCCCGGACTATTCGGAAGTCACCCCGGATATGGTCGACGTGTCGGCGTGGCTGACGCCCGCCATCAAGTTGCGCATCCCCTTGCTTTCGGCGGCGATGGATACGGTGACCGAATCGGCCATGGCCATCTCCATGGCCCGACAGGGCGGCATCGGCATCGTCCATAAAAATATGGACGTGGCCCGCCAACGCCTGGAGGTGGAAAAGGTCAAAAAGTCCGAAAGCGGCATGATCCTCGATCCGGTCACCGTGGCCCCGGAAGACACGGTGCGCCACGCCCTGGATCTCATGAGCGACTTCCGCGTGTCGGGCCTGCCCGTGGTCAAGAACGCGGCTTTGGTGGGCATCCTCACCAACCGTGACGTGCGCTTCGTGCAGGACCCCGAAACCACTCTGGTGTGCGAGGTCATGACTCGTGAAAACCTGGTCACCGTACCTTTGGGCACCACTCTGGAAGAGGCCAAAGAACACCTGCACGCCCACCGCATCGAAAAGCTCCTCGTGGTCGACGAGAACCGTCAGCTCAAGGGCCTCATCACCATGAAGGACATCGACAAGGTCCAGAAATATCCCGCCGCCTGCAAGGACGACAAAGGCCGCCTGCGTGTGGGCGCGGCCATCGGGGTGGGCAAGGACTGCGAATACCGCGCCTCCGAACTGCTGGCCGCCGGAGCCGACGTGCTGGTTCTGGACTCGGCCCACGGCCATTCGGCCAACATTCTGCGGGCCGTGGAAATGGTGCGCTCGACCTTCCCCAACTGCCAGCTCATTGCGGGCAACGTAGCCACCTACGAGGGGGCCAAGGCCCTGATCAAGGCAGGCGTGGACACCGTCAAAGTGGGCATAGGCCCCGGTTCCATCTGCACCACCCGCGTAGTGGCGGGCGTGGGCGTCCCTCAGATTACCGCCGTCATGGAGGCCACCCGAGCCGCGCGCGAAGCCGACCGTTGCCTCATCGCCGACGGCGGCGTCAAATTTTCGGGCGACGTGGTCAAAGCCCTGGCGGCCGGGGCTCACACCGTCATGCTCGGCAGCCTGCTGGCCGGTACCGACGAAAGCCCGGGCGAAACCATTTTGTACCAGGGCCGTACCTACAAAATCTATCGCGGCATGGGCTCCATAGATGCCATGAAAGAAGGCAGCTCGGACCGCTACTTTCAGGAAAAAAGCAAAAAGCTCGTACCGGAAGGCATCGTCGGAAGGGTGCCCTCGCGCGGACCGGTTTCCGAAACCATTTATCAGATTGTCGGCGGCCTGCGCGCGGGCATGGGGTACCTGGGCGCGCCCGACCTCGACAATCTGTACGCCAAGGCCCGTATGGTCGAAATCTCCGCCGCCGGACTGCGTGAAAGCCACGTCCACGACGTGATTATCACCAAAGAAGCCCCCAATTACCGTATCGAAAATTAACCCGACACGGGGGCTCCGCCCCCCTTACCCCCGGCAGGGGCATGGTGTCCCTGCACCCCCATCAGGGCCGCGCCGCCTTGTTCACCCGAAAATCTGACGAGCGACTTATTTCGTGAACAAGGCCGGCGCGGCCCCTGGCAAGAGGGTCCGGGGGGAATCATTCCCCCCGGCGGGGTGCGGGGCAGTGCCCCGCCCTCCCGGAGATACCATTCCCATGTCCAAAGTCATCATCATCGATTACGGGTCGCAGGTGACGCAGCTTATTGCCCGCCGGGTGCGGGAAGCGGGCGTGTATTCGGAAATTCATCCCTGCGTGATCACGGCTGAACAAGTCGCGGCCATGAAGCCCGACGCCGTCATTCTGTCGGGCGGGCCGGCCAGCGTAGGGGAAAAAGACGCCCCGACCCTGGACAAGGGGTTGCTGGAACTGGGCGTGCCGGTACTGGGCATCTGCTACGGCATGCAGCTCATGGCCCTGCACTTGGGCGGCGAGCTGGCCCGGTCCGAAACCCGCGAATACGGCCCGGCGGATTTTCAATGCTGTGCGCCCAGCCCCCTGTGGGAAGGCGTGGAAACGCCGGGCGGCAGCACCCGCGTCTGGATGTCGCACGGCGACAAAGTCAAGACGCCGCCTCCGGGTTTTGCCGTAACCGGCCGCACCGCCACTCTGGAAGTGGCCGCCATGATGGACGAAGCGCGTCGCCTGTACGCTTTGCAATTTCATCCGGAAGTCTCGCACACCGCCGCGGGTGAAACCATGCTGCGAAACTTTCTGTTCCGCGTGGCCCGCATCGAACCCGACTGGTCCATGTCGTCCTTTGTGGAGCGAGTGGTGAAGGAATCGGCCGAGGCTATCGGCGACGGCCACGTTATCTGCGCTCTGTCCGGCGGGGTGGACTCCACGGTGGTGGCGGTGTTGCTGCACAAAGCCATCGGCCGCCGCCTGCACTGTATTTTCGTGGATAACGGCCTGCTGCGTCAGGGCGAGGGCGAGGAAGTGGTCCGCTATCTGCGCGAGCATTTCGACCTCAACCTCAAGTATGCGCAAGCCGGAGACCTGTTCCTGAGCCGTCTGGCCGGGGTGGAAGATCCGGAGCAGAAGCGGAAAATCATCGGTCATACTTTCATTGAGGTGTTCGACCGCGAAGCCGCCGCCGTCAAGGCGGAAGGCGCCAAGGTGGAATGGCTGGCCCAGGGCACCCTGTACCCGGACGTCATCGAATCCGTGTCGTACAAGGGCCCCAGCGCGGTGATCAAGAGCCATCACAATGTGGGCGGCTTGCCGGAAAAGATGAATATGAAGCTCATTGAACCTCTGCGCGAACTGTTCAAGGACGAAGTGCGCAAGGTGGGGGCCGAATTGGGCATTCCCGATTCCATCCTGTGGCGCCATCCTTTCCCCGGCCCCGGCCTGGCCATCCGCGTGGTGGGCGAGGTGACGCCCGCCCGCCTGGACATCCTGCGCAAGGCCGACGTCATCGTGCAGGAGGAACTGCGGGCCTCGGGCTGGTACCGCAAGGTATGGCAAGGCTTTGCCGTGTTGCTGCCCCTCAAGACCGTGGGCGTCATGGGCGACGGCCGCACCTATGAACATGTCATCGCTCTGCGCATCGTGGAAAGTCTGGACGCCATGACCGCCGACTGGGCGCGCCTGCCGTCGGACTTGCTTGCGCGCATGTCCGGTCGTATCATCAATGAAGTCAAAGGCGTCAATCGGGTGGTCTATGATGTCTCATCCAAGCCGCCCAGCACCATTGAATGGGAATAACGGCGCGTCGCGCCTTGTACCGGAGTGTCTATGTTCGGGATAGGAAGCACGGAATTACTGGTTATCCTCGTCGTGGCCCTTTTGGTCCTCGGACCCAAGAACCTGCCCAAAATAGCCCAGACCCTGGGCCGGGCCATGGGTGAATTCCGTAAGGTATCTACGGAATTTCAGCGTACGCTGAACACGGAAATAGCCTTTGAGGAAGAGGCCGAAAAACACGCCAAAGCCAAAAAGGAACAGGAAGCCGTCCAGGCCCGCGAAAACAAGCCCGTGAAGGCGGAGACGAGTGCCGCGCCGGAAGCCGCCTCGGCCCCGACACAGACGGCGGAAGCCCCCTCCTCCGCGACACTCGCCGGTACCGCGCCTTCCGCAACGGAGACCGGCAACGCCAAGCCCGAGGAAAAAGCATGAGCCCCGAGCGCACGCTTGAGCATACGGAAGAACAGCAATTGTCGCTTCTGCCCACCGCCGCCGGTACGGAGAAGCGGAAGGACGACAGAGAAGCCGATTCACCCGTCGCCGGGGAACACGATACGACGCTTCCGCGCGCCGAAACCGCCGAAAAGAACACGCCGCGCTCCGCTTCGGCCGATTCCGACGAGGCGGACGCGTTGACCGGAGTTCCGCCCTCGGCAAGCGATATCCCCGCCCCCGAACCAGCGGACGCCGCCGTTTCCGCGAACGGCGAGGATTCCGAATCTCCCCGCTTCGAGAATCTCCCCGCGGGGGACGCCGATGCAGGAAAGGACGCGGCTCGGGCGAACGACACGGGCGACATGGATGACGCGAAAGACGGGGACGACGAGGAAGAATTGCCTCTGCCCCCCGTGCCCGCTCCGCTTCCCTCCCCCGACGGAGAAGCCGAAGCGCCTGCCACGGCAAGCGGAGGCGGAGGCGGCGAAGACCTGCCCCCGGCCGTGACCCATGCCCAGGATGCGGGCCAGCCCGCGCCACCGCCCAACGAAGAGCCCATGACCCTCATGGGACATCTCAACGAACTGCGCCGTCGTCTGACGCGCGTGGTGATCATGGTGCTGGTGGGCTTCATCGCCTGTTACGGCGTGGCCGAACCTATTTACGGCTGGTTGTCCGAGCCGCTCAAAGCGGCTCTGCCCGCAGGCAGCAAGCTCATTTACACCTCGCCCCAAGGCGCGTTCTTCGTGTACCTCAAGGTGGCGCTCGTAACCTCCATCTTCGCCACCAGTCCGTTCACCTTCTATCAGTTGTGGGCCTTCATCGCGCCCGGTCTGTACAAGGAGGAAAAACAGGCCATCGCGCCTTTGGCCTTCTTCTCCGCCTTTTTCTTCCTGGCCGGAGCCTCGTTCTGTTATTTTCTGGTTTTCCCCATCGCGTTCCAGTTCTTTATGGGCTTTGCCACCGACGTCATTGTCCCCATGATTTCCGTGGAGGAATACCTGAGCTTCGCGCTCAAGCTGCTCATCGCCTTCGGGCTGGTGTTCGAAATGCCGTTGTTCGCCTATTTCCTGGCGAAGATGGGCCTGCTTACCCCCGATATGATGCGCAATCAGCGTAAATACGCCATCCTGGCCATCTTCATCGTGGCGGCCATCCTGACCCCGCCCGACGTATTCTCACAATGCCTCATGGCCGCGCCTATGCTGGTGCTGTATGAGGTGAGCATCTATGTGGCGGCCTCGGCCCGAAAAAAACGGGATGAGCGAAACACGACCCAAAAGACCGATGTCCCGGAGGACAGCGCTCATGAAGAGAGCTGAGGGGACGAGAGTTGAAGGTGCGAGACCGGACGAAGCGGAACGCGAAGAGAGCGCTCAGGCTTCGCGCGCGGCCCGCATCGAACGCGTCACGTCCGAAACGGACATCCGTCTGACGCTCGACTTGGACGGCTCGGGTCGGGTCTCGGTGGACACGGGCTTCGGCCTGCTCGACCATATGCTCACCCTCACCGCCTTCTGGGCTGATTTCGACCTGACGTTGACCTGCCGGGGCGATCTCGACATCGACGCCCACCACACGGCCGAAGACGTGGGGCTGACCCTGGGCCGCGCCCTGTTCGACGCTCTGGGCGACCGCCGCGGATTGGCCCGGGTGGGATGGGCCCGGGTGCCCATGGACGAAGCTCTGGCCGACGTGACCGTGGACCTGTCCGGCCGCCCTTGGCTGGAATGGCGGGGCGACGAACTGCTGCCCCCCGTTCTGGCGGGCGAGGAAAAAGACCTGTGGCGTGAGTATTACAAGGCTCTGGCCTCCTCAGCCCGGTGCAACGTGCATATCTGTTTCCAGTACGGCAAGAACGGGCACCACTTGCTGGAATCCGTCGCCAAGGGACTGGGGTTGGCCCTGGCTCAGGCGACGCGCCGAACCCGCGCCCATGTGCCCAGCACCAAAGGAAGTCTGGACTGATGCGAATCCCTGCCCTGCGTTCTCTGCTCATAGCCCTGTGCGGCCTTTTCCTGCTCAGCGCCTGCCAGTCCCGGGTCGAAGCGCCTCCGCTGCCTCTGCCCGATCTCACCGTAGGCGTCGCTCCCTTTACTCAACCCATCCAGGCCACCGAGTTGCTGGCCGGCTTCGTGCCCGACCCTCAGGGCCGCATTCCGGCCGAAGCGCTGCCGGAACTCGACGACGCCCTGGCCGCCAAACTGAACGCTACCGGTCGCCGGTACGCTTTTTTGCAGCACAACGCCGTGGAAGGCCCTTTGCTCCAGGACGAGCAAGGCCGCCGCAGCGCTCTGGCCACCTGGGTGCAACGCGCCCGGGCGGCCGACGTGGATGTGCTGCTTGTGCCTCAGGTGCTCGACTGGCGGGAACGCGTGGGCGGCACGGCCGGAGTGCTCACCCCGGCGGCCGTGGTCATCGACTACTTCCTTGTGGACGCGCGCGGCGACGGCACGTTGCTCCAGCGTTCGCACTACGCGGTGCAACAGCAGTCCTTGGCCAGCAATCTCTTGGGCGCCAAGGCCTTCTTCCAGCGTAAAGGCAAATGGGTCACCGCCGAGGAGTTGGCCGCCGAAAGCATGGACAAGGCCATCAAGGAGCTGGGGCTATGATTATCTTCCCCGCCGTGGATCTGCAGGGCGGTAAAGCCGTGCGGCTGCGCCAGGGCAGAGCCGACGACACCACCGTGTTTTCCGAAGACCCCGTAGCCACCGCCTTGCGCTGGCAGAACCAGGGCGCAAAGTGGCTGCATCTGGTGGACCTGGACGGAGCCTTTCAAGGTCAGGGCGTCAATACGGCCACGGTACGCGCCATCTGCCGCGCGCTGGAAATCCCGGTGCAACTGGGCGGCGGCGTACGCGACGAAGCCGCCGTGCGCCGCTGGCTGGACGTGGGAGTACGCAGACTGATCATCGGTACCCTGGCGTTGGAAAACCCCGACGAATTCGCCAGGCTGTGCGGTCTGTTCCCCGGCCGCCTCGGCGTCTCGCTGGATGCGGACGACGGCCGTCTCAAAACCCGAGGATGGGTGGAGGACACAGGGCTTTCCGTGGATGAGGCGCTGCCCCGCCTGGCCAAGGCGGGCGCGGCCTTCGTGGTTTATACCGATATCGCCCGCGACGGCATGCAAAGCGGAGTCAACCTTCCCGCCCTGACCCGTCTGGCCGAAACCAGCCCCATCCCTGTCATCGCCGCCGGGGGCGTGTCCACTTTGGCCGACATCAAGGCTCTCTATCCCCTCAGCCTGTCCGCCGGCCTGGAAGGCGCCATTTCGGGCCGGGCCTTGTATGAGGGCACTTTGGACCTGCCCGAAGCCCTGGCCTGGGTCGCCGCGCAAAAGCAATAACCCGCTCCGCCGACGCGCCTTTTCCCCGGAAGAACCGGCGGCATCCGGCAACCGTCTCGGGCGCGCAACGCGAAAGCCGGAATATCACTCCCCGGTTCCGTTCCCTTTCCTTCCATGCGGCTTAAAATGCTCGCTCCGCCTATCCGCGATAGAATTCGCGAGCGGGCGGAGCGAAATTTTTTTGTCGGATTTTCAGGCTTTCTGTTGGGGCAACTGATCCTCCAACGGACGGTCGGCCGGGGCATCATAGGGCTGCGAAGCCATGCGCGCCCCCTGCTCTTTGGCCGCTTCGATTTCGCGCCGGGTTTCCTCGGGCGAGGCGTGGGGATCGGTGACAAACTGCTCGGCGTCGGCCTGATCGGCGGCAGCCACCGTGCCCTCGGCCGTGGCCCGTTCCGTAGTCCGCCGGGGGTCGGAAACTTCCCCGGCATTCATCCCGGCCACGCCCGGCACGTCCTGCCCTTTGAGCGCGGCGCGCAGACGGGCTTCATCCTCATGGGACAACGAGGTCTGGATGACGGTGCCGCCGGTGCCGCGCAGTTCCTCCAACGCCTTGTCCAGAGTGATGCTGCGGAACAGGACGAACAGCACGGAATGGCCGGGCTGCATCTGCTCGGCCAAGTCTTTCATGAATTTATCGTTGATGCCAACGTCGCTCAACGCGCCGGACACGGCCCCGGCCCCGGCGCCCACCGCCACCCCGAGCAGGGGATTAAGAAAGATGAGACCGATGAGCAGCCCCCAGAAGCCGCCGGACACGGCCCCGGCTCCGGTCAAGCTGTATAATTGGTGCAGTTTGACCTTGCCGTCCTGTTGCTTGACCGCGATGGCCGCGTCTTCCAGATCGACCAGATATTCCTTCTGCATCTTCAGCAATTGAAGACGTACTTCCTCGGCCTTGTATTGCGTCGAATAGGCGACGACGACGAGTGTGCTCATGGCGAATGCTCCCGAATGAATGGATTGACGCGCGAAGTTTTTGCGCGCTGGTTCCGGGCCAGCATAGCCAAGGACGAAGTTTTCTGTCCATGAGTTCCCGCGCGGCGGAAGCGATGTTCTAATCGGATACGGATTCGGCGTTTTCGTCGTTCCGCGCCCGCCCTCCTTTTTTGACATCGCCTTTTTTGCCGTGGGAGGAACGCAGGTGAACCCGCATGGGCGCGTGCTCGATGCCAAAGATACGGCGCAGCGACTTTTCCAGATAACGGACGTAGGATTCGGCCACGCGATCGGCATCGTTGACGAAAAAGACAAAGGTGGGAGGCTCGCTTTCAGCCTGGGTCAGATAGAAAAACTTGGGCCGCACCCGGCGCACAACCGGGGCCTGATGTCGAGCCAGAGCCTCCTCCATAGCCCGGTTGAGCTGGCCCGTGCCCACCCGCACGGAACATTCCGAACGGATACGGTCGGCCATATTCAAAAGAGCCTGCAAGCCCTCGCCGGTGCGGGCCGAGGCGGTCAACATCGGCACATGGGAGCAAAAGGACAATTCTTCGGCGAAACGCCGCTTGAGCGCCGCCCGCCTGCCCGCGGGCACCAGATCGATCTTGGTCAACACCACCATAAACGGCGTTTTGCGTTCGTCGAGCAGTTCCACCAGGCGCTTGTCCTGGGCGGTCAACGGTTCAGCGGCGTCCAGGGCCAGCAGAGTGACGTGGGCTTTGGTGGTGCTTTTCAGAGACGAATTGACCGAAAAACGCTCGACCGTATCCGTAATGCGCGAGCGGCGACGCACTCCGGCGGTATCCACAAAAATATAGTCCCGTCCCTTGCGCCTGACCGGGATGTCGACGCTGTCCCGCGTGGTGCCCGCCACGTCGCTGACAATCATGCGTTCCTCCCCCAGAAAGGCGTTGACCAGGGACGACTTGCCCGCATTGGGACGCCCCAACAGGCAGAGCTTGAGCGGACCGGCCGGGCGGGGACGACGGGCCTTGTCGGCAAGAGCGGAGGAGTTTTCGCTTTTGCCCATGCCCTGCTCAGGCCGGAAACCGGCTTCCAGCGCCTCCATACCGCCTTCGTTTTCGGGTTCGTCCGGTTCCGAAGGCAGGCGATCGCGCATTTCGTCTTCCAATGCCCGGATATTGTGCCCATGTTCGGCCGACACCGCCAGCAGAGGAAAGCCCAGACCGTGAAATTCAGCCGTCAGCTCATCTTCGCGCTCCGCTCCGTCCACCTTGTTGACCACCAGCAGCACGGGCTTGCCGAAGCGGCGCAGATGCGCGGCCAGATGCTCATCAAAAGGGGTCAGTCCGTCCCGGGCGTCCACCACCAGGCATACCACATCGGCCTCGGCCAGGGCGGTTTCGGCCTGGCGCAGGATGGCGGCCTCGAAACCGCGTATCCCCTCCGGCCCCTCGGCCACGGCATGGTGTCCGTCCAGAGTGACCCCGCCCGTGTCCACCAGGGTGAAAGGCCGTTCGGATCGGGAGCCCACCACGCCCTCCATACGGTCCCGCGTGACGCCGGGCCGGTCGTGGGTGATGGCGCGCTTGCTGCGGATCAGACGGTTGAACAGAGTGGACTTGCCCACGTTGGGGCGTCCCAGAAGAAGGACTTTGGGCATCATAGGAAAACCTTGCGGGCTGGGAGCGTTTTTTCGAAAAAAAAACGCCCGGAAGTTGCGAATCGGGCTCGTCTCGCCGAAGCGGCCCTGCACGCGGCGGCGCCACGGCTTTTGCCTGTATAGCCCGGCCGTCGTCGCTTGTCCAACGCTCCGCGCATTCCCGTCCGGTCGCGCGGTCGCGCCGGAAAGGCTGTCGTTCGTCCGGAAAAGGGCCGTATCCGCCGTGCCTCCAACGGATTCACCCGGCTTATTAATCTCATAATATACCGAATTTACTTATTTTTAAAAATAATCCTTGCTAAATTGATCATCCTTGGATATAAATTTGATTTTCTTTCATACCGCTTATGCCACGGGAGCCCCTTCATGACCCGCAAAGACCGCACGGAAGGCATATACAGCCGCCGCGAAGTGCTGGGTGAAAGCGAACGCCGACAATACAACCTGATCCAGCTCAAGGATTTGTTGTCGTATGCCTACCGCTATTCCGAGGACGTGAAAAAGCGCTTTGATCGCGCCCAGTTCAACGTCGAAAAATTCAAATCGCTGACCGATATCAAGCACATCCCCATTCTCAAAAAAAAGGAACTCATCTTCCTCCAGACCATGGGGCCCCGTCTGGGCGGGCTGCTGACCAAGGACATAGGCGAACTGCGCCGCGTGTTTCTGTCGCCCGGACCCATTTTTGACCCCGAGGATCGCAACGACGACTACTGGGGCTATACCGAGGCCTTTTATTCCGTGGGCTTCCGGCCCGGCGACGCCGTGCAGGTGACCTTCAACTACCATCTGGCCCCGGCGGGCCTGATGTTTGAAGAGCCCCTGCGCAATCTCGGCTGCGCCACCATCCCGGCCGGACAATCCGACGCCACCACGCAGCTCGATATTATGCAGAAGCTGCGCGTGTCGGGCTATGTGGGCACGCCCAGCTTCCTCATGCACCTGGCTCAGAAGGCCGAGGAAAAAGGCCTTAATCTGCGTAAGGATTTGTTCCTTGAAGTGGCCTTCGTCACCAGCGAACGCCTGTCGGAAAAAATCCGCAACCAGATGGAAAAGAAGTACGATATCATCATGCGCCAGGGCTACGGCACGGCGGACGTGGGCTGTATCGGCTACGAGTGCTTCCACAAGAACGGATTGCATATCTCCAACCGTTGTTACGTGGAAATCTGCCACCCCGACACCGGCATCCCGCTCAAGGACGGCGAAGTGGGCGAAGTGGTGGTGACGGCGTTCAACAAGACCTATCCTCTGATTCGCCTGGCCACCGGCGACCTGTCGTACATCGACCGCGCCCCCTGCGCCTGCGGCCGCACCAGCCCCCGTTTGGGCAGCATTGTGGGCCGCGTGGACACCACCGCCCGGATCAAAGGCATGTTCGTCTACCCTCATCAGGTGGAACAGGTCATGGCCCGCTTCGAGGAAATCAAGCGCTGGCAGATCGAAGTCACCAACCCCGGCGGCGTGGACGAAATGGTCCTGTACATCGAGGCCAGCAACTTCAAGCGCGAGGAAGAGTTGCTCCACCTCTTCCGCGAACGCATCAAGCTGCGGCCCGAACTGCGCATCCTGGTGCCCGGCTCGCTGCCTCCTCAAATCAAGCCCATCGAAGACAAGCGCGAGTGGGACTGATAACGCCTCTCGACAAAGGGGGCGGGGAGCTATGAAAAAAGTTTCCCGCCCTTTTTCAATAGACTGTTATAACCGGAACTCATTTCATAAGTCAGCCTGAGGGCTGAATTATGAAAATCATTCGCCCAAAAACGCGGTCTTTGGCTCATTCACGGCGCTTTTCGCGCCGCGCCGGACTCGCGTCCGGCGTTAGAAGTCATTTCATGGGAATTATGAAATGACTTCTAGCGATTGCCGTCAAAACCGGGCCGGGGCCCTGCCGGCGGGGGCGTCGCTCCAGACGCGCTGACGCGCGTGCCTCCGGCGACTCATGAATCGGGAGGTGTGCCATGCTCCGCTGTTGCGTTCCCCTGGCCGTCATGGCCGTCACCCTGACGCTTTCCGGCTGCCTCCACAGTCGCCCGTCTCTCCCCGCCGACGGCGCGGATGCGACGCCCTTCCCCATCCTGCTCCGGCCCGACGGCAGTCGGGTATCGGCCGCCGAATTCCGCGCGCTGGTCCCCTCCTACAACTATATTCTGGCCGCCGAGGAACACACCAACCGCTGCCATCATCAGGCCCAGGCCGCCCTGCTGGCCGAGGCCCGCGCCGCCTGGCGAGACGCCGCGCGCGGGGCGGCCCACGCCGATCCGTCCGCGGCCGCCCCCGTCCTGGCCCTGGAAATGCTGCCTGCCGAGGCAAACGACGCGCTGGCCGTACTGGACGCCGATCCCCGTTCACGCGCGGACCTGGCGCACAACGCGCCGTGGAATTCTCTGTGGATCGAGTCCTGGGGCTATCCCTTCGACCTGTATCAGTCTGTGTTCCTTGCGGCCGACGCCGGAGCGACGGACGCGGCCCTGCCCGTGCGCGGGCTCAATCTGCCCCGACGAGTGGTCCAGGCCGTCATGCGCGGCGGGTTGGAAGCCGTGGCCCAGGAAGATCGGCACCTGCTGCCCACAGATATGCCGCCCATGCCGCCGGAGCAGCTTGAGGCCCTGGCCCCCTACAAAGCCGTTCATGCCGAGTTTCAGACGACAAAGCCGGACGCCTTCACGCCGGATGCCGCTTTCGACCGGGGTAATCATTTTGAATTGGTCATGCGCTTGTGGGATAACGGCATGGGCCTGACCGCGGCTCGTCTGCGCGCCGAGCTCGAACGCCCGGTATTTCTCTTGGCCGGATGGGGGCACGCCAGCCCGAACTGGGGCATTCCCCGGGCCATCCGCCATTATGACCCCGCAGCCACAGTACTCACCATCACCCCCGTTCCGGACAACATCAGTGAAACCGAAGCGCGCTCGGGTTTATTGCCCGAACAGGCCCTCAAGGCCCCAACGCGGACCGATATTCGAGACCGGCTCTTTCTGTTCTGCCCGCCCGCGCCGCCGCGCGCACGTCTGGGCTTCACCCTCCGCCCGGAAGCCGACGCGGAGGGAATCGCGGTGGACGCCGTGACCCCGGACAGCACGGCTGCACGAGCGGGGTTACGCCCCGGGGACCACCTGCTTGAGGCAGACGGGACGCCCGTTCGCACAGCCCGCGACGTGCACCGGGCAGCCGTGTCGGCTCTGACTCGACATGACGATCTGCGCCTGCTGGTACTCCGGCCGGAGGGCGGTCCCGTTGTTCTGACGTTGCCCCTGCCTCGTTCGTCCGAGGGCAGGTCCGCATCCGGAGCACTATCCGGGACGCCCGGTCGTCCCTGAAATATGTCTTGTGAAGACGCCTGCTTCCAGGCTATCATAACCTCCGTCTTTTTCCATGGAGGAAAACATGTTCAAACCCGATAAACACCATCTTGTCATCGTGGGCAAGACGCTGTCCATACAGATTATCCTGTTCTGCGCCATCCTGTTCGTCGTATGGGGCGCGCAGAAGGTCTATTCGCTTATCGATCCTGTCAGCTTCCCCCAGGCCTACCAGGTCACGGTGACCGAGGGCATGAGCGATCACGAAAAAGGCAAGGAGCTTATCGACGCTCTCACCGCCCGTATGCGCTACGAGCTGAATTCCACCTTCGGATGGACCGCCAACGATCTTCTGTTCAACAAATACGTGCTGGACAACCGGGCGTATCGTCAGTTCGGCACCTACGTGGCCACCAAGATGCTGCTGGACCATTATTCCACGGTCATCGCCAAGCTGGGCAACAACGATCGCGAAAACGACAGCCTGTACAACGCCCGCCTCAACTACTTCGCCATCAGTCCCAAGCGTTGGGGGATTCTGTTCTTCCCTTCGGCGGAAGGCTCCTACGAAAAAGCCCTCAAACTGGTGGATCAGTACAAGCTCGAACTGGATGAAGGCAAAGCCGTCTACAACTGCCGTACCGACGACATCTATTCGGCCTTCAATCTTGTGTTGGGCGAAACCGTGTTCGGCTACGCCCTGGGCCTGCTCCAAAACAGCCAGGACCTGCCCTTCTACACCCTGGACAATCGCATCTATGAGGCCCAGGGCGTTATGCTGGTGGTACGCGACTACATCAAGGCTCTGTATGAGCTGTACCCGGAAATTGCGACCAAAAACAACGCGGCCAATATGGAAGAGGCCCTGCGCTATCTGGATCTCATCGCCGAGTACAATCCGCTGTACATCACCTCGGCCTTCAATTCCGGCGAACTCATCATTTCGTACATGCTGTTCGCCCGCAACCGGCTGGAAGACATCCGCGACAGTATCCGCATCTGACGCGCCCGAGTTCGCCCTGAAATATCTGATGGGCAATATCATCCGGCACCAAATCATCCGTGCCGCGTTAGAGCATTTTCCCATTGAAAATGCTCTGCCGACTGCGCGAGCAGGCGGCCGCCGCGAAGGCATAAACGTAATTTATTTGCGCTGTTACATGCCGAAGCGAGTGTGTCTTTCAGCTTTGACTTTGTAAAAAGTCAAAGCGAATCCGCTCTAAAAGGCGTCGGCGTACAGCGATACGACTGGCGTCACCCGGGCAACGCGGCCGACGGCGAGGCCGGACGACGGCAGCTCTTTCCGGCCGAGGTGGAACGAACGGTCTAGCCCCCGCAATCAACAGGATCTCCGGCCAATTTTTCCAGCGCATGCGGCAGGGCGGGAAGAGCGGCGGCCAGATTTTCGGCGGCGGCCCGCACGCTGCCGGGCAGGGCGAGCACCAGACAGGCCCCCACGGTCCCGGCCAGGGCGCGGGACAGGGCAGCGTGCGGAGTCTTGGCCAAACTGGCCTGCATCATGGCCTGTTCAAAGCCGGGCACGCGCCGATCGAGCACGGGCAACAGAGCCTCCGGCGTAAGATCGCGGGGGGCCAGGCCGGTGCCTCCGGTGCTCACGATCAAATCGTATCCCTGGCCCGCGGCCAGTTCCAACACCAGGGCCCGCAGGGCGGCCGGTTCATCGGGCAGCAGGAAGCGCTGTTCGTGGCACAGCGGCAGAGCGGCGCGCAAAGCCTCCTGCAAAGCCGGGCCGCTCCGGTCTTCGCGCTGTCCCGCGTACCCCTTGTCGGACAGAGTGACCACGGCGACGGCGTATCCCGAACGGGAGACGGACAGGGTGCGGGCTTCGGCCGGGCCGTCCCCGTCCGGAAGCCGGTCCGTCAGGGCCCGCAGCAGGGGACAAGGCCGCTCCAGGCCGGGAAAAAACGCGCGGCCGACAACCCGAAAACAGGGCCCTTCTTCTCCGAGCAGAGTCCCCACGGCCAGACGGGGGCGAGGACCTTCCTCCACATGGGCGGGAAAAAGCGCGGCGGCGGGGGCAAGAGGCAGTATGTCCCCGGCGCGACAGGGACGAGGACGCAACGACAGGGCGGCGGGCATGGCGAACTCCGGCAGTTGGAATGTGGACGGGGCGCGCCCCGGGGTCGGACGGCAAACCGGCATCCGCCCCTTGAGGGCCGGGCCGGGCTGATGTATCGTTCCGTCGATCTTTACCGCGCCCGGCGTTTCTTCACAAGCGCCGGAAACACGTTGTTTCGTCCGCGAACGTCCGGCGCGCCGCGCCGATGAGGTAACCATGAGCGAACTGGTACGCTTCGGCGTTTCCCTGGAACAGGACCTGTTGACCGCCTTTGACGAACTCAGCCGCCGCCGCGGCTACGCCAATCGCTCCGAAGCCCTGCGTCACTGCATACGGCGCGAACTGGCCGACGATCTCACCGCCGATCCCGATGGGGGCGTGGCGGGCGTGCTGACACTGGTCTACGATCATATGGAAAGCGATCTTCCCCGTCGCCTGACGGCCATGCAGCACGAGGCCCACGATGCCGTGCTGGCCACCCTGCATGTTCACCTTGATCTTCACCACTGTCTGGAAGTCATGACCCTGCGCGGCACCGGAACCCAGGTGCGCGAACTGGCCGACCGCCTGCGTTCGGCGCGCGGCGTGTTGCAGGGCTCCCTGTCCCTGACCCCTATTCAGCGTGACGAAGCCTCCCGCGATCATCACCATCACCACGGAGCGCCCGCATGATCCCCGCTTTCCCTACGGACGAGCGTCCCCTTCAGGACGTGCAGAGCCGACCTGCCGACCTGCCGGTGGATATCGACCGGGTGGGCATTACTTCCTTCCGCCTGCCCCTGGTGGTGCGCGACCGCGACCGGGGCCGCCAGCATACCGTGGCTACGGTGGACATGGGCGTGGACCTGCCCGCCGCCTTCAAAGGCACGCACATGAGCCGCTTTGTGGAGGCGCTGGAACATTGGCGCGAGCATAGCCGGGAGGAGCTGGATTATCCCTCCATGAAACGCCTGCTCGAAGACGTGCGCGATCGCCTGCACGCCCGAAAGGCTTTTATTACCTTTCGCTTCCCCTATTTCCGGACCAAGGCCGCGCCGATCACGGGCAGCCCCGCGCCTGTGGGCTACGACTGCCGTTTCACCGGCGAGTTGGATGGAGATCGACTGGTCTTTCTGTTGGAAATGGACGTGCCGGTGACTACGGTATGTCCCTGTTCCAAGGCCATCAGCCGGGCCGGGGCCCACGGGCAGCGCGCTCTTGTGCGTATGGCCGTGCGCATGACCAAATTCGAGTGGATGGAGGAATTTATCGACCTGGCCGAGGAATCCGCCTCCGCCCCCGTCTATTCGTTGCTCAAACGCCGGGACGAAAAGGCCGTCACCGAACAGGCCTATGACAATGCCTATTTTGTGGAGGATGTGGTACGCAACGTGGCCGCACGCCTGGGCGAACACCCTCACGTCGTCTGGTTCCGGGTAGAAGTGGAAAGTTTTGAGTCCATCCATTGCCACAACGCCTTCGCCTGCATCGAGCGAAGTCGCGCCGAGGCCTGCCCGGCATGAATGAAACAGAAACCGCCTTTCCCCGACGGGCAGCGCCGGAGCGTCAAAAAGCAACAAATATCCAGGCGCACGATATCGAAGTCCGCCAATAGCCGCGCCGTGCGGCTTCGGCTTCAAGGGGCGCGTACGGCTCGGCGCTGTTGCAACGTCGTCAGGACAGAAGACGATGGGCCTGCCGCCCTGGCCCGACAGGAAGGCCTCCTTGCATCCTTTTATTTTTTATGAAAAAAAGATAAAGTCTGTTTTTTGCTTGGCGCGGCCCGGCGCGGTCGCGTTCCACCTTTTGCTTCAGGACCGCAATATGAAAAAAATCCGCTTGGTTGTTCTTGCCGCGTTAATCGGCCTGCTGCCGGTTTCGGCCATGGCCGGCACGTTGCGCATCGGCTTGATGTGTCCCCTGACCGGGGGTTGGGCCAGCGAGGGCCAGGACATGCAGCACGTGGTGTCGCTGCTGGTGGACGAAGTGAACAAGGCCGGAGGCATCAAGGGCAACACCCTGGAACTGGTGGTGGAAGACGACGGCGGCGACCCGCGCACGGCGGCGCTGGCCGCGCAGAAGCTGGCCATCGCCGGAGTATCGGCGGTGATCGGCACCTACGGTTCCGCTGTGACCGAAGCGGCTCAGAATATTTTGGACGAATCCGAAATCCTGCATATCGCCACGGGGGCCACAAGCGTCCGCCTGACGGAAAAAGGTCTGGAATATTTCTTCCGCACCAGCCCCCGCGACGACGAGCAGGGCAAGGTGGCCGCGCAGTATATTAAAGATCTGGGGTATAAAAAAATCGCGATCGTGCACGACAATTCTTCCTATTCCAAAGGATTGGCCGAAGAAACCCGCGCGGGGCTGGAAAAAGAAGGGGTGGAAATCGTGTTCTTCGACGCCCTGACTCCCAAAGAGCGCGACTATTCCGCCATCCTGACCAAATTGCGCTCCGCCGACCCCGATCTGTTCTTTTACCCCGGCTATTACCCCGAAGCGGGACTGCTGCTTCGTCAGAAAAAGGAAATGGGCTGGGATGTGCCCATGATGGGCGGCGATTCCGTCAATAATGCGGATCTTGTCAAAATTGCCGGGCTTTCTTCCTGCGAAGGATTCCTGTTTTTCAGCCCTCCCGTTCCCGCGGACCTCACCACCGAACAGGGCAAGGCCTTCATGGCGGCCTATACCAAGGCGTATGAAACCCTGCCCAACTCCGTGTGGGCTCTTTTGGCGGGCGACGCCTTCAACGTGCTGGTTGAAGCGTTGCGCCACACGGACGGCAGTTCCGACGCCATGGCCGAATACCTGAAAACCGGGCTCAAGGACTACACCGGCATTACCGGCACCTTCTCCTTCAACGCCAAGGGCGACCGCGTGGGCGATCTGTACCAGCTCTACCAGGTCACCGCCGAGGGCGAATTCAAGGTCAAAGAATAAGTCCGGCTTATGCTTCATCGGGGCCCGCCCCGCACCCCGCCGGGGAACACGATGTTCCCCGGCCCCTTTATGAGGGCCCCCCTTGCATCGCATGGGGCTCGCCCCTACGGACGCGGAGGAATCACTGCCCTGTCGAAGGGAGGTGAAGAAGCCGCCCCCCCCACGGGGAATGCTTGCTCCAGGAAAAAACATGGAACAGTTTCTGCAACAGTTGATCAACGGCTTGGCCATAGGCGGCATCTATGCGCTGGTGGCGCTCGGGTACACCATGGTGTACGGGGTGCTCAAGCTCATCAACTTCGCCCACGGCGATCTGTTCACCATCGGGGCCTACCTGGGCATGACCCTGTTCGTCAGCCTGGGGTTGGCGGGCAAGGTGCCGCCGTGGATCGCCATCCCGCTGGTGGCGCTTATGGTCATGGGCCTGGTGGCGCTTCTGGGCTGGGTGCTGGAGCGGGCGGCCTACCGCCCCCTGCGCAAGGCCAACCGCCTGTCCGCCGTGGTGTCGGCCCTGGGGGCCTCCATTTTCTTCCAGAACGCGGTGATGTTGATCTGGGGAGCGCAGTACCGGGTATACCCCGAGGCCATGCGCCCCTCGGCCATCCTGCATCTGTTCGGCATGGGCATCCCGGCCATCCGCATTATCCTTATCGCGGCCTCGGTGCTGCTTATGCTGGCCCTGTATTGGTTCATCAACCGTACCCGCACGGGCACGGCCATCCGGGCGGCGGCCATAGACCAGGGCGCGGCCCGCCTGATGGGCATCAACGTGGACCGCATCATCGCCCTGGTGTTTCTGATCGGGCCAGGCCTGGGCGGCGTGGCCGGGGTCATGGTGGGGCTGGCCTACGGTCAGATTGATTTCAACATGGGCTTTTCTTACGGACTTAAGGCTTTTACCGCCGCCATCCTGGGCGGCATCGGCAACATCCCCGGCGCCATGCTCGGCGGCATGCTGCTGGGACTCATCGAAACCCTGGGTGCAGCCTACCTGACCATAGCCTGGAAGGACGCCCTGTCCTTCCTGGTGCTTATTCTCATCCTCATCATTCGTCCCACGGGCATTCTCGGCGAACGGGTGGCCGACAAATTATGACGCGCTTTCTTTTTCCCTCCATTCCCGATCGCGCCCGCATTCCGGCCCTGCTGATTCTGGCGCTGGTCATGGGCTTCTTGCCCCAGGGGCTCAACCCCTACTGGATCGACGTATTTGTCAGCATCGGTCTGGGCACGCTGCTTTCGCTATCGCTCAACGTCATCCTGGGCCAGGCGGGCATCTTCAACATGGGGCACGCGGCCTTTTACGCCGTGGGAGCTTATGTCACGGCCATCCTCAACACCCGGTTCGGCATCCCCGTGCTGTGGCTCATCCCTGTGGCCGGAGCGGCGGCGGGTCTGTTCGCCCTGGTGGTGGCCCGGCCCATCATTCACCTGCGCGGCGACTACCTGTTGGTGGTGACCATCGGCATTGTGGAAATCGTGCGCATCGCCCTGACCAACGACGTATGGGGCCTGACCGGCGGAGCCAACGGCATTTTCGGCATTTCCCGACCCGAACTGTTCGGAATAAAAATCAAGAAAGGCATCCAGTTTTATTATCTCATCTGGGGCGCGGTGGGGGTCACCGTGTTGCTTTTTTCGTGGCTCGACCGGTCGCGCTTCGGCCGCGCCCTGTCCTGCATCAAGGAGGACGACGTAGCCGCCGAGGGCTGCGGCGTCAATGTGGCGGCTTATAAGCTGGCTGCCTTTGTGCTGGGCGCCTTCTGGGCGGGCATGACGGGAACCCTCTTCGCGGCCAAAATGACCATTATTTCGCCGGGTTCGTTCACTTTTTGGGATTCGGTGCTGCTGTTCGCGGCCGTCATTCTGGGCGGGGGCAGTCAGGCGGGGGTAATTTTGGGGGCCTTCCTGGTCTATGGCCTGCCGGAATTTTTCCGCGACTTCGCCAGCGCGCGCATGCTCATTTTCGGCCTGGCCCTTATGATCATGATGATCATCCGGCCCCAGGGCATACTGCCGCCCCGCCCCAGGCGCTACGACGTGCGCGCCTTTCTGGCTCGACGGGCCGCAGGCGACGACGTGCTTCCGCAGGGCGCGACACGCCCGGACCGGGGAGCGCAAACGACGAGCGCCCCAAACGTCGGGGAGGGCGCATGAACACCCTGCTCCGCCTGGAAAACGTCACCAAAACTTTCGGCGGCCTGGTGGCCGTGAACGACGTATCCTTCACCGTGGAGGAAGGCGGCGTTATGGGCATCATCGGTCCCAACGGCGCGGGCAAAACCACGGTGTTCAACCTGATCACCGGTAATTATACGCCCGATACGGGCCGCATCCTGTTCCGCGATATCTCCCTGGTGGGACGCAAGCCGCACCAGATTGTCAGCCTGGGCGTGGCCCGAACCTTCCAGTCCATACGTCTGTTCCCCACTCTGCCCGCCCTGGAAAACGTGCTGGCAGGACGCCACTGCCGCATGCGGGCGGGGCTTTTGTCCTCCATGTTTCGCACGCCGGGCCAGCGGCGCGAGGAAAAGGCCGCCGTGGATCGGGCCATGCGCGAACTGGAATTCGTGGGCCTGGCCGAATTCTGGAACGAACAGGGCGGCAGCCTGTCCTACGGCAACCAGCGCCTGCTGGAAATGGCCCGGGCATTGGCCTCGGACCCGGCCCTGATCATCCTGGACGAACCGGCGGGCAGCATGAATCAACCCGAAACCGAAGTGCTTATCCGCCTTATTGAAGCCATCCGCCGCCGGGGCATTACCGTCATGCTCATCGAACACGACATGGGGCTGGTTATGAAGGTATGCGAAAAGCTGGTGGTGCTCGAATACGGAGCGAAGATAGCCGACGGCACGCCCGAGGCGGTACGCAACGATCCGAAGGTTATTGAAGCTTACCTGGGACAAGACGACTGACGAGACAGGCTCGCCGCCCCTGCCTATAGCCTGCGGAACAGCAACGCGGGCTTTGTCGTCAGTCCGGAACCGTGCGGAACACGGGCTGTTTCTGCGATAGCGCATGGCGTGCCGCCACGCGGCCCTTATCGGCAGCCTCATCCTCGAATAAGGCCACAGTTTTTCGAGGAAGAGCGAACAGGGCGCAAGGAAGGAGAAATCACATGTTTCTGGAAGTGGACAAGCTGCGGGCGGGGTACGGGGCGGTGGAAGTGCTGCACGAGGTGAGCCTGCATGTGAACGAGGGGGAAATCGTCAGCATTTTGGGGGCCAACGGCGCGGGCAAGACCACCACCCTGCAGACCATCAGCGGTCTGGCCACCTATATGGGCGGAGCCATACGTCTGCGCGGCGAAGCCATCCACAGCCTGCCCAGCCATCAGATCGTGACCAGAGGCCTCACCCAGTCGCCCGAGGGCCGTCGCATCTTCGGCGCGCTGAGCGTGCTGGAAAATCTGGGCCTGGGCGCGTTTACCGTACGCGATCAGGCAACCGTGGAACATACCCGGGACTGGATATTCGAACTGTTCCCCCGCCTGTACGAACGCCGCGAACAACTGGCGGGCACGCTGTCCGGGGGTGAACAGCAGATGCTGGCCATTGCCCGCGCCCTCATGGCCCAGCCCAGCCTGTTGCTGCTGGACGAACCCTCGCTGGGGCTGGCCCCTCTGCTGGTCAAAGCCATTTTCGAAACCGTACGCAAGGTCAACGAAAGCGGAGTGACCATCCTTATTGTGGAACAGAACGCCCGGGCAGCCCTTAAACTGGCCACCCGGGGCTATGTGCTGGAAATGGGCCGCATCGTCATGGAAGACACGGCCGAACGCTTGCTGGCCAATCCCAGCGTGCAACAGGCCTACCTGGGGGCGTAGCATCTCCTTCACGCGCGCGGCGATGCGCCTTTCAGGCAGAGACGAACGGCGCGTTCCACGCTCCGGGGCAAGCGGGGCAAAGCTGCCCTTATTGTTCCTGTATCGTTTCTCCGGCGGAACCGGCCAGGACCTCCGCCAGACTGTCCACCACAGTTCGATCGAAACTCGGGTCGCCGCGCAGGATGCGCAGGGCCTCGTCGTCGCTCATGCCCGCCCGATAGGAACGAGGGCCGACCATGGCGCAAAAGGCGTTGACCACGGCCAGCACGCGGGCATGAACCGAAATGGCCTCGCCGACCAGATGCCGGGGATAACCGGTGCCGTCCATACGCTCGTACATTTCATGGACGGCGGCGGGGACGGGAAGTTCAAAGTCGATGTCGCGCAATACACGGTAGGCGTGTTCCGGCACCCGGGCCATCTCCGCCTGTTCCTCCTCGCTTAGTTTGCCCGTCTTGGTCAACAGTTCGCGCGGCACAAACAGTTTGCCCACCTGGGAAAGTTCGGCGGCCATAACGATAGTGCGGCGATCCGCCTCGTCCAGCCCCATATGATCGGCCACCAGACCGCCGAGCGTCGCCATTTTGCGCGAATGCCCCGACAGATAGGGGTCCACGCCCTCAACGGCTCGTACAAAGGCGTCCAAGGTGTGCTTCTGTTGCAGGCGACGCTTTTCGCTGTTGCGACGAAATTCGGTGATGTCCTGCACGATGCCCACGGCCCCCTTGGCCCCATCCTCGACGTCGTCCACAAAGGGGAACAGGCTCACCCGATACAGGTGCTCGCCGTCGGGCCGAGGCAGAGTCAGTTCAAAGGTGGACGCCTCGTCGGCGTCGGCCACTCGACGAATTCCGTCGAGAAGTCGGCCGGTCGCTCCGCCGTCGAGCAAAGAGGCCAGATTGCTTCCGGCCAGTTCACTCTCCTCGCGGCCCACAATTTCGGCAAAGGCCCGGTTTCCCACCTGCAATTGTCCGGTAACGTCGGCCATGAACAGTCCCACGTCCAGCGACACGTTTACGCTGTCCAGCAGGCGCTTCTGGCGCTCGATAAGCTGATACAGGTTCCGGAAGCGTTCGGCGACGATCCGCTGCTGACGTCCCACCAACACCCACCAGAGCAGAGCCAGCCCCAGGACAAACCCCAGGCTGATCAGCGCCCCGACGCCATAGATAAGCCCGGCCTGGTGACGCAGGACGGAATCCACCGCTCCGGCGGACACTTCCAGCAGCACCCACCAGTCCATGCCGGGCACTCGGACGCCCAACGAATACGCCTCGCCCGTACCGCTGAGGGAGGGACGCACGGCAAAGGGAATGCCTCCATCCGATCCAGGATTCAACGACGCGGCCAGGACCGAGCCCAGAGGCGCGGGCACGCCGGCCTGTACCCGCAAATCTTCCCAGACGTCGCCGTTACGCTGGAGCAGATACGGCTTGAGGTCGGCCTGACGCAGATCGCGGGCCAGAAACTGGGCGATAGGGCCGGTGACGGGAGTGGTAAGCAGCAGGGCGGCCACGGGCTTGTCGCCGTCGTCCATGACCGCGCTTATGGGATCGGCCATGTCCAGCACCAGCCCCGAAGTCGAAGCCCGCACCGGGGCGAAGGTCATGACCTTGCCCCGCACGGCGCGCTCCACGGCGTCGCGCTGGCCCTCGGTGACGGGCGTGGGCCGGGACAGAGCGGACAGCATGGTCTGCCCGGCGGGGCTGACGATGCGGGCATCGAGCAGCCCGCTGTAGGTCATGAAGTCCAGCAACAAATTTCGGATAAGGGGAACTTCCTCGGCCAGGGCCGCCGCGCCGTCAGGCAGGGTGACGCCGCTGTCGGCATCGTTGATCAGCGCGGTCGTGCGCTCGTCCATCTGCCCCAACTCCGAGGCGAACAGGCGATACAGATCCGAGCCGCTCACCCGCCGGGCCTGACCATACAGAGCGTCGGTCCACACCGTCACCGCGTCCACCGTACCGGACACCCAGGCGGCCAGAGTCTCCTGTTGAGCCGTCAGCACGTCCTGTTTGCGGTTTCGGTACTCCATCGAACACACCATCCAGGCCGCCATGAACACGCATAACGATACGGTCACGACCGCCAGCAGCGCATATTTTTTCGATCTGCCCGCATACCACGGTGTTCCGGTTTTTTGCATCATGTGCCACTCCATTCTTCACACGCCGGGGAACCCCCGCCGTTTACGGCTTCTTCGGCTTGATATGGGCCCATCGATAGTTTTCGTTGACGGAAAACTGCGGGGCATAACTTTTATACCGGGTATGCGACAACACATTGTCGCTCAAATTGTCCAGCACATAGGCGTCGTCGTCCAGATACGCCACCAGCACGGCGTGTGCCACATTGCGGATGGTTTCCATGAGCACCACGATGCGCAGCTTGTCCGCAGGCCATCCCAAAGCGCGCAGCGTATAGTACTTGACGATACTGTAATCCTCACAATCACCCGATTTTTTTAAAAATTCATAGGGAGCGGCCCAGTAGTCCGGCTTGCCGTACAGCTCCGGGTCCAGACGATAAGGCCACTGGTTCCAAAAACGGTTGACCATCTTGAGCTGTTCCATGGGCGGCAGCTTTTCGGCCCGGGCCTTGAACTCGTCCCAGGTAGTGGAAGCGTTGAGCCTGCTGCCGGGCTCGAAAACGGGATGCTGCCTGTTGCGCTCCATGACGCGCAACCAGGAGGGCAGGCCCTTGAGCGGTCCTCGGAACTCCACGGTCCCGAACAGGCGTAAGGGCTTGGCTCTGGTTTCGGCCGTTTCGGAAGCCGCGGCCTGTGCGCCGCTTCCGGCAGCGTTTTCGTCCCCGGCACGGGCCGTGACGGGCGCCAACGCCAACCACAAGGCAAGCGGCAACGCAACCGAAGCGAAACGTCCGCCCCGCCCGGCTCCGTCGCCCCGCTCCGTCGTCCGCCGCCCGTTCCGCATACCTGTTCCCGCCCCGGCCGGGGGATATCCGTCGAACGCCCGCGCGTCGGACGGCCGCCTCGTCCCCGTACTTTTAAGGAATGCAAAGAATAAACGTCCGCGCTCCCCTTGGCAATGTACGGAGAACGTCCTGTTACGGACGCGAAACAGGCCTCTCGCTCCCTTGGCACAATGTTCGCATATCCCGCCCCGGGAACCTCCGGCCCGGCCGGACTGTTCCACTTTTCAGATGACAACCCTGCGGTATCGCATGGATTTTTACTAGGAGTCAGACTGTCATGATCATGACGCGTCCCCTTCGCCCGGCCCGGGTTTCGTCCTTTCTCCATCGCTTTGTCCTCCCCCTGGCCGTGGCGGCCGTTGTTCTGGGGCTGGCCGCTCCCCGCCCGGCTGAAGCCGTGCGCATTAAAGATATCGCCTCCTTTTCGGGCGTGCGCGACAACCAGTTGGTGGGATACGGCCTGGTCATCGGCCTGGGCGGAACGGGGGACTCCAGGGACGCCTTCACCTCCGACGCGCTGTCCAACATGATGGAGCGTATGGGCGTGGCCCTGGACCCGTCCAAGCTCAAAGCGCGCAATGTGGCGTCGGTAATGGTCACGGCCAATCTCCCCGTGTCGGCCAAAGCGGGCTCGAGCATCGACGTGACCATTTCCAGCATAGGCAGCGCCACCAGTCTCCAGGGCGGAGTGCTGCTCCAGACCCCGCTCAAAGGTATCGACGGCAAGGTTTACGCCCTGGCCCAGGGCGCGCTTATCCTGGGCGGCTACACCGCCGACGGGGCGGCGGCCCGCACGCAGAAGAACACCACCACGGTGGGCAGCATTCCGGGCGGGGCCACGGTGGAGCGCGAGGTGCCCTTTTCGTTCAACACCCAAAGCGAACTGACCCTGCATATGCAAATCGCGGATTTTTCCACCACCCAGCAGGTGGTGGAACGCCTCAACCAGAGCCTGGGCGGCAACTATGCCAGCGCCCCGGACATAAGCACGATCACCATCCAGGTACCCGGCCCCTATCAGGGCAATCTGGTGCCTCTGCTGGCCTCGGTGGAAAACCTGGAAGTGACGCCTGAAACGCGGGCCAAAGTGGTGGTGGACGAAAAGACCGGCACCATCGTCATCGGCCGCGACGTGCGCGTGGCGAGGGTTGCCGTGGCCCACGGCAATCTCCAGGTAACCGTGCAGGAGAGCACCCAGGTATCGCAACCCGGCCCCTTCAGCCAGGGACAAACCGTGGCCAGTCCGGTCACCGACATCAACACCCGCGAGGAAAACCGCAATCTGAACATCGTGGAAGGAGCCACCCTGCAGGAACTGGTGGACGGCCTCAACTCCATCGGCGCATCCCCGCGCGATCTCATTTCCATTCTGAAGAATCTCAAGGCGTCCGGAGCGATGTTCGCGGACCTGGAGGTCATTTGATATGGAATACGCCTTCAATCCCAATCTGGCCGTCAACACGGCCGCTCAACAGGATATCGCGGCCCGACGCCGCGAAATGGAAGCGCTGTCCAAATCGGCCGACCCCGAGGCGCAACGGGCCAAACTGCGCGACGCCTGCGAAGGCTTTGAAGCCATCTTTCTGCAAAAAATGTGGGAACAGATGCGGGCCACCCTGCCCAAAGACGGCCTCATGCACAGCAAAGAGGAGGAAATGTGGCAGTCCATGTATGATCAGGAGCTGGGCAAGAGCATGGCTGCCTCGGGCGGCATAGGCCTGGCCGATATGATGATGCGCCAGCTCGACCGCAACGACGGAGCCATAAGCGACGCCACCAGACAGAGCACCATGCGTCGCCCCGTCCTGGAAGTGCCCCCGGCGCCCCTTTTGCCGCCATCCCCCGCGCCGGAAAATACC
>UQJT01000013.1 GCA_900541395.1 uncultured Desulfovibrio sp.
CCCCCTCCGTTCCCGATTTCTGAAACTTTTGGGGCCATTGGGGCTGACTTGCCGGTCCGGGGTGGACCATGCCGCCATGCTGGAATTATATGCCGATTCCCGTGTGGTCCCCAATGAATCCATTGCCTTTGAAGTCAATTATCGTCTGACCGAATCGGCCTCGGCCGGAGCCTGTGTGCTCACAACGCCGGTGGGAGAGGACCAGAACCGGCTTTATACGCCCGATCGGGAAATCCTGATCTACGAACAAAGTTTGGAGCTTCTGGAAAAAACGGCCTTTCTCCGCCGCCGACCGGACATCGCGGAAAAAATAGGTCGAGCCGCCTGGGAGGCGACGCGCGCCCGTCATTTGCCCGAACACCGGGCCCGTTTCGTGCTGGAAAACCTGCCCGCAGCGCCGGTCCGCGCGGACGCGACGGCACTGCCCATGACTCTGGCGCAGCGCGGGCGTCATATCCATCTGCCTACGCCCCGGCCTCTGTTGCATACCCTCGGCAGCGCCGACGGCATCGAAGCCGCCGCTCTCCATCTGCGCTGCCTGTCCGAAGGATACCCGGGACAGCATACCGAACGTTTCATCCGCGCCCGTCTGACGCATGCTCCCGTTCCCGGCGAGGACGAGCTTACGCTGGCGGCTCTGGGTCACGCCCTTCTGCGGGCGGATCTGCCCCTGTTTCAAGCTTTCTGGACTCGTTTGCACGCGGCCCGGCCGATCCGGCCGGAGGTTCCCGGCTCTTTGTATCAAGCCGGTCTGTCGCTGGCCGACGAATTACAGACACGAGGCCGTTTATTTCAACCCGGTCTGGCCTATCAGGCCGACCTTATGACGCCGGAAACAGCCCTTGAGGCTCTCTATATGGCCCGACGATACGCCGGAGACGATCCGGAATGGGCGTATCGCCTTCATCGACTGACAACACGAAGCGCGGCGCTGACCGAGGTTCGGCTTGAAGCTTTGGCCGCTCTCCAGGCCTCCGCGCCGGATTGGAGAAACCAATTGGAATACGGTTGCGCCCTGTTGGACGCCTACTCGGCGGCGGAAGGGATATCCATACTGAGTCGTGCTCTGGTCGAAGCCGATGCGCTGGGACGGGGCGGGCTGGCCCGTAAAATTCTGCTGGCGCACCGCGTGGATTCCGCATTGCTGAATGACGTTCTTCCTTGAATAATATTGGCGGAATCATGTCCGTCTTCCGGAGCAAACTTTGAAAAGCCGAAGTTCCGCGAGGCTGTCCCTGGAGCATTTTGCTTTTGAAATTGGACACGTTCAAAAGCGGCGCTGCCGTCATTTTACCTGAAAAACGTGGTTTTCAGGGTCATTCGGCACGGGCGCCCGCTCCCGCGGCCGCCAAAGCGGTTGCCTTTTTCAACAGCAAACCGTTCTATCCTCAAGGAGGCGACATCATGAATGTTCTGCTCATCAACGGCAGCCCGCATAAAAACGGCTGCACTTTCACCGCCCTGTCCGAAGTGGCGGACCAATTGAATGCCCAAGGCATAGCCACCCATATTCTGCACATCGGGACCAAAGGCGTGCAGGGCTGTATCGCCTGTAAAAAATGCGCGGACAGCGGGCGCTGCGTATTTGACGACGATCCGGTAAACGAAGCCGTGGACCGCCTGACACGGGCCGACGGCCTGGTGATAGGCTCGCCCGTGTACTACGCGGGCCCCAACGGAGCGTTGTGCGCCTTTCTGGATCGTTTGTTCTACATGAAAAACGCCCGCTACGCGTATAAACCTGCCGCAGCCCTGGTCAGTTGTCGCCGCGCCGGGTCCAGCGCCGCGCTGGATCGGCTGACCAAATACTTTACCATTTCGAATATGCCCGTGGTATCCTCGCGCTACTGGAACGAAGTGCACGGCAATACGCCTGACGAGGTTCGCCGGGATTTGGAAGGCATGCAGGTCATGCGTGTGCTGGGCCGCAATATGGCCTGGCTGCTTCGATGCATCGAGGCCGCGCGGAGCGTTGTGCCTTATCCGGAGGCGGAAGCTCCGATATGGACCAATTTTGTCCGCTGATTTGCGCCCGAAACCTTCCGTACAAGAAGACGCCGAGCATGAAAAAAGCCCCCATACGGGGGCTTTTTTCATGCTCGGAAAGGGCCGCGGCTCTTATCACGGCTGTTCCGACGTCGCGGCGAAGTCTCGCTCCGCTCGACCCTAGAGCATTTTCAAAATGAAAATGCTCTAGGCCAGCGCTTGAAGCAAAAGCAACGCCACGATGTTGATGATCTTGATCATGGGGTTGACGGCGGGACCGGCGGTATCCTTGTAGGGGTCGCCGACCGTGTCGCCGGTAACGGCGGCCTTATGCGCGTCGGAACCCTTGCCGCCGAAATTGCCGTCTTCAATGTACTTCTTGGCGTTGTCCCAAGCTCCGCCGCCGGAGGTCATGGAAACGGCCACGAAAATGCCGGTGACGATGGTGCCCATGAGCATGGCGCCCAGGCAGGCAAAGGCCGCGCCCTGGCCACCCACGGCAAGGATGATGAAGTACAGCACGATGGGCGCCAGCACGGGCAACAACGAAGGCGCAATCATTTCACGAATGGCGGACTTGGTCAGCATGTCCACGGCCGAGCTGTAGTCGGGCTTGCCGGTGCCTTCCATGATGCCCGGAATTTCCTTGAACTGGCGGCGCACTTCCACCACCACGGCGGAACCGGCGCGTCCCACGGCCATCATGCCCATAGCCCCGAACAGATAGGGCAACAGACCGCCGACGAACAAGCCCACCAGCACGTAGGGGTCCTGCAGGACAAAGCGTACGTCGAGATTGGGGAAGAAGCGTCCCAGGTCCTCGACATAAGCGGCGAACAGAACCAGGGCGGCCAGAGCGGCGGACCCGATGGCGTAGCCCTTGGTCACGGCCTTGGTGGTGTTGCCCACGGCGTCGAGGGCGTCGGTCACGTCACGCACTTCTTCGGGCAAGCCGGCCATTTCGGCAATGCCGCCCGCGTTGTCGGTGACGGGACCGTAAGCGTCCAGAGCCACAATCATGCCCGCCAGGGCCAGCATGGTGGTGGCGGCCAGAGCGATGCCGAACAATCCGGCCTGAGTGTAAGCGAACAAGATGCCGGCGCAAATGATGATCACGGGCAGGGCCGTGGCTTCCATGGATACGGCCAAGCCCTGGATGACGTTGGTGCCGTGGCCCGTGGTGGAAGCCTTGGCAATGCTGCGCACCGGACGGTAAGCCGTGGAGGTGTAGTATTCCGTCACCCATACCAGCAGGCCGGTAACCACCAGGCCGGTGAGGCTGGACAGCAACAGATTGCCGCCGGTGAAACCGTACATGGCCTTCATGCCGTCGTCGGCCGCGAAGAAGCCCAGTGTCACCAACACGATAAGAATGGCCGAGAATATGGCTGTGGCGGCCAGCCCCTTGTACAGAGCGCGCATAATTTTGTTGTCGGCGCCCAGTTTGACGAAGAACGTGCCGCCGATGGAGCCCAGGATGCACACCGCGCTGACCAGCAGGGGATAGAGCATCATCTTGGTCTGCAGGGCGCCGTCGAAGAAAATGGAGGCCAGCAGCATGGTGCCCACGATGGTGACGGCATAGGTTTCAAACAGGTCGGCGGCCATACCGGCGCAGTCGCCCACGTTGTCGCCCACGTTGTCGGCGATGACGGCGGGATTGCGGGGGTCGTCCTCGGGAATGCCCGCTTCGACCTTGCCCACCAGGTCGGCGCCCACGTCGGCTCCCTTGGTGAAGATGCCGCCGCCCAGTCGGGCGAAGATGGAAATCAGCGACGCCCCGAAGGACAGGGCCACCAGAGCCTGCATGAGTTCCGTGGTGTCCACGCCGAACAGGCGCAACAGCGAGTAGTACAGAGACACGCCCAGAAGCCCCAGCCCCACCACCAGAAGGCCGGTAATGGCCCCGGACTGGAAGGCGATGTTCAAGGCGGGCGTCATGCCCTGACGAGCGGCTTCGGCCGTGCGCACGTTGGCCCGTACCGACACGTTCATCCCGATGAAGCCCGCCGCGCCGGACAGGCAGGCACCGATGACGAAGCCCAGCGCCACCTTGAAGGACAGCGTCACAAGCAACAGCACGGTCACCACCACGCCCACGATGGCGATGGTGCGGTACTGACGCTGCAGGTATGCCTGAGCACCTTCCTGAATGGCGCCGGCGATGCGCTGCATTTCGTCGGTGCCGGTGCCGGCGGCCAGCACGCGTTTGGCGGCCGCGAAGGCGTACGCCAGGGCAAGCCCCGCACAAGCGATGACGATGAGAATGAGAAAATTCATACGTACCCCCGACAGGTGGAATAAAATGGCGTTCCGAAAACCCGGCGGGCGGAGCCTCCGCCCGGCAACAGCCTTGTTCCGGCTGTCCGAAACAAGGCATGCTATACAAAATGCGTGAGACTGACAAGCTAAGACCGCAGAGGAGCAGCGTTTTTCGGCGGTCGGAACTTATTTGCCCGGCTCAAGGCCGGGGCCGGTCCGCGCTCGGGCGTTTTCTATGGGGCGACCGCCCGAACTTGCCGCCCTACCACACCCGCGCCCCGGCATAGCCCACCACGCGCGAAGCGTCGCCCGAAACCGCGGCCGACGTGTCGTAGGCCGCCAACCCGGCGTGCGCCGCGCCCAGTTCGCGGCAGGCCATAAGCCCCATGAGCGCGGGCAGAATGCCGCACATGCCTATACGGTTTTCCTGCACCACGTTCAGCAGACGCCGGGGGTCCAGGCGCAGAAAGGCGTCCAGAGCCAAAGCATCCAGACGCCGGTTTTCCGCATCGCTTGCATAGTGATGCATGTCGGAACTGAGGATGAAGGCAAGCTCGTCCGCGTGGGCCGCAACCAGAGAAGCCAGAGCGTGAGCGGCTTCGGACAAGCCTTCGGGGCTGCCCACCACAATGGGAAGAATGGTCAGGTCGGGTTGCGCGCCGAGCAGAAAAGGCAACAATACTTCAATATCGTGCTCGTGCACATGAGGGTCTGTATCGGGAGCAAAACCGCCCCCAAGCGCCGTCAGTTCACAGCCCAATTCCGCATCCACAGGTATATTGCCCAGAGGAGTCTCCCACTCGCCCTCGGGCCAGAACCCCAGCGGATGCCCCCGGCCGGTATGGCTGGGGGCCAGAATCACGAGCCGCCGGGGCAACCGCGCGCCCGCCAGGGCAGCCGCGATGACCGGACCGCAGAACACGTGCCCGGCATGGGGCAGCAGGGTCAGCAGGGGTCTATCCCAGGCCCAGCGACGGCCCGGTTCGGAAACGGGCGCATCCCCGACGGTCGATTCCGAACCAAAAGAGAGAGCGGCCCGACCGCAAGCGGCGATTTCCGCCCGCAGTTCATCCGGGTCCGCAGGATAAAATTGACCGGCCACTATGGCGCGACGTATCGGCATGGCATCCTCCCGCCGGAATGATTCTCCCCGAAAATGCAACCCGACCGGAAACCGGATACGCCTGGCCGGGGGCGGCTATGCGAGACATGTCACAGCAAAACGGCGTACGGCTCGACGGAGTCTTCCCCGGGGAAACGACGACTTAAACCGGAAAAGGGTAGAAAAGCATAAACTTTTCTACCCGTAAATACCGACAGGTCAAGCAAGGGACCGTCAAAACATCCCGCGCCCGCCCGGGAAAACGCGCGCCGGACTTACGCCGCGGAAGACTCGGCGTCGGCCGGGGCCGTATCCTGTTCGGTCACCACGGCCACCACGGTGAAGTCCGATTTGAACACGACATGCACGCCTTCGGGCAGGGCGAGTTCGGAAGCTTTGATGGAGTGGCCCAAGTCCAGGTTCGTGATATCCACGTTGACCTTGCGGGGCATAAGCTGAGGCTTGGCGGACAAGGTGACGCTTTCGCGGTAGGTTTCGAGGGTGCCGCCCAGCTTGACGCCCTTGGAAACACCCGTGAATTCCAGCGGCACTTCCACCTTGATTTCCTTGTCCAGATCCACGCCGTAGAAATCGACATGGGTGAACACGCCCTTCACGGGGTGATACTGCGCGTCCCACACGAAGACGGGATGCGTCGTCTTGACGCCGTTGTCATCGATTTCCAGGTTGAAGACGTTGGTGCGTCCCACCTGTTCGTAGATTTTGCTCAGGGGCAAAGCGGGCATCTGCACGGGCACGTTGACGCCGTCGGCGGCATAATACACGCCGGGCACCAAGGCTTCCGCACGCAGGCGGCGGTTGGGGCCCTTGCCGAAGCCGGAGCGCTTTTCCACAGAGAGGGTTTTCATTTCGGACATGGTGTCATTCTCCTTGGTGTGCCGCGTAATGTGCCGCGTGGGTCGCGCGGGCGCGGCTCGATATATCGCGTTCCGAACGCCCGACGGGTCTATCCGAACAGGGCGCTGACGGACGAACCGTCATGGATGTTGCGTATGCTTTTAGCCAGAATACCGGCCACCGAGGCCACGCGCAGCTTGTCGCACAGCCCTTCGTGCTCGCCCAGCGGAATGGTGTCGGTGACCACGATTTCGGTAAAGGGCGAATCGGTGAGGCGCTGACAGGCCGGACCGGACAACACCGCGTGGGTGGCGCAGGCGCGCACTTCGGAAGCGCCGTTCTGAAGCAGCACCTCCGCCGCCGCGCAAATGGTGCCCGCCGTGTCGATCATGTCGTCCACCAGCACGGCCACCTTGCCCGCCACATCGCCGACGACGTTCATGGCCGTGGCCTGGTTGGGCCGGTCGCGCCGTTTGTCGATGATGGCCAGACCGGCGTCCATTTTTTTGGCGAAGGCGCGGGTGCGTTCCACCCCGCCCGCGTCGGGCGAAACCATGACCAGATCGCCGCGCAGGTGCCGCACATACTGAAGCAGCACCGGGCTGGCGAACAAATTGTCCACGGGACAGTTAAAAAAGCCCTGAATCTGCCCGGCGTGCAGGTCCACGGTCACAATACGCTGAGCCCCGGCCATGCTGAGAAAATCGGCCACCATCTTGGCGCTGATAGGCGCGCGGGGGCTGACCTTGCGGTCCTGGCGGGCGTACCCGTAGTAAGGGATGACGGCGGTAATGCGACCGGCGCTGGCGCGCTTCAAGGCGTCGAGCATCAGGCACAACTGCATGAGATTTCTGTTGGTGGGGGCGCAGGTGGGCTGAATCACGAACACATCGTGTCCGCGCACGCTTGCGCCGATTTCCACCCGCAGCTCGCCGTCGCTGAACGTCTCGCACAGGGCGGGCGTCAACGCGCAGCCGAGATGGTCGCAGATGTCCATGGCCAATTGAGGATTGGCCGTTCCTGTGAGAATCTTCAGATCGCCGTACATGGTGGACGCCTTCCGGGCTAAAGTTTCGTCACCGTTGCGGAGGCGACGCGGGTACGGAACCGGCGCGCGCCTGAAGTATCGGCAAAAAATTGGCTGGGGCGGAAGGACTCGAACCCTCGAATAGCGGACCCAAAATCCGCTGCCTTACCGACTTGGCGACACCCCAACATCAGTTTCCGTCCGGACTGCGGTATCCCGAGAACAAAAAAGGGCCATAGACGGCGCCGACCGCCGTCCCCTCTTCCCGCAAGCGGCAGGCCGCGCTCCGCGCCGCCCCCTGATCGCGAAAAAGCCCGAAAAGAGCCGATCCGCTGCCGCTCATCCCCGCGGCCGCCGCCCCTTCCCGCACCAACCGCGCCTTCAGGCGGGCCAACGAGGGATGCGCGGCAAACACCACGGACTCGAAACAATTTTCCACAGTCCAAGGCCAAAGGAAACTCGAACGGTGATTTTTATCCGCCTTGCCCAGGCCTGTCAAGGCCCCGACCGAGCATTCCCGGTCCCAGGCGGCATAAGCCCATTTTGTATCGATATGAATGCCGGGGCAGACCAGCACCGCGTAGACTCCGTCCAGCGGGGGACGGCACGGCGTCAGACGTTCGCCCACGCCTTCGCCCATGCAGGGCTCCGACGCGAAGAAAAAAGGCACGTCGGCTCCCACTCGCGCGGCCAAGGCATTGAGAGTCGCGGCGTCCAGGGGAGAGGGACAGCGGGCCTGAAGCCAGTCCATCAACAGGGCGGCGTCGGCGCTGCCGCCGCCCAGACCCGCCCCATGCGGAATGCCTTTGACAAGTTCCGCGTCGAGACCGGGCGCGAAGCCCGTGGCTTCGGCGTACAGCGCATAAGCTTTGGTCAGCGTATTGCAGGCGGGATCGATGCCGGGCTCGGCGCAACGCAGCCTCAGCCCCGTTCCGGCTGCGGGCCGTATTATCAGTTCGTCGCACGGTTCGGGCAGACGCACGAACAACGTGGACAAGTCGTGGTAACCGTCCGGCCGCACTCCGGTGATACGCAAAAAAAGGTTGATCTTGCCCCCGGTGCACAGCCGCGTGGAGGTATCGGAAACTTCCGGCATGATAGTATCCTTGTCTTTTTCAGGCTGACGCCTTGTCGGCCTAGCACGACCCGACGCCCTCTTCAAGCGCGGGACGGCAGACGCCATGCTCGACCCCGGCGGCCAAGTCTGTCATAATTCTTACCCGTCGCCAGGCCGTTCGGCGACCCTGTCTCATTCAGGAGCAACCATGCCCGACATTATTCGCCCCGACTTTTCTCGCTTCGGCAAACTGCTTTTGCTGCGCACCGATCGCATCGGCGATCTGCTGGTATCCACGCCCTGCATCCGGGCCTTGCGTCAGGCTTTGCCCGACACCCGTCTGGAATTGGTGGCCTCGGCCCTTAATGCGCCCGCCGTAGCCGGCAACCCCCACCTCGACGCCGTGCACGTGTTTCATCCCCGCCGCCCCTGGACCTGGCCCGCGCTGGCGCGCCGCCTGCGAAACGCGGCCTTCGACGCCACCCTGGTGCTCAACAGCAATTCGCGCAGCGCCTGCGCGCTGGCCCGCCTGGTGGGGTCTCCCCAGCGCATCGGCTTCAGCGGCCTGCCTACGAACAAAGGGAGGGTATTGACGGCCTACGCCCGTGTCTATACCTGGATAGCCGAGGGAGGCAGCGCCGAAAACATCATTCTGAATATGCTGGAACGAATGGAACGACTAGGCATTGCCGCTCCTTCGCCCCACCTGGATTTTACCGTTCCTTCCATCACGGCCGAGACCGTGCGCGCCCGCTTTCCCCTCCGGCCCGATCGGCTGCGTCTGGCCGTGTTCGTGGGCAACATTAAAAAAGTTCAGAACCGCTGGCCCGTGGAAAAATTTCGGGAACTCGTTCTGCGCCTGCTGTCCACGGAAACGGATTTGGAAATCGTCATCCTGGCCGGACCGCCGGATCGCCCCTTACTGAGCGCTTTCACCGATATCGACCACCCGCGTCTGACGCGCTTTGTGGGCGAAACCCTTCAGGAAAGCGGAGCCCTTCTGTCGACCTGCTCGGGCCTGGTGGCGGGCTCCAGCGGCCCCACCCATGTGGCGGCCGCCCTCGACGTGCCCATCCTGGCCGTAGTCACCCGCCATAACGCCACAGTCTGGCGCACGCTGGGACCGCGCGATCGCGCCGTCACCCCGAACGATGACGCCCGCGACATGCGCGGCATACCGGTGGAACCGGTGGAAGCCATGATCCGCGCCTTTCTGACCGAGGAACGCGAACGACTTGGGCTCTCCAGCCATGCCGGGCACGTCGCGGACAACAATAATTCATAAAAAAAATCCCTAAAAATAGAGGCTGCCCGACGGGCTGTGCCACACTTTTCAGATAGCCGGTTTTCTCACGGCACCCCACGGTCAAGGCTAAATTGCAAGCAAAAATCCTATTTAATTGTAAGTGGAAATCCTATCTATTTTCCATTACCTTTATTTAAAAAACAAAACGGGACAATCTTTATGTATAATTTGGAGGAGAAAGCGAAACATTGTTTTCATGAATAATTTTTATGTAAAAACTTAGCATATTATGACATATATATGGATGTAGGAGGGAGAGGAGGCATCTCCACCGGATATTGTGACATGTTTACTTGTATACTACCAAAAATTTTTAGCATGCTCAGTTTTGACAGGAGGAATTGAGACTTCTACTGGCGTAAGTATCATTATTTATATCCGAAAGGATAGCGTAGGTATGGGGTAATATTTATATATAAATTTTACGAAAATTAAGCATAGAAAATTTATATTTTGAATAAATATATAGAAAAAAATATTTATAAGAAATTAAGTTTTGTAAAAATTTTTGTTGTACAAGCAAGCAATTAATAAAAGTATAGTTTTTTTTAATTTATAAATATCTATACAATACAAAAAAAGGGGACTTTGCTTACCGGAGTAAGGTTATGCGAGAAGAGGCTTATAGCAAAACGCTGCTCCTTGTTGATGATAATGAAATTAATCGCCACATTCTTGAAAATGTGTTTGCTCCTGATTATTTGTCTGAACATGCATGGAACGGAAGTATAGGCCTAAAAAAAATATTAGCGTATCCAGATAAATACTGCGCGGTTCTCCTTGACGTAGTGATGCCGGAAATGGACGGCATACAACTGCTGCGGCACCTGAGGGCCAGAAACCTGACAGACAAGATTCCCATTTTTCTGATTACGGCTGAAGCCAGCGATGCCATTACGAAAGAAGCCTATGAACTGGGCGTGATGGATGTCATCAGCAAGCCTATCATTCCCTATATAGTGCAGCGGCGTGTCAATTCCGTGGTGGAGCTGTTCCAGGCGCGGAAGAGGCTCGGAAACAAGGTGGAACAACAGCAGTCGGAGCTGCTTGCTCAGGCCCGGAAAGTCATTGAACTGAATCAGGGAATGATTGAAGCTCTGTCTGCGGCCATTGAATTCCGCAATGGAGAGTCGGGCGAACACGTTCGCCGTATCCATGACATCACTCATCTTTTGCTGCTTCATACGGATTTGGGAGCGGGAATGGATGAGGAGACTATAGAGAATATCGCCCTGGCCTCCATCATGCATGACGTAGGCAAGATCGCCATTCCCGATTCCATTCTGAACAAGCCCGCCAAGCTTACTCCCGAAGAATTTGAGATCATGAAGACTCATACCACACAGGGAGCGGAACTTCTGAAAAGAATTCCGCAACTGCGCGGTCATGAATCCTATCAGTATGCCTGCGACATAGCCCGCCACCACCATGAGCGTTGGGACGGCAGGGGCTACCCCGATGGTTTGAAAGGAGACGAGATATCCCCGGGGGCGCAGATTGTGTCGCTGGCGGATGTCTACGATGCGCTGGTGAGCAAGCGCTGCTACAAGGCCGCATTCAGTCGGACGGAAGCCGTGCAGATGATTCGTCGTGGAGAGTGCGGGGCGTTCAATCCGCTCTTATTGGAGCGTTTTCTGGCAGTGGAAGAAGAAATCGCCAGCCTGTATGTCCGCAATTCAGAGTGAGGAAGAGGCATGGATGCAACCACTAAAAAGATATTGGCGGAAGGCGGTATAGACGTGGGCAGCATGATGGAACGCTGCATGGGGAACGAAGCTTTACTGGAACGGTTGTTGAAAAAATTTCTGGCAGACACGTCCTACACTGGACTTGTCAGGGCGTTCGAGGCCGGAGACGGCGCCGCGGCCCTGGATGCCTCACATACATTGAAGGGCGTGTGCGGGAATGTATCCATCACGGGGTTGTTTGAACTGCTTACCCGTCAGGTCCGGGCGTTACGCAATGGAGATACGGCAGAAGCCGCAAGCATGATGCCGGAAGTGACACGCAGATACGACGCAGCCGTTCAGGCTATACGGAAAAGCTTTTAAAAGCCGAGAGGAGCAACGGTGAGGTTCAGGTCTGTTTTGCGCGGAGCGTCCCTCAACATCATCGTGTTTCTGGTCGTACTCGCGCTGGCTGCGGGAGGAGTATACCTTTTTCGTGATACGCTTCTTCGGAATGCCAAAGTTACGGGCATGACTCTGGCCCGGAACTACGCGGCCGAGGAAAGAAGCAATCTCGCTGTATACGAGACGCTTCTGGCCTTCGGCACCGCGTCTATGGAGAAACGCCTGCAGGACGAGGACCTGGAGGATACGGTCCGGTGGATGCGAATCTATTTTGAGCGACTCCAGACCGTGCTGGGAGGCAATGTAGTTGTACCCTATATCGTTTTGGATGGAAAAATCATCGATATGGCCAGCCAGTTGCAGGAAAAAATGCCCGATTTTACTCCCGAGGAACGCGACTGGTTTAAAATGGCACAGAAGACCCCTGGTGTTCCTGTATTCAGCGACGTGTATGAAGACACCGTCACGGGCAAGCCCGTAGTCACCATAGCGCAGAAATGCCGAACAGCCAACGCCATACTGGCGTTTGATATTTTTCCTCATTATTTCCGTTTCAATTTTTTGCCCAAAAATCTGCAAAGTCACGAATCTTTTTTCCTTTGTGACAATAATGGAATGATTCTTTATACACAGACCGGATTGAATGTTCCGGATAACGTATTGCAAGATTATGCATTCAATCTGATTAAAAAAATACAGAATAATGAACTTGAAAAATACGACTCTTATATTATCGATCTGGATGGCAACAAGAGAGCTATATACTATAACAGGATGTATAATGGATGGTATTCCATCATTACTATTCCTCATTACAGCATTTTAAAAGAATATAATACGATATTAATATTTTTAATATTATCTGTTTGTATTTTCCTTGCAGTGCTTGCGATCCTTTCATGGCGTTCCGGCAGGGTGAACAGGCTTATGAAACGCACCAACGAGGTGGTGCGGGTGCTGGGCAATTCCTATTATGCGCTGTACCGCGTGAATTTTGAGAACGACGCCTATGAAATGATCAAGGGTTCCGGCTACGTACGGGAAAGACTCTCGCAGTCCGGAAAATACAGCGAACTGATGCAGGTCATGCTGGAGGTCATT
Organism: uncultured Desulfovibrio sp.; assembly: GCA_900541395.1. GTDB lineage: Bacteria > Desulfobacterota > Desulfovibrionia > Desulfovibrionales > Desulfovibrionaceae > Mailhella > Mailhella merdigallinarum. The sequence goes on from UQJT01000013.1 coordinate 12,772, forward strand.
GAGCCGGACGCCCGTGAGGAATACAGACAGAATTTTTCCTGCGAAAGCATCCGCACGCTTGTTTCCCGCAAGGTCCGGGACTTCGGCGGGGATTTCCGTCGTCTTTTCGGGGAAGAATACCGATGGGTCAGTGTGCGCGTCCTGTTCGACGAATCCCTGACGCCTGAGGAAGTGGTGCTCTGTTTCCGTGAGGTGGAGCAGGAAAAACTGTGGCAGCTTCAGGAACGGAAGCTGCTGGAAGACACGCTGGAAACCGCCCGGCGAAGCGAAAAGGCCAGACAGTCGTTTTTCGCCAACATGTCGCACGACATGCGCACGCCGCTCAACGCCATCATCGGCATGTCCGAACTCGCAAGGCAGACTCTGGACAATAAGGAGAAGCTGGCCGGATACATTGATAAAATCCATTACTCCAGCTTCCAGCTCAAAAATCTGATAGACGACATCCTGGATCTGTCGCGTATGGCGGAAGGGCGGCTCGACCTGAACAATCAGAAGATAGACCTGCGGCAATGCGTGCAGGACTGCCTTGACGCCTATCGCGTGCAGGCCGAGATGGAACACAAGAGCCTTCAGGCGAGCATGGAACTGGAAAACGCATGGGTCATGGCCGACCCCGTGCGCATAGGGCAGCTCCTGAACAATCTGCTTTCCAACGCATTCAAGTTCACCTCGGCGGATGATGCCGTTTCCATCGCCGTCACCCAGATAAGAAATACCGGCAAATACAAATTCGTGGTCTCGGATACCGGCATAGGGATGTCTCCGGAGTTTCTCCCCCATCTGTTCGAGCCTTACACGCGGGAAAATCGCTTCGGCTCAAAAAATGTGGCCGGAACGGGGCTGGGAATGTCCATCACCAAGAATCTTGTGGAGCAGATGAACGGTGAAATCAGCGTGGAGAGCTGCGTGGGGCGCGGCAGCACCTTCACCATCGTCCTGCCCTTCGTCGGTGTCGAGCCCGTTCACGCGGAGAAAAAGAAAGAAAAAAAGGATGCCCCCGATAGGGAAAACCTTCGGGGAAAGCGCATCCTGCTGGCCGAAGACAATATGGTGAACATGGAACTGGCCGTCGAAATTTTTTCCATGCACGGAATAGAGGTCGTTCAGGCATGGAACGGCGCTGAAGCCGTGGAACAGTTTGCCGCATCCGAACCGTTTTTCTTCCATTTCATCCTCATGGACATGCAGATGCCTGAACTGGACGGCTGCGGGGCGGCCCGGCAGATACGGGCCATGAACAGGCCCGATGCGAAAAGCGTCCCCATCATTGCGGTGACGGCCAACGCCTTCGCGGAAGACATCGTGGCTACCACGGCGGCGGGCATGGATGCGCATGTGGCCAAGCCCATTGATTTCAGTCTCCTCCTCAACATGTTGGAAAAATTCATTAAGAATCGCTAGCTGTCCTGTTCCGTTCATAACCGGAATGTGCTGCGAGGAGCAAAAGGTTTCATGAAAAGCATGCGCCAGTTTATCATCGGCGGGGCCGTCAGTATCGTTATCTGCATCGGTTTCTTTGCCTGGAGTACCCGCGATATGGTCCGCCATACCGGAGAATCCGTCCGGATGGTGGGCGAGATATATCTGAAAGAGATAAACAATCAGGTGAATCTGCACTTCGCGTCCATCATCTCCCTGCGCCTGAAACAGATTGAGGTCATCCTCAGCCGCACTCTGCCGGAGGCTACGGCTGCGGGCCTCGTTCCGGAGGTACGGCAGCAGATGAACGAGCATGCCGCCCTGAGGGATTTTTCCTATCTGGCCCTTTACGCCACGGACGGATATGCCGACGTCATCCACGGTGAACCTGTGACCATCCTCAATGAGGGGGCGTTCCTCCGGTCTCTGAACAACGCCGAGCAGAAAGTGAGCACCGGCGTCACGGCTTCCGGGGAGAGGCTTCTCCTGCTGGGGATATCCGTAGGCTATCCCCTGTCGGAAGGGTATCCCATGTCGGACGGCAGGCAATGCACGGCTCTGGTGGCCGGGGTCCCTCTCGAAAACCTCAACGAAACCCTGACCCTTGATGCCGTAGAAAATTCCCTGACTTTTTCCCACATCATCCGCAGGGACGGAAGCTTCGTACTCAGCAATGCGGGGCTTGGGGGCGGCAACTATTACAACAGGCTCATGGAGGAGTGCGTCTTCGACGATATGCCGCCCGCGGAGATGGTCGCCGCCATGAGAGAACATCTTGTGAATGACGAGCCGCATACCATGTTCCTCACCATGCGCGACGGGGGGGAGCGCCGCCATGTGTACTGTTCGAAGATGCCCTCTTCCGAGTGGTTTCTGGTGACGGTCATGCCTCATGGACCTCTCGACACGATCATCGCGGAATTGGGAGACCGAAGGCTTTCTGTTTCCCTGTTAGGAGCCGTACTGATTCTGTTGCCGGTGCTGGTCATGGTCTTCTTTTATGGAAGGACGGCCAAACGACAGGTAGTCGCGTTGCGGCAGGCGAAACATGAGGCGGACAGGGCGAACCGCGCCAAGAGCGAATTTCTGTCCAATATGAGTCACGACATCCGTACCCCCATGAACGCCATCGTGGGCATGACGGCCATCGCCGCGTCGAATTTCGAGAATACCGCCCTTGTTCGCGACTGCCTGCGGAAAATCACGCTTTCCAGCAGGCACCTGCTGGGATTGATCAACGATGTGCTGGATATGTCCAAGATCGAGAGCGGCAAACTCTCGCTCAATATCGACATCGTTTCCCTGCGCGACCTCATGGAAGGTCTGGTGGGAATCGTGCAGCCGCAGGTCAGAGCGAAGAAACTGCGTTTCAATATCCGTATTCGCGATATTCTGGCGGAAAGAGTCTATTCCGACAACGTGCGGCTGAATCAGGTTCTGCTGAATCTGCTTTCCAACGCGCTCAAGTTCACGCCTCTGGGCGGTTCCGTCGCGGTAAGCCTGTATCAGGAGCGTTCTCCTCTGGGAGATGGGTATGTGCGCACCCATTTCCATGTGAAGGATACGGGCATCGGCATGACGGAAGAATTCCAGAAGAGAATCTATGACTCGTTCACCCGCGAATCCAATGCCCGCGTCCACAGGATAGAGGGAACGGGGCTGGGCATGGCCATCACAAAGTATATCGTGGACGAGATGAAGGGAACCATAGAGCTGCGCAGCAAGCTGGATAGGGGGACGGAATTTCACATCACGCTGGATATGGAAAGGGTGGACGCGCAGGAAGAGGACATGGTGCTGCCCGACTGGAATATCCTGGTGGTGGACGACGATGAGGAACTGTGCCGAACTGCCGTCTCCTCCCTGACGGAACTGGGAATACAGGCGGAATGGGCGCAGGAGGGGCATAGCGCCGTTCAAATGAGCGTGCGCCGTCATGAGCAGAACCGGGATTATCATATAGTGCTTCTGGATTGGGAAATGCCGGGGATGAACGGGCTTGAAACGGCGCGGGAACTGCGCCGACACCTGGGCGACGATGTTCCCATCCTGCTGATTTCCGCCTACGACTGGACCGAAATAGAGGAAGAGGCCCGTCTTGCCGGTATTACCGGTTTCATTTCCAAGCCGTTGTTCAAGTCCACCCTGTTTCAGGGGTTGAAACGTTTCGCGGAGGCAAAGCCGGAGCCGGGCGAACTTCAGCAAGATCGCACCGTGGCGGACTGGAAGGGAAAACGTATTCTGCTGACCGAAGACAACGAACTGAACTGGGAAGTGGCGAGCACCCTTTTACAGGAATACGGCTTTGACTTGGATTGGGCGGAAAACGGACAGGTATGCGTGGACATGTTGAGAGAGTCCCCCCAGGGATATTACGACGTGGTTCTTATGGATATCCGCATGCCGGTCATGAACGGATACGAGGCGGCCAAAAACATTCGAGCCATGAACAGGCCCGATGCCAATATTCCTATCATAGCCATGACGGCCGACGCCTTTTCCGAGGATATCCAAAAATGTCTGGACAGCGGCATGGATGCGCACGTTGCCAAGCCGCTCGATATGAAGGAGGTGCTGCGCGTGCTCCAAAAGTATCTGTGATGACCATGCCGTTCCGCCTTTTTAGTCGGTCTGGAAAGGCATGGCCCCATGGCATGGGGGGACCGGAAGCGTCACAGTCCGGCGCACGCCGGGCCCCCGCGATCGCGCCGTCACCCCGAACGATGACGCCCGCGCTATACGCGGCATACCGGCGGAAGTCACGATCCGCGCCTTTCTGACCGGGGAACGCGAACGACTTGGGCTCTCCAGCCATACCGGGCATGTCGTGACCAACAATAATTCATAAAAAAACTAAAAATAGAGCTGCACGACGGGCCGTGCCGCACATTTTAGCTCGTCGGTTTTCTCATGGCCTCCCATGCTCAAGGCGAAATTGTGAGTGGAAATCCTATCTATTTTCCATTACCATTTCAGAAAACGAGGCAAGGCATGACAGAAATAAACAGAAAGTACTTATATATTACAATTTTTTTTCTATTCGTTTTTCTTGTTTTACGGACTATAGGTCTGTATCCTATTTGTTTTTCTGACGAATATCAGTATAGCATCCTATCTAGAATACAGCCGCTTTCAGAAGCGCATTTGCCCAATTATCTTTATTTAAAAATATTTAATTGGACTAATATATTTGGTGACGGATTTTTAATGGGGGCTCGAATATTTAATATAATTTTTTTCTGCAGTTCAGCATTTTTCTTCTACAAAATATCTCTCAATTATACAACTTCTCATCAAGCTATATGGGTTACTATTCTCTCTTTAATGGCTCCCATCAATACATATACAGCAGTTTTTATGCCAGAATCTCTTTATTATTTCCTATTCATTGTATGTATGTGGAGCCTGCTTCGGATTGAACCACATGCGTCCTCGTCTGCCTGGCTGTTGCCTGGTGCAGTATTGGGCTTGAATGCTCTGGTCAAACCCCATGCTCAACTGCTGATTCCCGCCGTTCTTCTGTATATGGTTTTTCTGTTTGGAACGCTTTCGTGCGACTGCAAAACTCGTCTGCAATCCCTGTTCAAAGCCGTCATACTCTTTGTCGTCGGCATATACGCCATTAAATTAGGGCTCGGCTATCTACTGGCTGGAACAGCGGGGCTCAATCTTGCCGGCCGCGCTTACAGCTCCATACATTATGATTTCCTGGCCAGTTTGCCGAATTTCCTCCATAGTCTGCGTGGACATATTCGAGGAATTCTGATCTTGTTCGGTTTTCCGCTACTTGCCGGTCTGTATAATCTTTTCTTTCGCCAAAGCGACTCTAACGGTTTGTCCTACCAGCGCAAGGTCTGTCTTCTTACCTGCTTGATAGCCTGCCTTATGATCGTACAGGTAGCTTTCTTTACGGCAAATATTGCCGGGACTGGGCCCTACGAGCATGCCAGTCGCTTACATTTTCGATATTATAATTTTATTTTTCCTTTTTTTATTCTGATGTCCACAACTGTTATTGATTTCTCATCTCTAAAGCGAAAACTAATATTTTATTCTTTTTTGATCATATATGGACTATTTTAATATATTGTTTTTTTGTCAGAATACATCCGTATATAGTGAGTTTTATTGATTGCCCAGAACTGGCGGCTTTTCAGCGCTCTAAATCTATTCTTTTCCTATTTTTAACTATAGTGTTAATATTAATATATTTTCTTATAAAGAAAAAGAGCACATTATCAAAGAATATATATATTTACATAATTTTACCTTTATATTTTATTACTTCCATCATCATTAATAGTCATACATTACACGCTAATGCTATACCTAACATTTTTGACAAAACAGGAATTGTAATTTCTGAATATTTGACACAAGAACAAAAAAATAAAACGATAATTTTATCTACAAACCAAATTGGAGCATTTAGGGTTCTCTTTTATCTCGATTCACCCCAGGCATCTTACCATATTATCCAAGAGGGAAAAACGTTTATACCAGATGCTAAAAACGAAGAAAATATTTTTATTGTCGTTGGTGAAGATATATCTTTTGCATCTTCAAATTTCAACGAATATGACTTCAACTTTTTTCGGTTATATGCCCCGGCCCGCTCTTCTTTGCCGACGCCGCAAAAATAACATGCTTCCGGATACGAAGACTCATTCCGCCTCTCGGTTTGGCCGGAAGAAAAAAATAAATCCAGCTAAATTGCGCGCACTTTGACCATGACGGCCTGACCGGGCCGCAACCCCGCGTCGGTCGGAATGTCCGTCAGAACTATGCGGGCCGTGCCTCCGTCGCCGTCGGGCAGCAGGGACGCTATCTCCCCATCCAGCACCGGGCCGTTCTCCACCTCGACCCGGCACGTCTGTCCCGGTCGCAGACGCAACATGTCCCGCCGATTGAAAGCCGCCGTCACCCACAGGCCGTTCCGAGCCGTCGGGACCAGAACCAGCAGGGGCTCGCCCCGGTTTACCGTTTGCCCCGGCACCGCGGACAGCCGGGCAACCGTGGCCGTCTCCGGCGCAATCAGCGTCGCGCCGGCCAAATCCCGCTCGGCCTGGGCCACCCGCGCCTCCCATAACGCCACCTGCTCCGGGCCGGGTCGCGCGGAGCGCGCGCCCGCGCGAGCACGACGGGCCTGGGCGTCGGCTTCCGCCCGACGGCGGCTGGTCTCGGCCAGGCTATGGCGGGCCGCCTCCACACGCCGCCGGGCGGAAGCCTCATCGGCCACGGCCTGCTCGCGGGCCGGGCCGGAGACGGCCGGATTACGCAAGGTCAACACCGCCCGGGCATGTTCCGCCGTCCAGTGCTCCAGCGTCTCACGGGCGGCCGCTTCCTCCGCGCGTTCCAGCTCGGCCTGGCGATCGGCGTTTTCCCGCCGTTCGCGCGCGGCCGGGTCGGCCTCCGCCGACGGCACCCCCCCCTGACGGGCAATGGCAAGAGCTTCCCGCGCTTCGGCCAGCGCCGAACGCAGGGGCGCGTCATCCATGAGCAACACCAATTCTCCATTTTTCACCGTCTGGCCTTCGACCACGGGTACGGCTCGGACCACGCCCGTAACCGGAGCGGGAACGGAGTACGTCCGTCCCTCCACCAGGGCCTGACGTGAAACAATGGTGGAAGCAGCGTGACGGCCATACAGCCAGACCGCCGCGCAGGCCAGAATCAGGCCCAGGACAAGCAAGCCCCGCCGGGATTTGGGAGTCGGTTCGGCAGGAAGGGGCAACGGATCAGGCATGAAGCGCTCCTATCAAAATATCATTGCCGCCGTGGCGGTGAAAAGACGACTCAAAGAAACCTGCAAAGTTCGCGCCAACGGGGAAAAAATTCCGCCCCCTCCCGGATTGACACTCGTCCGCGCAACGGGTAGCCACAGGACATGCGGGGAAACGCCCCTACCCCGCGGAAGGGAGTAGGAAACGATGCGCAGTATCGCCGTATTGTGCCTTGCCTGTTTGTTGGGGGGCTGCTTCACCCCCGCCGGAAATCTGACGGTACAGCCCCTGGATGAACCCGAATTTCGAACCATGGCGGCGGCGTTGCGCCCCCAGCTCACCGGTCACGGCCTGTTGACCGACGACGGCGCCTGGTACGCGCCCGTGCTGTCGCTGGCAGGCATGGGATTCGGCTCGACCAAACATGCCGGAACCGTCCTGCTCGACCGCCTGTCTCCGGCCTTTCGCTTTCCCGGCCTGGATACGGCTCTGCTGCCCGAGTCGTTCCGGGGCATGCTGACGGACGGGGCCCAAGTGACCGTGACGGACCATTCCTTCACCATACTGCAGGGAGTGGACAAACTGTACGTTTCACTGCTGGCGCTGACCGACTGGAACCGCGACGGCCGCGACGATTGGCTGGTGCTGTGCCGCGTGGAGCCCCAGAACCAGACGGACACGCGCCGTGACTATTATCTCCTCGTCGACGATCCGACCGCGCCCATCCTGACGCCCAAGGTACTGGCCGTACGCGACTGCGTAAACGGCCGCTGCCGCGTGGTGGCGACGGCGGACGCCCCCGGCCTGGCGCCGGACTCCCCGGCCGTGGAGCTTATGCAGGGTCAGCAGAACGTCACCCAGCCCCCGACTTCCGCTCCGGCCGAAACAAAACGCGGCCCCGCCCAAACCAGGTTGACGCGATGAGCCCCGCTACCCCGCCCTGGAAACATCCCATGCGTCGCGCCGCCCGGAGCCTTTCCCCGGCGGACGGCCTGGCCGTGCTGCGCCGAGGCGCCTGGGGCGTGCTGAGTCTGACTGCGCCGGGAGGCCATCCCTATGGGGTGCCTCTCAACTACGCTCTGTGGGAGCCGGACCCCGCGCCCGAGCTTCCCTCCACGGCCGACGCGCCGTTTCCTCCCGGCTTTTCTCTGGTGTTTCACAGCGCCATGTACGGCCTTAAACTGGATATTCTGTCCGCCGCGCCCGAAGCGTGTTTCACGGTGGCGCCCGAGGTCGAAGTAAACCCGGCGGGCCTGACCACCCGTTATGAAAGCGCGCTGGTCTTCGGTTCTGTGTCCGTCCTCAAAGGTGTACGGCGCGACGCGGCGCTGCTCCATCTGGGCCGGCGCTTCAGCGCCGCCTATCCCGAAGCGCTGGCCCGCACACTGGAACGATCCGGTCCCCAAACCACGGCGCTGCTTATGGACATCCGGGGACTGACAGGCAAATTCAACGGCGAGCGGTCCCGCCCGAGCGGCCCCCCCGACGCCGACAGGCTTTGAGCCGCAGTGAACCAAAACGACCGAAGCCGCCCCGAAAGCCGGGCAGGTCAAGCGGTACGGCGTACAATTTTTGGCGAGCGCGAAAAATGCAGCCTTCATTTTCACGCCGACTCTCTCAATCTGTGACTCTTGCCGAAATCCTCCATTGAGCCTATACTCAACCACATGGCAAAGGCGGTTTAATATTTTATCTATAAAGTTCGATGTCTAACTAGCGTATGGATAATTTTCGCAAGAATCCGGAGATGGCTCCCAACGTCATCTCGCGCATCCACCAACTTTCCGAGGAATTTCTCAAAGAAGAATTGGAAAAGGCCGGAATCCAAGGGCTGGTGGCGTCGCACGGACATATTCTCGGCTGCCTGTACATGGAGGACAACCTGCCCATGTGGCGCATCGCCGCGCTGATCAAGCGGCGTAAAAGCACGTTGACCGTGCTGGCGGACAAGTTGGAGCAGGAAGGGTATATCCGACGATTGCCGTCTCCCGACGACAGCCGGGTGCGATATCTGGCGCTGACGCCTAAGGGCGAAGCCGCCCGTCCCCTCTTTCTGGACATCGCAAGACGACTTCAGGAACGTTTCTGGCATGACTTCAGCGCGGAGGAACAGCGCCGGACCATGGAGTTCCTGACCCGCATGGAAAACAATTTTCAGCCGGACGTGAAAGGCGGCCCGGACAATGATATGATGGACGCGCAACCGGAGGTCGCTCCCTCCGCCACCCTCTCTCGTTCATGACCGACCTGCCCCCGCCATCCGGCCCCTCCCTGTTCGAACGTCTCATTCACGCCCGGCGCCCGCTCGTTCTCCTTATCCTGATGGGCGCGTTGTGCTGGTGGGTGGGGTCCAGCGCGGCCGACAACTATCGCTGGCAATGGTACCGTGTATGGCGCTACATCGGCACGGTCGAGGATGGCGTGTTCACGCCGGGGCCGTTGCTGGAAGGCCTGGCCGTCACTCTGGAACTGGCGGCGTCGAGTCTTGTCCTGGCCGTGGTCGCGGGCGGAAGCGTCGCCTTCCTGCGCTTGTCGGCCTCGCCCGTGGCGCGGCTCATGGCGGGCGCTTTTCTCGGCGCGGTGCGCAACACGCCGCTGCTCATGCAATTGTTTGTAGTCTACTTCGTGGTGGCCCCGGTGTTCGGACTGGGGCCTTTCGCTTCCGCCACGCTGGCCCTGGGCCTGTTTGAGGGCAGTTATATGGCGGAAATATTCCGGGCCGGCGTGGCCGGGCTGCCGCGCACGCAATGGGAGGCCGCTTTCAGTCTGGGCATGAGTACGGCCACGGCCTGCCGTTACGTCATACTGCCCCAGGCCCTGCGCCACGTGCTGCCGCCCCTGGCGGGCCAAGCCGTTTCACTGATCAAAGATACCTCGCTGGTCAGCGCCATAGCCGTGGCCGACATCACCATGCGCGGCCGCGTGATTATCACGGATACTTTTCTGAGCTTTGAAATATGGCTGTTGGTGGCGGCGGCGTATTTATTTCTCACCCTGCTTGTCAGCATTCCGGCCCGGCTGCTGGAACGCCATTCCCTTTTAACCGTTCGAGGCGCATCATGAAACGTATTCTCGCTCTCTTGCTCATGGCGGCCGCGCTGTGCGTGTCTCCCTTCGGAGCCGCCGTCCAGGCCAAGGATTCCTCCTCCACCATTGAAGACGTGGTCAAACGCGGCACGTTGCGCGTGGGCTTTTCCTCTTTTGTGCCCTGGGCCATGCAGGACAAGGAAGGCAAATATATCGGCTTTGAAATCGACGTGGCCACCCGCCTGGCCCGGGATCTGGGCGTCAAGCTCCAACTGGTCCCCACCAACTGGGACGGTATTATCCCGGCCCTGCTGTCCGGCAAGTTCGACGTGATCATCGGCAGCATGGCCATCACGCCTGAACGCGCGCTGTCGGTCAACTTCACCGTGCCCTACGACACAGCCTATATCGACGCCACCCTGAACAAGGCCAAGGCGGGCGACATCAAGAGTCTGGAAGAACTTAATAATCCGGAGAGCGTCATCGCCGTGCGCACCGGCACCACAGCGGCCCAGGCCGCGCAAACTCTCCTGCCCAAGGCCACCATCCGGATGTTCAACGATGAAGCCCCGGCCGTGGAGGAAGTGCTGTCCGGTCGCGCCCACGCCTTCTTCTCCAGCGCACCTCTGCCCGCTATGGAAACTCTGAAGCACCCCGACCGACTGGTACAGAACTTCGAACTTAAAGCCTTCAGCAAACCGGTGGCTTTTGCCGTGCGCAAGGGCGACCTGGACACGCTCAACGTGTTTGACGGCTGGGTCCGCGTGGTTGAGGAGGAAGGCTGGCTGCAGAACCGACGTGACTACTGGTTCAAATCCAACGAGTGGGAAAGCCTTATCCAATGAATTACATACCGGGAACCTCTCCGGCCCGAAGCTGGCGCCGCCTGAACCGCCGGGATGTGCTCCTGGCGGTTTGCGGCCTGGCCTTCGCCCTATGGTTCCTGAGTCGGGCCCTGGCCGTCACCCAGCATCACTGGGACTGGACGGCCCTGGCGCCCTATGTGCTTACCCGCGATGCGGCGGGCCAGTGGCAGGCCGGGGCGCTGCTGCGCGGCCTGTTCACCACTCTGCGGGTGGGCGCATGGTCCATGCTGCTGGCCTTGTTCAGCGGCGGGCTGGTGGGAGTGCTGTCCGCGCATCAGAGGGGGTTCGCCTCCCTGCCCGCCGTGGTCTATGTCAACCTGCTGCGCAATACCCCTCCCCTGGTGTTGCTGTTTCTGGTCTTTTTCTTCGCCGGTTCCTTTTTCACCGAACCGCTCCTACGCGTCTCGGACCTGGTGCAATCATTGTCTCCGGCGGCTCAGGAGCTGTTTTCGGCCTTGCTGGCCCCGCCCGATCAACTGGATCGCATGGTGGCCGCCGTGCTTACCCTGGGCCTGTATGAAGGGGCTTATGTGGCGGAAATCGTGCGGGCGGGCCTGGAAAGCGTCCCCAAAAGCCAGTGGGAAGCGTCGGCCGGGCAGGGCATGACGCCCCGGCAACAATACCGGTACGTCATATTTCCCCAAGCCGCGCGCCTTATGACCCCACCCCTGGTCAACCAGGCCATATCCACCTTCAAAGAAACCACGCTGGCCTCCATTATCTCCCTGCCGGAACTCACTTTCCAGAGTCTGGAAATCATGGCCGTCACCCGCATGACCTTCGAGCTGTGGCTGACCACAGCCACGCTATACCTGCTCATCTCCTACACCTGGTCCGGCCTCGGCCGCCGGCTTGAGCAAAGCCGTCGCTGGCGGCCTTTGGAATAGCGCCTGCTTCGCCGAAATCGCTCGACTCCTTTCTCCGGTACAAGTTGCCGTTTTTTCCTCTCGCACGATTTTTGCATTTTTTCGCCGTGATTCGACGACGGCAATTTCTGCCGCCGTCGGCGCGGCCGCTTGGCCGGTGGCGAGCCATGCGGCGACGGGAGGAAAATATATGGCTATTTCAGGTATCGACTCGTTATTCAGTTCCCAGGAATTGACGGAAATCGAACGCCTGCGGAGGGAGCGCGAATCCAAAGGCATGCTCGGCCAGTCGGGCGGCGGCGACACGGTGAGCATTTCCGACGAGGGTAAACGCCTGGCCGCCGAAATGCAGGCCCGCAAATCCGGGGAACAGGAGCCCCGTGGACAGGAAGAGCAGAATGCTCAGGACCGGTTTGCCGCGAGTTCCATCGGGGTATCCGGGGAGGAAGGCGAGGAAAAACAGGCGGGAGCCGCGGCGGGCGGCGGGGCTTCCTCATCTTCCTCTGCAGAGTCCGTCAAGAAACAGATCCAGCAACTTAAGTCCAAGCTTGAAAGCCTGGCCTCCAGTTCGCTGCCGGACAACATCAAGCAGAGTACTATGGCCACCTATCAGGCGCAAATTCAGGAACTGGAGTCACAACTGAACGCCTCGGCCGCATAGGAATAAAAAACGCGAAGAGGGGGTTGCCGTTCGATTTCCCCAAAGCCGCCCACCGGACGGGCAACCGGCTTGCCCGCTTTGCCCTTTCACCAGGCCGACCTGATAAAAAGCGCGGGGCCCCTCGCTGAGGGACGCCGCGCTTTTTATCAGGTCGGCCGACTACCGGCTATTTGGGAGCAGGCAGGGGAATGGCATCCTTGGACAGGGTTTCCACCCAGTTGGGCAATTGGAAGCGAGGCTTCATGTCTTTGCCCTGGAAGCCCGGCCAGTCCTTGCCGTAACGCAGGGCCTTGTGAATGCTGTCACCGGCCGCGCCATGTTCGTTGCTCACCGCATACACCTTCTCCCGACGGATGGGGTTGGCATATTCCCATACGATGTCCTTGTCCTTGGTGACTTCAACCACATGGCCGTCATTGCTGGTGGTCAGCAGCCAGTTGCCGTTGGGCAGCTTCTGAGCGCCGTCCTGGTAATGGGAATAGAAATTGCTGCCGTTGGCGCCCACCGCGCCCGGTCCCCAGAACCACACAACTTTGTCGGTCTTGGGATCGAGCTCCACCGCGCGGGTATAGTTGCCGGAGGGACGACGCGCGCCGTTGTCGATGATGGACAGATTGCCGTTGGGCAGCCAGTCGGGGGCGTGGGGTCCGAACAGCTGCTGGTCGCCGTCGTCGGCGTAACCGGCCGGAGCCTTGCCTTCGCCGTAGTTGGCCGGATTGCCCCAGCGGTAGACGATATTGCCCGTTTTTTTATCGATGATGTACACTTCGCCCAGGTTGCGCGAAGTGACGGCTATCTGATCCGTTTCGGGGTTGTAGGCCACGCCGTTGAAGTGAGTCCAGTCGGGACCGGCGTACACACGTTCCACGGAGGGGGGGCAGAACACGTTGATATCAAACTTGTCTTTACCCTTGCCGAGATGGTCCCATACGTGCCATTCCCACACCGTCTTGCCGTCGTGGTCCACTTCGCGGATGAAGTCGGGCCAGATGCCGTCGATATGCAGCTTGTTGGACGTCAGGCCGTCCTTGAACAGGCAGCGACCGCCGTAGTTGGGGTCCAGGCCCTTGGCGATGGCCTCGTCGTAGCTTTTATATTCCCAACCGAGCAACAGATAGTTGCCGTTGGGCATGACTTCATAGGTGTGATGGGACACTTCCTTGCCGGGAGTGTACATTCTGTATTCCCACACCTTGTTTCCGTCCCAGTCAAATTCCTCGATAATGCCCGAAACGCCGCCGAACAACACCAGGCCGGTTTCATCAAGTTCGATCAGGCGTCCCTGCCGGGAAAGGTTGCCGTTGGGCAGAAGTTCGGCATAGAACCCCTTGTGCTCGCTCGTCCACTGGTTGATCACGTTGCCGTCGTTATCGATCAGCCAAGTGGTGCGGGATTGTTGAGGATCGATCAGCACATAGCCGTCGGTCACGCCCGCCTTTTTGGACAAAACGCCCAGGGGGCCCCGAAAGTTTTCGGTGGCTGCAGCCGATCCCGCCAAGGCGACGGTCAGCCCCAAGGCACCCATAAGGGTCAATACTCGGTTCATACATCCTCCAGATTGTCCACAGGTTACGGGTCGTCCGCCGACGCGGCTTCCTTCCCGGTCTCAACATTTGTTGCTCAACCATGCGCAACAACTTTTGTACTATATCTCACATGAAAAATTTGAGCAACTTGCCATAAATATTTTTATCTTTGCTATAAAAAACAATTAATTCAAATAGGCTCCTTCATATTTTTCCATCGCGCCCTATCCTTTTTTTACGCGCCGCTCCGTCCTCCGCCCTCTTTATATCATTTTTTTATGAGCTGAAAACACTTGCGGATGGAACGGATACGCCCATGTCCACACCGGGGCAGGCGCATTTTATGCGTCTGCCCTGATTCGACACGGGTTCTATTTGCGGTCTCGGGAATGATTCGGCTATGCTCCAGCCCACAAGGAGGCGCACATGCACTCACCGGCGCTTATGGCCCTGCTGGCGGGGCTGGTCACCTGGGGGTTCACGTCCGCGGGAGCGGGCATGGTGTTTCTGCCGCGCGAATTTTCACGCCGAACGCTGGACGTCATGCTCGGCTTCGCCGCCGGAGTGATGATCGCCGCTTCTTTCTGGTCTCTGCTGGCTCCCGCCCTGGACATGGCTCGTCCGGCCTGGGGACGTCTGGCCTTTATCCCGGCGGCTGTGGGCTTTCTGGCCGGGGCGGGCGTATTGCGTCTTATGGACATTCTGCTGCCCCACCTGCACCCCCTGGAAGGTTTTGCCGACGGCATGCCTTCGCACCTGCCGCGCAGCGCCCTGCTCATCTTCGCCATCACCCTGCACAACATCCCTGAAGGGCTGGCGGTGGGCGTGGCCTTCGGAGCGGCGGCGGGAGGCGATCCGCTGGCTGCCGCATCGGGCGCGGGCATGGCCGGAGCCATTACCCTGATGTTCGGCATCGGTCTGCAGAACCTGCCCGAAGGCATGGCGGTATCCGTACCCTTATTGCGTGAGGGATTTTCCCGGCGCAAGGCTTTTTTCTACGGCCAGCTTTCCGGCATTGTGGAACCGGTGGCCGCCGTGCTGGGGGCCGTGGTGGCGGCCTCGGCCGAGTCGGCGCTGCCCTATGCCCTGGCCTTCGCGGCCGGAGCCATGATCTTCGTGGTGGTGGAGGAGGTGGTGCCCGAGGCTCAGGCCTCAGGCCACGGCGACGCCGCCACCTTGGGCGTTATGGTGGGCTTCGTGGTCATGATGTGCCTGGATGTGGGCTTCGGATAACGTTACAGTCATTACCCCCGCTTTTCCATATCCACGTCCACAAAGCGGAAAGCCGACACATCGAACAAGCCGCGCGCCGTAATCTTGAGATCCGGAATGACGGGCAAGGCCAAAAAACTCAAGGTCATGAACGCGTCGGCCTGCTCCCAAATATGATAGTGTGCGTCGGCCAGACGCAGAAGCTCACGAAGTCGGTCCGCCACCTCAACGGCGGGCCGATCGCTCATAAGACCGCCTATGGGCAGAGGCAGTTCGGCCAGAACCCGCCCCGCCGCCGCCATGACCACGCCGCCGCCCAAGCGCGCCGTTTCCTCCACGGCCAGCCGCATATCGGCGTCGTTGTCGCCCGCCACCACAATATTATGCGAATCGTGAGCCACGCTGGTGGCGACGGCTCCTCCCCGCAGACCGTAACGACCATCCAGCAGCCCCACTCCGATTTTACCCGTAGCGTGATGCCGTTCCAGCACCGCAATTTTGAGCAGACCGGGGTTGAGAGCAAATTCGAACACGCCATCCGCCGAAGTTTGTATGGCCCGCGTCTCATGGGTGGTCACCAGCGAATGGGGCTGAAGACCGATGACACGGGCTCGTCCCGACGGTATGCGCAGTTCAAAAGGCCGTTCCGGCAGCGGCGCGAGGTTGACGCTGCCTCGCAACGCTCCGGGATCGAGCTGAGGCAATTCCTCCAGCATGCGTCCGTCCTCGGCCACTCGGCGTCCGCCCGCCCATACCGCGCGTACCCGGAAATCCCGTAAATCGTCCACCAGCACCAGGTCTGCCCGACGGCCGGGGGCTATGCCTCCCTTGTCCCGCAGGCCGTAACACTCGGCGGCGTTGAGTGTGGCCATGCGTACGGCGGTCACGGGGTCAAGACCGGCGGCCACCGCCATGCGCAGATGACCGTCGATATGGCCGCGCTCCAGAATATCCACAGGTTGCCGATCGTCCGTGCAGAACAGGCAGCGGCGGGCATTCATGGGGTCCACGGCGGGCAACAGACGCAGCAGATCGCGGGCGGCCGACCCTTCGCGCAGAATGACATACATCCCCCGACGAATACGTTCCAGAGCTTCCTCCGGCGTGGTGCACTCGTGATCGGTGCCCACGCCCGCGGCGGCGTATACGTCAAGCTCGCGGCCGGTCAGGCCGGGACTGTGCCCGTCCACCTGTTTGCCTTGAGCGGCGGCCAGACGAATCTTGGCCAGCGTGTCGGCATCGCCAGCCAACACCCCGGGCACGTTCATCATTTCTCCCAGGCCGGTCACCCGGGGCTCGCGCATAAGCTCCGCCAGATCTGCCGCGCTCAGCACGGCCCCTGCGTCCTCCACCGGCAGAGCGGGCACGCAGGAAGAGAGCATGACACGCACGTCCAGCGGCAATCCCTCCGAAGCGTCCAATATATAGCGAAGCCCGGTCAATCCTTGGACATTGGCGATTTCGTGAGGATCGGCGATAACCGTGGTGGTGCCGAAGGGCAACACGGTTTCCGCAAAGCGGGCCGGACACAGCATGGATGATTCAATGTGGACATGACCGTCGATGAGCCCGGGGATCAGATAACGACCGCCCGCATCGACCACTCGTTCGGCTTCCAGACGGGAAAAGCCCAGAATGCGCCCTCGCCCCACACAGACCGAGGTCTCCCGAACTCCGCCGCCGAACACATCCACCACCCGGGCGTTATCGATACGCAGATCGGCAGGCGCGCGGCCCGCGGCCTGATCCAGAAAAAGGTGAAAATCATCGTTCATGCCGTACCTCCGAGCCTGGGTTCACCCTAGCCGACAAAGGTCGGACGGGGCAATCGAAATTCCGAACCCGGCAGGGCGATTCCGCACGCATGGCTTGCCATGAACCGCGGAGGCACCGACGCCCCCTCTTTAGAGCAGCTCAACTTTAAAAACTGTACAATGTTTTAAGACTCACCCGCTTCGGCATCCGACAGCGCCAAGGAATGGCGCTTATGCCTTCGCGGCGCCCACCTGCTCCGCAGTCGGAAAGCATGTTCAAACCGAAAACGCTCTAAACGCCGACGCCCCGGAACGAACCGGGGCGTAAAACGCGAGTAAGGCGTCAAAAGCGATTTTACGCGCTAAGCGGGCACCACCATAGCCGGGAAAGCCTCGCCTTCGTATGCGGGCGCGGATTCGCGCGTCAGAGAGACAATCTCCAGGTAGGCGCCGCGCTCTTCGGACAGGCGACGCAAAAAAGCGTTGTTGAGCTGGTGGCCCGAGCAATGGACCTCGAACGCGCCCTGCAGAGGCATACCCAGCATGGCCATATCGCCCACAAAATCCAACATTTTGTGGCGTACAAATTCATCGGGGCGGCGCAACCCCTCAGGATTGACCACGCCCTGCTCATCCAGCACCACGGCGTTGCCGAGCGAACCGCCCAAAGCCAACCCCCTGCTGTGCAAGTATTCCACTTCCTGCAGGAAGCCGAAGGTGCGGGCGAAGGCTATCTCGGCAAAGGTATCGGGCGTGATTTCCAGGCTCAGGCGCTGCTTGCCGATGGACGCATGGGGGAAATCGATGGTGTAGTCCACATAAAAACCGTTGTGAGGCCAGACGTGGATGGCCTTGCCGTCACCGGCCACGCTGAGCGGGCGGCGAACGCGGGCCACCCGACGCGGCGCGTGCAGGGAACGCAGTCCGGCCTCCTTCAGCAACGCCGCCGCCTGAACGGCGGAACCGTCCATAATGGGAATTTCGCCGCCGAACACATGGACCTGCACGTTATCCACGGCCATGCCCGCCAAAGCGGCCAGCACATGTTCCACGGTGGACACGCTGGCTTGTCCGTCGCTCAACGTCGTAGCCAGAGCGGTGGCGCTGACGGCGGAAGGGCGGGGCGCAATGTGACGCACGCCCGAAGGAGTATGCACATAAAAGACGATTCCCGAGTCCGCAGGCGCAGGCTGAAGGCGCATCTGCACATCCTTGCCGGAATGCAGGCCGACGCCGGTATAACTCACGGTACGGGCAATGGTCGTTTGCAGCATGTAATCCTCCGGTTCGCCCTGATCGGCGTTTTCAATTTTTATTTTTTGCAAACTCCATGCCAGGGCAAACCATCCATGAAAGGGCCGTGTTACCACAGCTCGGCCCGCCTCTCCTTTTCCCGTATGTGTTGTTTTTTAACCACACTGTGTTCATTCCGCCACGAGCCCAAAAACAACACTTTTTATCTGGCCGTGTTCCCGCATAAGAGGGCCGAGCCGTTTTTTTTTGCGTTCACTTCATGATATAATATGCCGAATTCGCTATCATTTCTTGCGCGCTTGGACACGAAACGATACCCTGACGCCATGTATGCCTGTCCCCGCCTGCCCTGTCGCTCTCCAAGCGCATTCCGTCCCGATCCGCGCGGCCGGGAATATTAACCGCCTTCCTCTCGGATCGTACGGAGCGCCAAAATATGTCGACCATCCTTATTCTGCACTGTTCCGCCGGAGCCGGGCACCGTTCCGTGGCCAGGGCCATCGACGAGGCGTTGACGCGCTGTTGCGAATCGGACGAAGAGTCCGCGCCCACCCCGCCGTATCGGGAAAATTCAGCCGTCGGCGTCCTGTCCGGAGAAACGCCCCATCACCTCATTGCCGATTCTCTGTGCTTTTCCGGACCGCCTTTCCGGGCTATGTGCAGCAAAGGTTATGAATTTTTCGCTCGGCACATCCGCTGGGCCTGCGGCATGGGATACGTCTTGCTGGATAAGCCTTTCTCGCGCAGTTTGCTGGTGCGGGCGGTGCAGAAAACTTCCAATCTGGCGGTAGAGGGACTGGCCGGATTTCTGGTGGAAAACGTGGTGGACGTCGTGTGCTGCACACACTTCATGCCCATGACCCTGATCGGAGATTTGCGTCGCAAAGGCCTTTACGACGGCCGCCTGCACGTATGCGTGACGGACTATGATATTCAGGGGCTGTGGTTCGAGCCTGAAGTGGACCGCTACTATGTGGCCACGGCCAAAGGGGCCGCCCGTCTGGCCGGATGGGGCATTCCGAAGGAGCGTATTTCCGTCACCGGCATTCCGGTCCGACACGAGTTCACCACCCTGGCTCCGCCCCCTTTCTGCGACGAAGCGGACATCCGCCCGTTGCGCGTCCTGTTTTCGGCAGGCTCGCTAAAAAACCGCGAAGCTCTGCGCCTGCTGCGCGAAGCGGCATCCTGCGGCGCGCCTCTGGACATAATCGTGGTGACCGGCCGTACGCCGAGCCTGCGTAAGGCCCTGGCTGCCTATACGCCCCCGCCCCACGTGCGGCTGGAGCTGCGCGGCTTCGAGCCGCATCTGGAACGCCTCATGGCCGACGCCGATATTCTGCTGACCAAACCGGGCGGCATCACCTGCACCGAGGGCTTGTGCGCGGGGCTGCCCATGCTGTTCGTCCACCCCATCCCCATGCAGGAAGTGCACAACGCCCGCATTCTGGAGCAGGCGGGAGCGGGACGGAGCTGCTTCACGCCCGGCAGCGCGGGCCGGGCGCTGGCGGAGCTGCACAAAAATCGCGGCCGTTTGGCCGTCATGCGGGCGGCCTGCCTGCGCCTGGCACACCCCGAGGCGGCCGCCGTGGTAGGAACAAATCTGTTGGAAGGGCTGCGCTCGGTCCCCAAACCGATCCCCACGCCCTCGACGGTGCAGGCAACACGGCTTTCCGACGGCAAGTCGGCAGAAACCGCGCGCTGAAAAAAACGACGACGCCCGCGGGTCGCCCGGAGCCGCCACGTTCACCGTTCCGCGATTTATCGATGCACGGCCGCCAGGTAACGATCCAATCCGGCCAAATCGCGGCCGGTTTCCACATCCTGCCAACGTTCGGGCGGGCACAGGGCGCGTACGGCTTCCCCCTGAGTCGCGCCGTGCTCCATAAGCAACAGGCCGCCGGGCCGCAGGATATGCCAGGCGGCTTCCACCACGGCACGGGGATGCTCCAGCCCGGTGGGGCCGGGGACCAGGGCCGTCTTGGGCTCATAATCGCGTACGCCGGGGTCCAGGGCGGCGTACTCCGCCTCGCCGACGTAAGGAGGATTGCTGACTACCAGATGCAACCCCGCGTCGCCCGCATCCCAGAAGCCGGGCCGGGTAAAATCCGCGCAGACGAAGGTCAGGCGATCGGCCGCGTCCAGCCGCTCGGCGTTGCGTCGGGCCGTTTCCAGGGCATGTTCCGAAATATCCACGGCCACGCCTTTCCAGAACGGCCGTTCCGCCGCCAGAGTGACCGCCAGACAACCGCTGCCCGTACCCAAATCGGCGAAATGTACGGTGCGTTCGGGCAGACGGGCCAGAGCCTCGTCCACCAGATGCTCGGTTTCGGGGCGGGGGATGAGGGTGGCGGCGTCGACCTCAAAAGAGCGTCCGTAAAATTCGCGCCACCCCAACAGATAGGCCAGAGGCTCGCCGGCCAGACGACGAGCAAGCAGCTCAGCCAGGCGCTCTTCGGCTTCGGGCGGCACTTCACGGTCAGGATGGGCAATGAGGGCAACGCGAGTCGTATCCAGCACCGCGCACAACAGCAGTTCCGCCGTGCGGCGCGACGCCTCGGTCCCGCGCAGGGCGCGGCCCGCCTGTTCAAGCCACCGCCGCCGGGTCACCGTCGGACTTCCTCTGTCCGATCCCGGCGGGCCAGCAGTTCCGGCAGCCTGTCCAAAGGCTCGCAGACAATGCCCATGCCCCGCATGTCCCGAATATTGGCTTCGGCCACCTCCGGAGTTTGAGCCGAGCAGGCGTCGCTGACCACAATGACTCTGAAATCCCGATACAAGGCGTCCACGGCCGTGCCGCGCACGCAGTTGGGGTATTGGGTTCCCGCCACCAGTACGGTACTTACCCCCAGAGCGCGCAACTCATCTTCCAAAGACGTACGATAAAAGCCGCTGAAGCGGGTCTTGACCAGCTTACGCTCGCCGGGCAGAGGAGTCAGTTCGTCCACCACGGCCGCCCCGGTCGTACCGGCCACGCACACGCCTCCTCCTGCGCGGAACAGATGGCGGCGGCAAGGTTCGGCGTCGCCTCCGTCGGGCGCATGCTCCCGCACCACATGGAACACCGGCCAGCCCCGATCCCGCGCCCGGTCCAGGAGGCGTCGCACCACGGGTACGGAAGGCAGGGCTCCGGCCACGCACAGGGGCGCGCCGGGCAAAACAAAATCCCGCTGCATATCGATAATCAGCAGAGCAATGCCCCGCTCCGGCCCATGCGTTTCTTCCGGACTGAGCATAGTCGTTCTCCACCCCCGCGACGGCCCCGTGCGGATAAAAAAATTTTCGCGGCGTCAGGCGTCCAGTTCCCGCCGCAACCAATCCTTGATGGCGGGCGTAGGCTCGAACACGCCTTTCAGGCCGCCGTATTCCGCCAGAAACGCCCGCTCCAGTTCGGGAGGCAGGCGCAAGGTGACAAGGTCCACGGCTTCCTCGGAATTACGCCGCACCAGGCGCACCGTAGGCGTCTTGCCCCAGTTGTCCACCACAAAATAGGTGGCCACGTCATCCTTGGAACGCACGGGCAGGTGTTCGCCGCGCCAGTTGTTGTTGCCCCACTCCAGGTACAGAGTGACGGCGTCCTCGGGAGACAGATTCCAGTCGATGGGCATATCGGCGAAAGGCCGGAGGGGCTGATGGGAAAGGCAAGACATGGGGAACCTCCTGACTGAGACTACCGTCGGCTTTGCCGACGGTCCGGCTGCCCTTCCCCGACGGTCCGGAAAACAGCGACCGGGGCGGCGGAGCTGCCCGGCCGCCCCGGCCGGACCAAGGGAAGGAGGTTATGAGTCTCATTGCTCATGGCTTGATGATAACAATTCCTTATTACAAGTCAAGAATAGTTATCAATAGCCGGACTTTCCCTCTTACCCTACAACAATCCGTCGGCACTCATAACTTCCTTGAGCCGGGTCAAATTCTGCTCTCCCATAGGGCAAAGAGGCAGGCGGAATTCGCCGCCCATACGCCCCATAAGGTGCAGGGCGGTTTTGACCGGGATGGGATTGCTTTCCAGAAACATGGCTCGGTTCACGGGCATAAGCTCAATATGCAGGCGCCGGGCCTCGGCGGTATCGCCGCGCTCCCAGGCGGCGCACATGGCGGCCACCTTGGCGGGCAACACGTTGGAGGTAACCGAAATAACGCCCTTGCCCCCTACGCTGAAGGTAGGCAGAGCGGTAAAGTCGTCGCCTGACAACAGGATGAACTCGTCGCCGCACAACTCCGCCACCTCGGAAATCTGGGCCAGATTGCCGGTGGCTTCCTTGATGCCCACCACATGGGGCAGTTCGCGGAACATGCGGGCCACTGTGGCGGGCAACACGTTGGAGCCGGTGCGGCCGGGCACGTTATAAACAAACAGGGGCAGATCCACGGCGTCGTTAATAGCCTTGAAGTGGCGGAACAACCCTTCCTGCGTGGGTTTGTTGTAATAGGGCGAAATGAGCAGAGCGGCATCGGCCCCGGCTTGTTTGGCGAAGGCGGTCAGGCGTATGGCCTCGGCCGTGTTGTTGGACCCGGCCCCGGCCATGACGGGGACCCGGCCTTTGACCTGCTCGATGCAGATGCGCACGGCTTCTTCGTGTTCCTCGTGGGACATAGTGGCGGATTCGCCCGTGGTGCCGCAGGGGAGCAGACCGTCGATCCCCTGCTCTATCTGCCATTCAATGAGGGCGCGATAGGCTTCTTCGTCAATAGCGCCGTTTTTGAACGGCGTCACAAGCGCGGTGATGGCTCCTCGAAACATGAGACCCCCTGAGTTGGGTGTGAAAAGCTGCGGCGCGAACGCCGCGTAAAAGGTGAAAAGGAGTATGCGGAACCGCGAAAACGGCCCGTGCGGTTTTAAACTTCGGGCGAGGACGAGGCTCGGTCCGACAGGCCGAGCAAAGCCTCCTCCGCGGGTCCAGGTCGCCGACAAACGCCCGTATGGCCGCTCCGGGCGAAAAGACCGCGCCGTCGCACAGTTCAATGCCCGGCACTCAGCCACCTGCGGTTGTGACATCGACCCCGGCCTCCGTCAAGCCGAGGGCGCGGACGACACGCGGCGCGGCCATACGGAAGCGCCGACCGGCCGCTTTGCGATTGCGGAACAACCGCGCTCAGGCAGCCGTCGCATCCGGCGTTGCCCGCAACGCCGTTTGTCGAGCATCACAACATCGTCGCCGTGATTCTGTATTTCATATAATCCACAGGGCGTTTGCAACGCCCTGTGGATTATATGAAAATTTCTACCTCTTCGTCCCTTGGGGACATGGGCTTCGCCCCGCTCTTTCTTACGCCTGTTCCGCCGCGGCCGAAGGGCAAGGAGGGATACGGCCCGCGCGCATGTCGTCCCGGGCCCATACGTGGCGGATATAGGGCAGCATGACGGCCAGCGCGCGCTCCGGCTCCAGAGGCAGGGTGGCCCCGGCCGCGTTTTTGTGACCGCCGCCGCCGAACTGAACGGCCACGGCCCGCACGTCGTCGGCGCCGCTGGAACGCAGACCGGCCCGCGAACCGGGGCGGCCGTCGGCGTCGGGCTCGGTTTCCCGCAGGACCAAGGCCACACGCACGCCGCGCACGCGCCGCAACTGCTCCACAAATCCCTCGCAGTCCTCCCTGGTGGCCCCCAGTTCATCCAGAAGGGCGCGCCCCACCAGGGCCACGGCCAGGCGGCCGTCCTCCAGCAGGCGGGCTTCCTGCATAAGCCGTCCCCACAAACGCAGCCTGGGCTCGCTCCAAGAATTGTCCAGACGGGCGCGCACGGCCGGCACGTTGAGCCCGTTTTCCATCAGTCGGGCGGCCATGCGCATCGCGCCGGGCGTGGTATTGCCGTAGGCGAAGGACTCGGTATCCGACACCAGCGCCACGTAAAGCCCCTCGGCCAAAACGCCGGTCAAAGGCGCGCCCAGGGCCTCGGCCAGCATCCCCACCATTTCGCCGGTGGCGGACATGGTCGGATCGACCCAGTTATAAAGGCTGCCGTATCCGGGATTGCCCAGATGGTGATCGATATTGACGGTGGGCACGGCGTCCAGCAGAGAACGCAGGTCCGGGCCCAGTCGATCGGCGTCGCCGCAATCCAGCCCTACCACCAAATCCGGAGGCGAAGGCAAACGGTCCGGCGAAGTAAAAAGGGGGCTGGGCAAACGCAACCAGGTCAGATAATCGGGAAAGCCCGTGGCGTTGTAAAGCAGCACGTTCTTGTCCAGCTCGCGCAAAGCCCACCCCAGGGCCACGCAGGACCCCACGGCGTCGCCGTCGGGATTGGCATGAGCGGCCACAAGAATACGATCGTACCGCTTGAGAAGTTCGGCCAATTCGGCAGGGGCATCGGGCATAATCACCTCAAAACGGGAGCATGTTCCCTGGAAACATGCCCGTGGAAAAAGCGGAAAACGTCAATACGGCGTATCGGCGTCCAGAAATTCCAGGTCGCTGTACGTCATCTCCTCGGGACACACGGCCTCCATCATGGCCAGACATTTGTCCATGCGGGACTGCAAATGCTGACGGCTGTTGCTGACGGACACCACGGCCAGCCGCAGGCGCACCAGGGAATCTTCGGTCCCCACCTCGGCGACGGCCACGTTGAACGTGTTGCGCACTTTCTGTTTCAGGCTGTTGGCCACCCGGCGCTTACCCTTGAGCGAATCGTTGCCGTGCAACGTATATTCCACCGTCAACACGCCGATGACCATACAGCCTCCCGCAAGAGCAATCCTACTCTGGTGTCATGTCGCTTTTACTATCGCAAAAAGCGCGAAGATCGCAAAGCCAAAAAACGCGACTTTTGCTTTGCTCATGCCGCCTACGGCGTCGTGCCCCCCTCCGGCGTCGCCGCAATTTCAACGGCTGTCGGCAAGCCTGACGAGCCTGCAGCCGCCTATGCCGAAGCGCAGCCGAGGCCCGCTTGCGACGTGACGCTCCGGCTTCAGGCGTGAAATCCGCGGGTCGGAACCTAGGGTCCGGTCGGCAGATATTTTCGACGGCAAAACGCGCTACGACCGGTAATCGGCGTTTAACGACACATACGCGTGGGACAGATCGGAGGCAAGCAGCTTAGAACTGCCCGGCCCCGTCCCCAAAATCAACTCGAGGGCGACGTCCGTTCCGGCCAGGGGTTCCTTGAGCAGAGCGTCGAAGTCCAAATCCGTGGGGCGGCCGTCCCGAAACAATTCCACACCGCACAGGGTAACGCGCAGGTCCTCGGGCCGAAAAGCCACCCCGGCCCGGCCCGCCGCGGCCACGATACGGCCCCAGTTGGGGTCGCGGCCGAACATGGCGGTTTTGACCAATTGCGAATGTCCCACAGTGCGGGCCACGGCGTCCGCGTCCGCGTCCGTGGCGGCGCCGCTCACCGTGATGTGCATGACCTTGGTGGCGCCCTCGCCGTCCTTGACCAGCATATAGGCCAGATCGCCCAGCACGCCGGTCAGGGCTTCCTCCAGCACGATCAGATCGTCGTCTTCGGCGCGCACGCCGGATGCGCCGTTGGCCAGACCGATAAGGGTATCGTTGGTCGACGTGTCGCCGTCCACGGTCACCCGGTTGAAGGTGGCGTCCACGGCCCGGCGGAACATGGCCCGCCAGACGGCCGGGTCCACGGCCGCGTCGCACAGCACCAGGGACAACATGGTGGCCATGTTGGGACAAATCATGCCCGCCCCCTTGGCCGCCCCGGCCAGACGCACGGAACCGCCCGTGAGTCGTATTTCCGCTCCGGACAACTTGGGGAAAGCGTCGGTGGTCATGATGGCCCGCGCGAAATCTTCCAGAGTGGCGTGGCCCAGAGAAGCGGCCAGAGCAGGCACGGCGGCCCGCCATTTGGCAAGGTCCATACGCGCGCCGATGACGCCGGTGGATGCGGGTAAAATGGAAGAAGGCGGCATATCGACGGCCGCCCCCACCATATCCAGCGTGGCCCGGCAGTCGTCCAAGCCGTCCTGGCCGGTGCAGGCGTTGGCCTGGCCGGAATTGATCAGAACGGCGCGCGGCCCCGAAAAGGACGGCGCGGCGTCTCCGACGGCGTCAAGAGCCGCCCGCGCCACCTGAACCGGCGCGGCCTGAAACAGGTTGGTGGTGAACACACCGGCGGCCGCGGCGGGAACGTCGCTCACCGCCAGGGCCAGATCGCGGCGCTCCTGATGCTTGCCGCGAAAGTCGGCCGCGGCCGCAGCCAACCGAAATCCCTGGGGCAGCATGATCATGACGACACCTCTTTTCCTTGTGGGGCGTTTAAGTAAGATTGAAAATACGCAAAAATCAAACAGGGAACATTTTGTGCCATACTTGCCCGCCCCCCGCAAGCGGCGGGGCGGCCACCTTCGCCAACCTTGCGCGGGAATCGACGGCATGCTAAATTTATCAAATTAAAAACGCGGCGCGTCCCCCGTGGCAGGCCCGGACGGCCTGCCCCCGCACCCAAACCGGCCTTGCGCCGTCCGTCCGGACAAGCCATGAGCAAACGTCATTCCGAACCGCAAAAATCTCTGTTCCGCGAATATGGCGAAGCCTTGATCATCGCCCTGGTGCTGGCCTTTTTTATCCGTACCTTTTTATTCCAGGCCTTCACCATTCCTTCGGGCTCCATGCTCGAAACCGTGCAGATCGGAGATTATCTGCTGGTCAACAAATTCTCCTACGGAGTCAAAAATCCCTTTACCGGCAACTACCTTATTGAACGCGACGGCCCGCAAATCGGCGATATCATCGTGTTCGAATACCCCGGCGATCCTTCCGTGGACTATATCAAACGCGTGGAGGGCCTGCCCGGCGACGTTATCGAGGTGCGCGACAAAGAGCTGTATCGCAACGGCGAACTGATCCGCGAGGATTACGTACAGCACATCCACCCCACCACCATAGGCCGCCTGGACAACATAGGCCCCGTCACCGTGCCCGAAGGCGAATACTTCGTCATGGGCGACAACCGGGACAATTCCGAGGATTCTCGCGCCTGGGGCACAGTCAAACGCAAAGCCATCCACGGCAAGGCCTGGCGCATTTACTGGTCATGGGATTCCGAGGCCGGGCGTCCCCGCCTGAGCCGCCTGGGGCACAAAGTGGAATAGTCTTTCCGAATCGTCTTATGGCAAAGGCCGGGCTTGGTTTTCCTCCGCAAGGCAGGAAAACCAAGCCCGGCCTTTGGAGCATTTTGCCCTTGAAAATATCCTGCGGGCCGGACCCTGTGTTCCGGCACGCGGGCTTCACGCCCCCATCGGAGCTATACGGCGTCCATGAATTGCGGCTGTTTCGATGTCGCGGCGCCCTTAGCCGTCAGCGCGAAGCGACGGATAAGGAGAGCAGAGATGAGTCTCGCTTCGCTCGACTCCGGGAGCATTTTCAAGCTGAAAATACTCTAGGGAAAACCGCCGTGTTCCGAGCAAGGAACGAAGCGTACCCCTCTTCATCCCGCGCGGATCAGATAAGATGCGCCTGCCGCGGCGCGGCCTCATAACCAGGGCAACGCCAAGGCCATAATGATATTGAGAAAACCGGCCGCCAGCGAAGTGGCGCGCAGTTGGGCGTCGAGCACGGCGGGGCGCAGCGAACCGTACACCAGCCACGCGCTGCGGACCAGAGGGACAGCCGCCGCCAGCAACGCCAGCCCCCACCAGCGTCGGGTGGCCATGAACCAGACCGCCCAACAGCCCAGGCCAAGCCCGATCAAAACCAGGTGATAAACTCTCGCCCGATGCGGCCCCAGGCGCAATGCCAGAGTTTCCTTGCCGTTGGCGGAATCGTTCTCCATGTCGCGGATGTTGTTGATATTGAGCACCGCTGTGGCGAAAAACCCCGCCGCGCAGGCGGGCAGACCGGGCAGTCGGGTCAGAGGCGCGCCATACAGAGCGTAGGAACCCGCCACCGCCACCAATCCGAAAAACACAAACACGAAAAAGTCGCCGTAACCACGATAGCCATAGGGATGCTTGCCCATGG
Source organism: uncultured Desulfovibrio sp. (assembly GCA_900541395.1). Classification (GTDB taxonomy): domain Bacteria; phylum Desulfobacterota; class Desulfovibrionia; order Desulfovibrionales; family Desulfovibrionaceae; genus Mailhella; species Mailhella merdigallinarum. Next base: position 40,998 of record UQJT01000013.1, read on the forward strand.
TATACAACACGGCGGCCGCGACACTCGCCAGGCCCAGGGCCAAAAATACGCCCCAGCGCGCAAGATCGGGCCCGAAGCTGACCCCAAGCAGCGCCAGACCGGCCGCCAGGCTTAAGCCGACCATGAGCAGCACGGCCCGGAACATAGCTCGGGCGGTCAGTTCGCCGGAGGCCACCGAACGCCGCGGCCCCACTCGGCCCGGACCATCAGCTCCTTTGACGGCGTCGCCGTAATCATTGGCAAAATTGGATAAAATCTGGAGCAGAACCGCCGTCAGCACGCTGAGGACGAACACCAGGGACCGAAAGCCCCCTTCCGCCGCCGCCAGCCCTCCCCCAAGCACCACGCCGGAGCAGGACAGAGGCAAAGTGCGCAGTCGGGCCGCGCGCAGCCAGACGCGGGCGCGTCCGGTCGGAACGGGTGAGGTATCCTTGTTCATAGATTACGCCCAAAATTATCTGGAACTCATTTCATAATTCAGCCCAAGGGCTGAATTATGACGATCATTCGCCAAAAAACGTGGTTTTTGGCTCATTCACGGCGCTTTTCGCGCCGCGCCGGACTCTCGTCCGGCGTTGGAAGTCATTTCCACGAATTATGAAACGACTTCTAACCAGAACAAATAACTTCAAAATTATACATAATCAAGACGCAATGTTCCAACCCGCAAGCTTCACGCTCAAAGTCGAAACCATACGCTGCAAATACATTGCGACGACACCGGAGGAAGGGCGTCGCGACGACCTTGGCCGTCAGCGCGAAGCGCTTTACGAACAAAAAGGGCAGAAACCTCGCTTCGCTCGCCCCCGAGAACAATTTAAAAATTAAAAATTGCTCCAGGTTATTTCAAACAGGAATCCAACGCCCGATCCAGCGAGGCCGTGCGCTCGCTCACCCGGCCGTGCCGGAAAAAAAAACGGCGCAAGGTCCAAGCTTCAAGATCGAGGTAATCCAATTTGCCCTCGCTGGCCTCGGTCAGAAAGGGACGCAAAGCGTCCACCACATCCTCGGCGGGAAAGTATTCCCCCTCATGGCTGATGCGCAACAGATCACCCTTCAGTTCCACGGCGTCGGGAAGATACCAGTCCTCCAGCACGCCGGACACGGCGCTCAGAGCGGCTTCGTCCGCCGGATGGAGCGAACCGTAAGCTTTGACGAGGACGGACCGCACGACGTCTAGCGCTCCTTTCCGTCGTCCAGACACTGTCCGCGCTCGCGCGCCTCGGCCAGCCCCCGACACAGACCGCGTACGCAGGCCTGATGATAATCGTCGCACATGAACTCGAAACTCTCCCGCATCTGCCGGGCCGCGCCGCGCCCCAACCACAGAGAACCACGTTCCGGCGCCAGGGCCAGGGCCGCGGTCAGATCGCTTTCGGCCAGCGCGGGCCGTCCGGAACGCAACTGGGCCAGAGCCCGCGTCTCCAGAGCGCGCGCCAGCAAGCGTCGATCAGCCCTGTCCCGCGCAGTGTCCGCGGAATCCGGCGCGGACGGCAAATTCTCCAATACCTGCGCCGCCGCACGGAAGCGATCCTCCAGCAGCAACAGTTCCGCCCGAGCCAGACGCAACGGCAACGCTTCGGGCGCAAGAGACAGGGCCTTGTCCACTACAGCCTTGTCCGGCCGGGCCGTTCCGGTCTTGTCCGCCCGCTTCAAGCCGACGTCATCCGCCTCGGCCGCCTCTTCCGTCTGACCGGGGAAGTCGAAATCCCCCGAGGCGCGCCGAACCTGTTCCAACCAATCCCGATACAGGGAATAGGCCTCCACCTCGTCGGCCAGACGGTTCAGACGGGTGATGACCGGCTCGTCCGCAGGCGTCTCGGATGCGGGCGCATCCGGCAGGAGGCGCAATACGCGCAACGAGCGTCCGGTGTGCGCCAGCCGCACGGCCTCAGGAATCAATCGCCCCAAGGCGACGATAATGTCCTCGTACCGCTCACGGCCGTTTTCGTCGGCCAGCAGACGCGAGGCCAGCCCCGCATCCACAGCCGCCAGGCGGGCCACAGCCGTCGCTTCCCCCTCCCCTTCGGGCACATCTCCGCCGACGCGGACTTCCCCCTTTACTTCCACCATGCCCATCCCGGCGGCCAGAGCCTGAAGCTGAAGCGCATCCAGTCCGGCCAAACGCGCGGCCTCCAATCCGGCCAACGCGTCGGCGGCCCGCTCCAGCCCGGCCAGCCAAGCCGCCGCCTCCGCCACCACAAGGGCCCGTTCAGACGCGAACTGCCCGCCGTAAGGAACAACCCGCGTCGGCGTCGGCGCAGCTTCCCCCCCCGGACAGGAATAGGCCGTCAGCGCCAGACAAACCAACGCGCCGCACAACGTCCGGAGGACGGCCCTCGACATGTTAGTGGGTGGCCTCGTTGATCTTGGAGGCCGCCACCCCCAACACTTCACGCAAAGTGCCGGTGAGCAGATCCTCCACCATGCCCGAACTGGGCAGACCGGTTTTTTCCTGGCTGGACGACAAATTCTGGGAATATACCGAGCCCTGGCGGTTGGCCACGTTGAAGCTGATGCGCACCGTGGCCGCATAGGTGGTCGGATTGGATTCCTTCACCCATACCTCCTCCACCGTGCCGGTGACGATATAGTCGGGCCGGGCGGACTGGGCAAGCTGGATGCTGGGCGCATAGGATACCTGAGGCCCCATACGGCTGATTTCATCAGCCAGAGAGCGGCTGATCCATTCCGGCACGGAGGTGGCGGCCGAAAAAACCCCTCCCTTGGATCTCGTTCCGATTTCCTGCTTGCCCCGCTTGTCCTCGAACAACACCACAGCAACGCGCGGCGCGGTGGGAGCGGGCAGCACAGACGGGGTCACAGGGGTATACAGCAGACGCACGGTATCTTTGGGCGCGCAGCCCGCCAACGTCAGCGCGCACAGCAGAGCGGCGCACAAGCCGGAAAAGAGGCGGGGGAAAGTGGACATGGAGCCTCCGAAACAGAATTGTGAAAAAATTTTGAAAAACTTTATACTTTTTGCCCGGCATAAGCAATTGCCCATGAGACCTGTTATAAAGTTCGGCGTAAGGGGGGTGAACCATCTTATCGCCGGATAATCCCCCGCCCCGCCCTCAGGCCCGGGCCAGCCGCCGCCAAAATAAAACCCAATAATATAAACGAATTGCCATGAGCAATGTTCGGAGGGGCTCCGGCGGCACAGCCGCGCTTCGCGGCTCCGGGCCCTGTTGCCGCGGCGGCATTGACGCCCCGCACGCCGGAGGCTACACCAATAGGAACTTTGGAGCGCGTTTTCCCGCGTTCCCTGCGCAAGGAAGGTTCCTTATGCTCGATCTCAAGCTGCTGCAAAAACAGCCCGAAGTGGTGGCCGCCGCTCTGGCCGCCCGTCATTCCGCCATTTCTCTGGACGAATTTCTCGACCTGGACCGCCGCCGCCGGGCGGCGCTGGCCGAGGTGGAGGCGCTCAAGAGCAAGCGCAACACCGAATCGGCCGAAGTGGCCCGCCGCAAAAAGGCCGGCGAGGACGCCTCGGACCTGGTGGCCGAGTTGGGCGTTCTGTCCGACCGCATCAAAGCCCTGGATGTGGAAGCCGAAGCCCTCAAGGACGAGGTAGCCGCCTGGATGCTGAACGTGCCCAACATTCCCGACGCTTCGGTACCCGTGGGCAAGGACGAAACGGAAAACGTGGAGGTCCGCCGTTGGGGCGAACAACCGAAATTTTCCTTCCCCCCCAAGGAACACTGGGAACTGGGCGCGGCCCTCGACGGCCTGGACTTCGAACGGGCGGGCAGACTGGCCGGAGCGCGCTTTTCCGTCTCGCGCGGATGGGCCGCCCGGCTGGAGCGGGCGCTTATGAATTTCTACCTTGACGTGCAGACCACGGAGTTCGGCCACACCGAAATACTGCCGCCGTTCATGGTCAACCGCGCCACCATGCAGGGCACGGGCCAGCTGCCCAAGTTCGCCGAAGATTTGTTCAAAATCGAAAATTGGGACCACTATCTTATCCCCACCGCCGAAGTCCCCCTGACCAACCTGCACGCCGGAGAAGTGTTGGACGAAGCCGAACTGCCCATCCAGTACACGGCGGGGACGCCCTGCTTCCGCTCCGAGGCGGGCTCCTACGGCAAGGATACCAAGGGCCTTATCCGTCAGCATCAGTTCATCAAGGTGGAAATGGTGCATTTCGCCCATCCCGGCCGTTCCTGGGAACAACTTGAAACCATGCGCCGCTATGCCGAAACGCTGTTGGAACGCCTGGAACTGCCGTACCGGACCATCACCCTGTGCACCGGCGACATGGGCTTTTGCTCAGCCAAAACCTATGATCTGGAAGTATGGCTGCCCGGTCAGAACACCTATCGCGAAATATCGTCCTGTTCCAACTGCACGGATTTTCAGGCCCGACGGGCCAACATCCGTTTTCGTCCCAAGGGCGGGGGCAAGCCGGAATTCGTGCATACTTTGAACGGCTCGGGGTTGCCCACCGGTCGCTCTTTTGTGGCGGTAGTGGAAAACTACCAGCAAGAAGACGGCTCCATTCGCATTCCCGAGGCGCTTCAGCCCTATATGGACGGGCTCAAGGTCATCCGTCCGAAGTAATGCGGACGGGGCCGCTCCCGCAGGGGAGCGGCCCCGTTTTTCTTTCGAGACGAAAACTCCCCGCTTAGCGGGGAGTTTTCGTCTCGAAAGAGCCTACAAAAAACCGGAAAGCTCGTGAACCAAGCGAAAAATTTCGTCAAATCTGGGCGGGAGCGGAGGGATGCGGCGGGGGCGATGCAGGAACGGGAGAGGAAGGGGCGGGCCGCTCGGCTTGATCTATCATGCGGCTTAGCTGATCCAACATATCGCGCATGTTGCGGCTTACTTCGTCGCCCAGATTGGACGCGCCCTGCTTGGCGTTTTCCCATGCCTTGGCCAGCTCTTCCTGAGGACGGGCCTTGCGGGCCGCCTCCAGAGCCTGATTGCCCAAATCGCGCAACTTGTCGTCCAAGTCCTGCAATTGCCGGTACGAAGCGTGGCCCTCGGCCGCGGCCCGTTCCAAAAACGGCACCACCTCTTTCTGGTATTCCGCAGGGGGCAGCACGTCGCGCAGGGCAATCAGTCCGCCGTACGCGGCGGCTCCCAGAGGACGTTCTTCCCATGCGTTGCGCTCCATGCGCTGGCTGACGACCAGATAAATGCAGCAGCACGCCAAAAGGACAATGGCGATATTTTTATACATGGCCCTTACCTCTATGTTTCCAAATCTCAGCCGTTTCCGCCCGGAGGGGGCGAATCCCCGCCGGACGCAAGCGGCTCAAGTTTTTTTGTGCAGCATTTTTTCCACATAGACCATGAGTTTTCCGGCCTCTTCGAACTCAGGGTCCAACGCCAGCGCGCCGCGCGCGGCTTTGAGGGCCTTGTCCCATTTTTTCCAGTCCACATATAAGCGCCCCATGTTGAACAACAGGTGCGAATCGCCCGAGCCCCGTTGAGCGGCTTTAAGGTAGCTTTGTTCGGCCTCCGCGTAGCGCCCCAGTTTGCGCTGGGCCATGGCCAGACTGTTGTACAGATGCACGGCCTCGGGCTTGAGAGCCACGGCGTCGCCGAAATAGTCGGCGGCGTCCTTGTATTCTCCGACCCGCAAAAAACGTTCCCCGATGTCCGCCCGCAAGTCGGCGTCGTTGTCGGCGTCGCGAGACAGGGCCGTGAATACGCCCCGCGCCCCGTCCACGTCCGAAGCGTCCAGCAGGGCCTGCCCCCTCCGCAATTCCTGCTCTCGACGTTCCCGCGCCTGGCGCATGGCCTCCTCCGCCTCCTGCTGGATATGTTCCTGAAACACATCCAGCAACATGCGCAGGCTGTCCAGCAATTCCCGTTCCTTGCCGGGGGTATAGGCAATTTCCAGGGCGGCGGCCTTACGCACCGTCTGATCCGACATGATGTGGTAAGCGCCGTCGGCGATCAGCTTTTCAAACTCCTCGCGCTCCGTTTTCATGAGCGGCGTTTTGAGCATAATGAGCACAGTATCGCGCAACACCTGGATGGCGGGCAGGTATTTACCCTGGCGCATAAGGGTGCGGATGGACGAGGCCTGACGGCGGGCGGCGGCAAGCTGGGACATGGTTTTTCCCTTCAGGCGGACTGCAGGGCCCGCGCGGGCTCCGCCGTGATGATGGCGCGCACGGCCTCAAGGTCTTCCGGCGTATCCACGCCGTGTGTGCGCCACCGTGTCAAAGCCACGCGCAAAGGTATGCGGTGTTCCAAAAGACGCAACTGCTCCAGTTTTTCCAATTGCTCCAGCGGCGAGGGGGGCAACGTCGCAACGCGTTCCAGCACATCGCGTCGAAAGGCGTACAGCCCCACATGCCCCGCAAAACGCGGAGGCAAAGACGCGTCCCGCGCAAAAGGAATGGGCGCGCGGGAAAAATACAGGGCATCGCCCGCTTCGTCCATGACCACCTTGACCTGGTGAGGCGAGGCTATAAGCGCGGCATCGGCGGGGTCGGCCGGGTTCAACGGCGTGGCCAGGGTGCACGCGCCCACCTTCCCGTCCGCGAAAGGCGCCGTAAGCTCGTCCAGCATGGCCGGTTCCAGCAAAGGCTCATCCCCCTGAATGTTGACGATAACCGCGTCCATAGGCAAATTCAGACGCACGGCGGCCTCCCGCACGCGGTCCGTGCCGCTGGGGTGATCGGGCGAGGTCGACACGCAGGGCACATCCAGTTCAGCGGCCGCGGCGACCACGCGTTCGTCGTCCGTGGCCAGCCATACGCCGTCCAGCGCCGCGCAACGCCGAGCGCGTTGCCAGACATGCCAGAACATGGGACGCCCGCCGATGTCCGCCAGAGGTTTGCCCGGCAGGCGCGACGAGGCGTAACGCGCGGGTATGATGCCGTAGCAGGAAAACGTGCTCATGCCGTATCTCCCGGTTTTGCTTCCTCTAGCATGAAAGAGGCCCGGAAGAAAGAGCGCACGCCGCCTGCGCCAAGCTGCGCCCTTGACGCGGCAGGCTTTTGACGTATTTTCCTTTCGACGCCGTGTTCCGGTCCGAACCCGCGTCGTCGTCTCCGTGCGGCCCGTTCTCCGCCGCTCGGCCCATCCTTTATCCCGAACAGTGAGCCGACATGGGCAAAAACTTGATTATCGTGGAATCACCGGCCAAGGTGAAGACCATAAAAAAATTTCTGGGCAACAAATACGCGGTGCAGGCCAGCGTGGGGCATATCCGCGATCTGCCCACCAAAGAAATAGGCGTGGACGAAAGCCGCGACTTCGCGCCCCGTTACGAAACCATCAAGGGTAAAGAAAAAATCGTCAGCGCCCTGCGTGAAGCCGCCGCCAAAGCCGACACCGTCTATCTGGCGCCCGACCCCGACCGCGAGGGCGAGGCCATCGCCTGGCACATCGCCGAGGTTATCCGCAACCAGGCCAAAGATATCAAACGCATCCAGTTCAACGAAATCACTTCCCGCGCGGTGAAAGAAGCTCTGGAACATCCCCGCGCCATCGATCCGCGCCTGTTCGAGGCTCAGCAGGCCCGCCGCGTGCTGGATCGTCTGGTGGGCTATAAAATTTCCCCCCTGCTGTGGAAAACCGTCAAACGCGGCATTTCGGCCGGGCGGGTACAATCGGTGGCCCTGCGCCTTATCGTGGAACGCGAGGAAGAGCGCCAGGCCTTTGTGCCCGAAGAGTACTGGCAGTTCAAGGCCCTGCTGTCCGCCTCCGCGCCCCCGTCCTTCAAGGCCGATCTGGCAAAAATCGACGGCAAAAAGGCCGTGGTGCCCAATGCCGAGGCGGCCCAGGCTCTGGAAGACGCCATGAAAGACAAACCTTTTGTGGTGGAAAGCGTGGAGGAAAAGGAACGCAGCCGAAACCCGCCGGCGCCCTTCACCACCTCCACTCTGCAACAGACGGCCAACCAGCGCATGGGCTTCACCTCCAAGCGCACCATGTCCACAGCTCAGCGCCTGTACGAAGGCATTGAACTGGGCGAACGCGGCACCACCGCCCTCATCACCTACATGCGTACCGACTCCGTGCGCATCGCGGACGAGGCTCGGACGGCGGCGGCCGAGTTCATCGACGGCCGTTTCGGCAAGGAGTATATGGCTCCCGGCGGCAAGGGACGAGTGTTCAAAGGCAAAAGCGGCGCCCAGGACGCCCACGAAGCCATCCGCCCCGTGGACGTGCGCCTGACCCCGCAGGATGTCAAGGAACACCTCACCCCCGAGCAATATCGCCTGTACAGCCTGATTTGGTCGCGCTTTGTGGCGTCCCAGATGGCTCCGGCCAAATTTCACGATACCACGGCGCTCATCAACTGCGGCCCCGCCCAGTGGCGAGCCAAGGGCGAACGCCTCCTCTTCCCCGGTTTTCTGGCCGCTATGCCCCGCAGCGCGGAGGAAGAAGACGATCTGCTTCCCCCGCTTAAAGCCGGGGAAGCGGTAAAGCTGGAGAAGCTTACCAAGGAACAGAAATTCACCCAGCCCGCCCCCCGCTATACCGAAGCTTCACTGGTGCGTGAACTTGAAGAACGCGGCATAGGCCGCCCCTCCACATACGCCACCATCATTTCCACCATTCAGGACCGGGAATATGTGCGTCTGGAGGATAAGCACTTCGCGCCCACCGATCTTGGCAATGTGGTCTGCTCGCAATTGCGCGAACATTTCCCCTCTCTGATGGACGTGGGCTTTACGGCAGGCATGGAAGACAACCTGGATAAAGTGGCCGACGGCGCCCTGGGCTGGGTGGGCTTGCTGCGGGACTTCACCAAGGACTTCGATCCGGCCCTCAGCGCGGCGGCTCAAAACATGGCTCCCGTCAAAGGCGGCCTGACCACGGACGTGCCCTGCCCCCAGTGCGGCAAGCCGCTGGTGATCAAGTTCGGCAAAAGCGGCGAGTTCCTGGCCTGCACCGGCTATCCGGAATGCCGCTATACCACCAACTTTGTGCGCGATGAAAAGGGTAAAATCCAGCCCCAGGCACGGCAGCAGGAAGTCCGCGAGGTGGTGGGCGCCTGCCCCCGGTGCGGGGGCGACGTGGTGATCAAAAAGTCCCACACCGGCAGCCGGTTCCTAAGTTGCGCCAACTACCCTAAATGCACGTACGCCGCGCCCTTTTCCACCGGCGTGCCCTGCCCCAAATGCGGCAAGGGAAACCTGGTGGAAAAAAGTTCCAAGCGAGGCAAAATCTTTTATTCCTGCGATCAATATCCGGCCTGCGACTACGCCCTGTGGGACTGGCCGATCAACGAAAAGTGCCCGGAATGCGACTCGCCCTTGCTGGTGCTGAAAACCACCCGGGCGCGGGGTCGGCATATCGCGTGCCCCAACCCCAAATGTCGCTACTCCCGCGACACGGATGAACCGAAAGAATGAGCGAGATCGGCCGGTATTGAACTATCTGCCCGTCAGGCCCCATGCTCTGACCGGCAAATTTCACGCTTCCGCCGGGGTCATGTCGCAAGCGCGCCTTGGCTTCGCTTTGACATAAGCGGCTGTGAACTTCGCCAACGGCCGCCGAATATGCGGCTGCTCCGGCGGCGCGATCCCTTCGACCTTCGGCATGAAACGCCGCGGACATCGAGTGCGCCGAAGTTCCCGCCGCCTGCCGCCCGCGACAACGCGCGCCAGGCAAAGCCCGGCCGCGTTCTCCGAGTCCGTCCACGCCACCGTCGGCCGAAGAAGGTGAAGCAGACGCTTACAGACGCAAAGAGCCCCGAAACTCGTCCAGATCGTCGATACCGAGCTCCGCGCACAAGGCGGGCAGTTCATCCACCACGCGGAAGATGGTGGCGGGGTCGGAAAAACCCGCCGTACCGATTTGCACGGCGTGCGCGCCCACCAACAAAAATTCCAACACATCGCGGGCCGAAGCAGCGCCCCCCACCCCGATAACCGGGATGGTCACCGCCCGGCACACCTGCCATACGCAACGTAAAGCCACGGGCTTGATGGCCGGTCCGGACAGGCCGCCCACCACATTGGCCAGCAACGGACGACGCGAAGGCAAGTCCACGGCCATGCCGGTCAGAGTGTTGATGCACGACAGGGCGTCCGCACCGGCTTCCTCCACCGCGCGGGCGATGTCCGTAATATCCGTGACGTTGGGCGACAGCTTGACGATGACGGGCTTATTGCCCGCCCGGGCCTTGACGGCCTCCACCACGCGGGCCGCCATGATCGGATTCTGACCGAACAACACGCCGCCCTCGTGCACATTGGGGCACGAAATATTCACTTCCAACGCGGCCACGCCGTCCTCGCGGGACAAGACGCCCGCCAGTTCGCCGAATTCATCGGCCGACACGGCGTAGATATTGGCTATGACGGGCACCTCCTGCCAAGGCAGACGGGGCAGCTTGTGGGTAAGAAAGGCCTCCACGCCGTCGTTTTGCAGGCCCACGGCGTTAAGCATCCCGCATGGCGTCTCCGCCACGCGCGGCAACGGATTGCCCATACGCGGCTTGAGGGACAGCCCCTTGACGATAACGCCGCCCAGGCGGGTTATGTCGCCGTAGGGCGTGAATTCCTCGCCGTAGCCGAAAGTTCCCGACGCGCTGAGAACGGGATTTTTCAATTTCAGCGGCCGCAGCCCACTGTTCAGGGTCACGCTTAAATCCATCATGACGCGCCCCCTTGCGCGATGTCGGCGTCAAGGTCGACGTCCGTGGCCCAGAATACGGGACCGCTGGTGCAGGTTTGCACGGGCAGCCCGGCCTTTTCGGCATCGGCCCAATGTTGCGAAGTGACGGTGACGCAGCCCAGGCAAGCTCCCACGCCGCACGCCATACGCTGTTCCAGCGAAAGCTGGGTGCGCAGGCCGATTTCCAGAGCATAGCGCCAGATAAAACGCAAAAAAGGCATGGGGCCGCAGGCCAGGGCCAGCCCCTCCCGTTCCTTGCACGACATCATGCGGTTTTTCACCATTTCCTGAAACCGGGGCAAATCATCGGGCGTCCGTTCCCGAAAATGCTCCAATTCGATGCGGCGGGCCAGGGAATCGGTAGGATAACACGTGGACGGCAAAGTATGGCCGAACAACATGGACAGGCGGGCCGGTTCAGGATGCACATCGGTATAGCCCGCGAAGGGCGCAATGCCGATGCCCCCCGCCAAGAGCAAGGTAGGAGCCTGCGCCTCCACCGCGAAACCGGTGCCGAGGGGACCCCATACAGTTACCTTGTCGCCCGCGCGCAAATGGGCCATGCGTTCGGTGCCGCGTCCCACCACCTGGAAAAAAAGCACCAGGCTCTGGGGCGTGACCCGGCAGATGGACAACGGCCGGGCCCAGGTCATATCCTGCCCCCAGGATTGCGGACGCACCATGACAAACTGGCCGGGATGCCATTCGCTCCAGTCGGGGCATTCCAGGGTAAGGGCGTAAAAACTGCGCTGGCCGGTTTCCCCGAAGGGAACATTGTCCGTCACCGTAAGCTCGGCACGGCCTGGGGACATCATGGGCACCTCCACGATCTCTCTTGAGATATTTGTTAACCTGTAGTCTTCCTGACGGCCCCGGTCAAGGCGGCGCGGAGAGCGGGCCGGGGCAGAGACGTAACACGCGTCTGCCCCGAAGCGCCCGGCCTCAGCGGAACGACATAAGCGCGGGCACCAGGACGGGCACCAACAGGGTGAGCGTCATGCCCGAAAACACGGCCAAAATGGCGTACCGCTCGCCGCTGTAGCGGGCGATGATCGGCAGACAGGTATCCATGGCCGCCGCGCCTCCGGCCATGACCGGCCCCAACCGCCCCACCACCCGCACCAGCAACGGGGACAAGGTAAGCGTAATGATCTCATGGATCATATTGGACAACAGAGCCACCGATCCCAAAGCCGGGTCCCCGAGCTGGGTGATGATCACCGTGGCCAGGCTGTAATAGCCGAAGCCCGCGCCCACGGCCAGGCTGTCCGGCAAAGGCAAGCCCGCGCCGAACAGGCCGAGCAGCGCCCAGGCCAGGGTGCTGCCCGCCAGGGTTCCGGCCACCACGCCCGCCGGCACCAACAGAATACGCCCCTTGAGTTCCCGAATAATGCCCAGGGCCTTCAAATCAAAGCCCACGCCCATGCCCGCGCAGAACAGGAGAACATACAGTATCCACAGGGATGCGTCGCTTTCGGCCACGACACGCGGCAGCCAATCCAACCATCCGATGAGCACCCCGGCAAAAAAAAAGCCGAGAACCAGCAGCGAGCCCTTCATACCGCCCCCCCGGACCGTTCTCCGGTTTCGGCAGAGGCGGCGGAGGTTCCCGTCGCTTCAGGTCGGGACGCCGTATCCATATTCAACCAGCGCCCGAGCAGGCGGGCGAAGACAAGACAACCCGCCACGGACAGAGTGCTGATGACGGCAGCTCGCGCTCCCAGACGGCTGATTTGCTCCAGAAGCGCGGAATCCGACCCCAGAGCCAGGCCCAGCATAAAAAGAAGCGCCCACACGGCCCAGGTCAGGGCCCGCCCCACCAGGGCTTTGGCCTTGTCATTCCGGCGCAACAGCCACCCGGCAGGGATACCCGCTACAATAAGTCCCATTTCCAACAGCATTACGCTCTCCTCCCGCCCCGTGCGCCGAAGCGAAGGCGGGCGCCCACGCCGCCCGCCCCAAATGGATGACAAAACCGGCTTCACGGTGTTTGCCGACTTTATCGGCATCCTTGCTTTTAGGACATGTTGAAATTGAAAATATCTGCCGACTAGGCTCCATGCTCCGGCCCGCAGCTTTCACGCCTGAAGCCGGAGCTATACGCCGCAAGCGCGCCTCGGCTTCTTCAGTCGTCGGCATGAAACGCCTTGCGGATAAAGAGAGCATAGGGAAATCGCGCTCCGCTCGATGCCGTATGTTATGCCCGCCCTCTATTCCGGGGGCGTCATGGCGTCCACATCCACCTTATATCTGCGGTACAACCATAGACCGAGCAGCGAGGCGACCACGAACAATCCCGCGCTGATCGCCGTGCGCCAGAAGGGTTCGACGCGCACACCGCTGCCCAGCAGGGCAAAAATGAAATTCTGGGCGATATAGCCCAGACAAGACCCCGCAAAAAAAGGCAACGCCGGAATACGGCTCACACCGGCCAGAATGTTGGTCATCAGATTGTTGCCCACCGGCAGGGAACGGATGATGAACGTCATGGTCAGGGGCGCGCGGGCCAAAAATTTTTCCAGTTTGTCGATACGGCGGCCGAAACGGCGCTGCACAAAACTCTGCCCCAAAAAACGCGCATAGCCGAAAGACGCCATGCAGCCCACCGTCACCCCCGCCGTGGACCACACCGTGCCCCAGAAGGCTCCGAACGCATAGCCCCCCGCCAGACTGATCAACTGACGCGGCACGCCCACGCAGGTGAAAATCCCCGCCAACCCTACGTACAGAGCCACGCCCGTCGGGCCGTGGGCTCGGATATGCTCGTTCACAAACCGGGAATAGGCTTCCGTGCCGGGCTCCACTGCCCGCACCAGCACCAGAACGGCGGCCAGCACCACGAACAGAGTTGCTCCTTTGAACAGGCGACGCAACAGTATCTTGCGGGACACGGAACTCACGGACGTCCCTCTTCGGTCTCGGAGCGGGCGCCGGCCATACGCCAGCCGGCCGCGCCCAACAACAGTTCACCGATCAGCAAGGTATAATCCGCGTCATGAGCGGCATAAACGGCAACACCGACAATTCCGGCCGACAGCAGGACCCGTGTCGCTCTGCGCGACAGCCGGTCCGGCGCGAGCCACAAAAGCCCGAAGGCCAGCGCCTGAAGCACGACGCCCGCCGCAAACCCCACCAGCAGGCGATCAGACATGCGGGGCCCGGCGTTCCGTCACCTCGCCCGGGCGATAGCGCCGCAACATCCAGTTGACCGCCAGCAAATCCTGCGAGGCGGCCCACCCTCGGCTGAACGCGCCGTATTTGGAAACGCCGCTGTGCCGGGGGCGATGGTTGACGGGCACTTCCGCCACTTTGGCCCCGTACATTTTCATCAATGTGGGCAAAAAACGATGCATGCCGCGAAACATGGGCAGCCGTCGCGCCATCGATGTCCGCATGACCTTGAGGGAGCAGCCCGTGTCGTGCACGATTTCGGCCGTCAGAGCGTTGCGCACGGCGTTGCCTACCCGCGAGGCAAAACGTCGGGCCGAATCATCCCGGCGAGTTACCCGCCAACCGATAACCATGTCGAAGCCCTGACGATACATATCAAGCAGAGTCGGGATATCGGCCGGATCGTTCTGCAGGTCGGCATCCAGAGTAACGATCACGTCGCCCGTGGCGGCCTCGAACCCCGCGCCGAACGCGGCGGACTGTCCCCGATTGCGGCGGAAGGACAGAAATCCGGCATGGGGTTCCCGTTCGCATACGGTCCGGATGCGGGCGAGGCTGGCGTCCGTACTGCCGTCGTCCACCAGCCACAGTTCCCACTCCGGATTCTGCTGATTCATCACTGCGGCGATTTCTTCAACAAGCGGCTCCACGTTGCCTTCTTCATTGAAAACGGGGACGACGACGCTGACCTTGCGGATTTCGTTCATGAGCGTTTTATCCGGCGGTAGCCGCCGCCTGGCGGCTCTCGTTGAAATGTTTGATAAGGGCGTAGGCCCGGTGGGCCAAGTTCGTCACCTCGGGTTTGGAAATCTGATCGTCCGCGCCTACGGATTCGCCTTTATGCCGCAGTTTGTCGGTAATGAGGGACGAGAACAGAATAACCGGCAATGATTTCAGCACGCTGTCCTCTTTCACCCGCTTGCATAAATTGTGGCCGTCCATACTGGGCATTTCAATATCCGATACCAGCACCTGAACATAGTCGTTGATAGGTCGGCTTTCGGCGACGGCGCGCTCGCGCAGAAACTTGAGCCGTTCCCAGGCTTCGCGGCCGTTGGTCACCACTTCGACCTCAAAATTGGCCTTCTGCATAAGGTCTTTGAGCATCTCCCGGATCAGCGCCGAATCGTCGGCGATAAGAGCGCGATAGCGCACCTCGCTGCCCCAGTCGATGGCCATATCCAACCGCAACCCCAGGGCGGGATTCAATTCGGCCACGATTTTTTCCAGGTCGAGGAGGAACACAATGCGCTCCTCCAACTTGACCACACCGGTAATGGTCCCCTTGGACACCATGGACATGTATTTGCTGGGCGGCTCCACCGCCTCCCAACTGATGCGGTGAATACGGTTGACCCCGGTCACCATGAAGGCCGTGGTTACGCTGTTGAACTCGGTCACCACCACTTTGGGCGGTTCCTTGTCCTCCACGTGCTGCTTGCCCAGCCATACGCACAGGTCCACCAGCGGGATGACGCGCGAACGCAGATTGAACGCGCCCAGCACCGAGGGATGCTGAACTTCGGGCAGGGCGGTTATTTTAGGCATCTGGATAATTTCCAGCACCTTCGCCACATTGACGCCATAGCACCCCCGATACGTGGCCCCGTTTTCACCGGGTTCGTCCAAAAAAAACTCCACGATTTCCAGTTCGTTGGTGCCGGCTTCCAGCAGAATATTGGTCTGCGACATGATGCCTCCGGGAAGAATCCCCGATCAGTGTACGCGGTCGCCCGCCTGTCTTTCACCCTCGCCGGGACTCCCCGTCCCCATTCCCAAAACTGTCGCTTTGCGGCCCGGTTGCGGATTCTCGATAAACGGCAATCCGCTTCGCGCGTCGGATACCGCCACAGCCGCGACCTGCTCCTGATTTTCGGGATTTCCGACTCCGTCAGAAATCCAAAAGACGCTGTTCCACAGCGCCCCGCAAGACGCCAAACCCCGCTACGCGGCGTTTGCGCCGCCTTCGGCTCATTCCGGACGGAATGCGCCGGGCGGAAAGACACGAAAATCCGTCGTTTAACGGCGCGGCACAGCCGCGACCTACTCCTGATTTTCGGGATTTCCGACTCCGTCAGAAATCCAAAAGACGCTGTTCCACAGCG
>UQJT01000014.1 GCA_900541395.1 uncultured Desulfovibrio sp.
ATTAGGCCCTTATAGGGCTGGAGCAAACCACCCGCTATGCGGGTGGTTGTGATTATCGCCTCTGCAAAAAAACGGGATACACAGGATATGGAGCGCTGTGCCTGCCCCTCACGTTTCCCGGCGAGGGCGGGCGCGCCATCGGTTGACGGCAAGAAGCAGTATGCCTCCCAGGCTTGCTCCCAGCGCGGCGAAAAGCAACATGTGCAGTTCGTGGGCCAGGATATAGCCCCACAGGCCGTCGGTACGCGTGCCGTCCCAGTCCGTGAGCTGAACGGGATGCAGGACGGACAACACCCATAGGGTCGCCAGTCCGGCCGCGCCCGTCGTCAGCAGCAGGCAGCCGAATCCCCATAGAAAAAAAGCCGGAATCCGGGGGGGGAAGAGCGGTTCGGATACGGCCCGCTCCGACAACGGAGAGTTTGGATCGGCATCGGCGGGAGGTCCGGACGGCAAAGCGTCGGCGGACGGGGCGGGCGTTTTCAGCAAATCATCCAGGCTTACGCGGAGTTCTTCGCTGAGTTGGATCAGGCGGTCGAGATCGGGCGCGGACTGCCCGGTTTCCCACTTGGTCACCGATTGTCGCGACACGTTCATACGTTGGGCCAGTTCTTCCTGGGACAGGCCCATAAGCTTTCTGCGGCGCTGGATTTCCCCGCCGAGTCTGATGCGTCCTTCCGTCATGCGCATAAAGTAGGGTTCGGAGCCCCAAAAGACAATTTGCAGGGGAGAGAAAACCTTGATTTTCTACGGCCGACGCCGGACGGAATGCAGGCGGGCCGGGGCGGCAGCAGGCTTCCGCCCCGGCAAGAACGGAGTTTGCCGGACTGAGGACAAACCCCGCTTCGCGGAGCTTGCGACGGCGGCAAGACATGAAAATCAGCCGCTGAACGGCGCTGCCCGTTCAATCGTCGGTGCGAGCCGCCTTGCGGCCGGAAAGAGCGGAGATAATCCGCGGCCTGCTCCTGATGAGGGTACCGGCTTTATCGGCTGCTTTGCTTACTTCAATTTGTCCAGGGCGGCGTCGTAGAAGTCGCACAGGGCGTTCATGTCCTGTTTTTGCTGCAGGTCGAGAAGCTGGGGCTGCAATTCCTGCATGATGGTTGCGTAGCCGTTGGGATCGTTCTGGGCTTTTGTCTGGACAGCCTGGGCAAACGCATTGGCCTTGGCCTGGGCTTCCTCGGGCGTGCAGGCTGCGTGGGCCGCGTGGACGGTGCCCGCGATCAGAAGGGCGGCGGTAAAAGCAAGCGCGTTTTTCATCGTCAATCTCCTTGAAATCCGTTTTGCTTTGAGGAGAAACGGCACGGTGACCGCAGGCGGTTCCTGCGGGCCGGAGTCACGGCGCATCTCCCCTTCGTATGTGTTGTTTTTCATCCGGCCATGTGGCAGCGTTATAATCGGCGGGCTGGTTGTCACGCTACCAATCGGCGGTTGCCATACGGCAACCATAGGGTTGCTGAAAGCGCGGATGTAAAGAAAAAACAATAAGGTCGGAAAGAAGAGGGCCGTCGGGATTTCCGATGTCGGAGTTCGTCGCGGAAATGGCTGTCTGTCATGCAAGGCGCAAGCGCGTCGGAAAACGTGCGATGACCCGCAGGCCGGGGCCTTCCGGAGCGTCGGTCAGGTGGATGATTCCCCCGAGTTGAGTTGTCAGGGTTTTGGCTATAGCCAACCCCGGACCGGAACCGGTGACGTCATGGCCGGGCAGCCGGTAAAAGGGCTCAAACACGCGTTCCCGCTCGGCCGGGGGGATACCGGGGCCTGTGTCCGTAATCACAAGGATAACGCTTTCGTCCGCGCAGCTTGCACTTATATCCACTCGGCCGCCCGGAGGCGTGTAACGGATGGCGTTATCCAGCAGGTTTTTAAGGATAACGGCCAGGGCATGCGGCGGGGTCTGAATCGTCGCCTCGTCCAGACTGAGGACGCCCAGATCGATGTTTCGGGCTTCGGCCAGGGGCATCATATCTTCCAAAATTTGGCGGAGCAGAAGCGACAGCGATTCGGCCCGCACATCTTCCCGTGGATTGGCCTGGGCCCGGGCCAGAGCCAGGAGTTGAGCCAGCAGATCGCGGGCGCGGTTCAAGCCCTGACCGAGGCGGGCCAGACGTTCCCGCGCCTGCGGCGACATGTCCGCCGCTGCCAGATGTTCCGCTTGCAACGACAGGGCCGTCAGGGGGGAACGCAGTTCATGGGCGGCGTCGGCCACGAAGCGACGTTGTGTTTCTACGGCTCGGTTCACCCGTGTCAGCATACGATTGACAGCCTCCAAAAAGGGGAGAATTTCGGATGGAACATGATGTGTTTCCAGGAGGGTCAAATCCAGGTCCTCACGCTGATCCACCAGTTTCGCCAACGCTCGGACCGGTGTGAAAACATGCCGGATTATCAGGCAGGAGCCTGCCGCCGCGAACCCCATGACCAGAAGAAGAGGCAGCAACGCGGCGACGGCTCCCTGCCGTGCGATATCGTTGCGCAGGATTACCCGTTGTCCCACCGCAAAGCGTTCGCCGGATTGCCGTGTGGTGACGAACAGCCGCCATTCATGGTCGTCGCTTCGTATGGTCTGGAGGCCGTCCGGCATATCTGGCGGAAGTTCCGGCAACAAGGAGCCGACGGCGTCCGACCCCAGTTTTCGGGCGACAATGGCCGTCTTGGTTTTGATGGGCGACGAGAGCTCGGACACCGCCGTATCTTCAGGAATGGGCAACTTGTGTCGTTCCAACAGGGCCGCCACCTGCCGCAGTTCGTCGTCCATGAATTCCGTGGCCTCATGGTAGACCGTCAGAAAGGCAAAAACGCCGGATGCCGCGGCAAACACCAAAATACCCAGCGTCAGCCATAGCGCAAGACGGCCCTGCAATGAATGTTTTACCCCTAAAGTCAACTCCTAAAATTGCCGGATGCCTTTAGTGCTGGCTGGATATTTGGGGATAACCACAAAAGAAAACCGCGAAATCCGGGAAACGGAAATCGCGGCTTTTCGGTTTGCAGTGTGCCAAGCTAAAAAATTTGGAAAACTGTCTATCAGCGCTGAGACAGATCAGATATTTCCTTCTTAGTCAGCTTTATTTTAAGGTCAAGCTTATCCGAATTTTTGTATTCAATATATTGAAATAAAAATATAAAATTTTACAATTTTTTGGTGTCCCTCAACCTATCCATAATTTTTATCATTACAGGATTTCTTTCGATATAATTTTGTACCATCCCCTTCAGCTAATGATACGAATCAGTACTGTATTCGTAATATTTAATAAAAAAACATATATTATATCAATATATTACTAAAATATATGTCTTGGCATATTTCATGCTCTAACCGTTAGTAACAAGAACGTGGGACCCTCGCAAACAAGGAGAAAAACGAACATGTCTGCGCGCACGGGAATATTTCCGGCAACGGTTTTGGTCTGTTGTCTGTTAATTACCCCAAGCTTGGCTTTGGCCGAGGATAGACTTTCCCAAGAAAACGCCAATATTCTTTGGACGTTGATTGGCGGAATGCTGGTTATGTTTATGCAGCCCGGCTTCGCCTTAGTGGAATGCGGTCTGACTCGGGCGAAGAATGCGGCCAATATTATGATGAAAAACTATGCTGACTTTCTTATGGGGGGGATTATTTACTTTTTGGTCGGCTTCGGCCTGATGTTTGGCACAGATATTAGCGGATTTGTCGGAACCTCCATGTTTGGTATGTCCGGATCCAGCGGCACGGGTGAAGGCGCATGGCTGTGGACTTTTTGGTTCTTTCAGGCCATGTTTGCCGCCACTTGCGCCACCATTGTTTCTGGGGCTATGGCTGAACGTACCCGATTTAGTGCTTATTTAATTGCTAGTGCTGTTATTTCAGCTTTTATTTATCCCATTAGCGGACATTGGGCTTGGGGTGGTTTGTTTGGTAATGGAAGTGGCTGGCTTGAAAAGCTTGGGTTCATCGATTTCGCCGGTTCTACCGTGGTACATTCGGTAGGCGGCTGGATTGCTCTGGCTGGTGCCGTCGTTATCGGGCCGCGTATCGGTAAATATAGTATTGACGGTGTGGCTCAAGCCATTCCCGGTCATAATATTCCTATGGCTGGCCTTGGAGTGTTTATTCTCTGGTTCGCTTGGTTTGGATTCAACTGCGGCTCTACGACTACACCCGACGGTACTGTTGGATTCATCGCCGCCAATACTTGTCTTTCCGCATGTGCGGGTGGCTTTGCGGCCATGCTGGTTATGTGGGCAAAGTTCGGCAAACCCGACCCATCCATGACCTTCAACGGTGTGCTTGCAGGGCTTGTGGGCATTACGGCTGGCTGTGCCGAAGTTGCTCCGGGCGGGGCCATTATCATAGGTCTTCTGTGTGGCGTGTTGGTGGTATTTTCCGTACTCTTTATCGATCAGAAGTTGCGGATTGACGACCCTGTGGGGGCTTCCTCCGTGCATGGAGTATGCGGCTTCTTCGGTACTATAATGGTTGGCCTCTTTGCTTCTCCAGACTATGGAAGCTGTACAGGCTTGTTCTATGGAGGAGGAGTGACCCAGCTTCTCGTTCAGCTTGTTGGAGCTTTTAGTGCGTTTTTGTGGGCATTCGGTTGCGGCTTCACCCTCTTCAAACTGCTTAGTTTGATTGTGCCCTTGCGAGTCGGTCCGGAAGAGGAACTTAAGGGGTTGGATATTCCTGAACATGGAGCGGACGCTTACAGCGGTTTCCAAATTTTTGCCAATGAATAGGAGAGGGATATGAAAATCATTATTGCCTACATCCGACCGGAGCGTTTGTCCCACGTTAAAAAGGAACTGTTCGAGCACGGATTTTATGCTCTCTCCGTCACAAATATCCTTGGCTCTGGCCGCCAAAAAGGGTATACAGAAATGTATCGCGGTGTTATCACCGAAGTAACTTTGCTCAAAAAGTTGCGCCTCGAGCTGTGTATCGAGGATAGCAAGGCAGATGAGGCTATGCAGACTATTGCTAAAGGAGCACGTACTGGCAAAGAAGGTGACGGAGTCATCTACATGGTGGAAGGGCTAAAAAGTCTCCGTGTGCGCACAGGTGAATCTCTTTAATTTCAGACAGATCATGTGATGCCCCTTCTCCATCAATTTCTCTCGGCAAGATAAATAGGGTAGAGTCCCAATGCCTGATAAGGGAGGAATATCCACACTATGTCTGAGGGCTGATAGCTGAATGGCACATCCCGACAATTCGGGATGTGCCATTCAGGAGGTATTTTTTTATAGTTTTTCTAAAAACTATGTGAAACAATCCTATCAAAATATAAATGCTCTCTGAGCATTTTATCGGAACATGTCTGCAGATTTTCCTAAAACTATTCCTTTTTTGAATGCTCTGCATGATATTGCCAAATATCTTGCTGAACGAAATCCATTGCGCAGAACACTGACAGATATCCTATGTACACTGGAGCGGTATCTGGGGCTTTTGCGAGCGCATATCGTTGTTGAAGATCCAGAAAGTCATAATTTGCGACTTTCTCTATGCTGTGGGCAGGCTTGTGTTAATGTCATGTATATGCCGGGAAGAGGCGTAACAGGTAGAGTATTCTCTAGTGGACAGTCCGTTATCGTCCCTTGTATGAAGGATCATCCTGATTTTCGTAACCGCCTTTTTCTTCGTTCGGAAGAGGAACTGGCCGCCCTCAGCTTTATATGTGTACCTGTGCAGGCAGGAGGCAGAACTCTAGGAACGTTGAGCGCTGACGTTCCGGCCAGCGACAGTGAACACAATTCAAAGTTGGAGGCTCTGTGCAGCTTTCTCGAATGCGTGGCTTTGATGATTGGCAACCATGTGGCTTGGCTTCAGGAGGATATGGACTCTTTTACGGATGGGAGAGGAGGGGAAGAACTTTCCACGAACGTAGATGATTTTGTTGTTGGCCAGGCACCAGCTATGCGTGTTGCTTTGCGGCAGGCATTGCGGGCTGCCCCTAGTTGTGCCACAGTACTTATTTTGGGTGAGTCCGGAACCGGTAAAGAGCTCATGGCAGAAGCCATTCATAAAACTAGCCCCCGGCGTGCCAGACCCCTTGTGACGGTGAACTGCGCAGCTTTACCCTCCGAGTTACTGGAGGGGGAATTATTCGGATGGCGTCGAGGGGCATTCACCAATGCTGTACAGAACCATCGGGGGTTGTTTGAGCAGGCTAATGGTGGCACTCTCTTTCTCGATGAAATTGGAGATCTTTCCCTGCTGGCTCAGGCCAAGGTGCTTCGAGCTATTCAGGAGCGGCGTATTCAAAGTTTGGGCAGTGAACTGTCCGTCCCCGTAGACGTGCGACTAATCTGCGCGACAAATCAACCTTTGGAACAACTGGTGCATGAGGGACGTTTTCGAGAAGACCTTTATTACCGTATTAATGTTTTTCCCATAAACATGCCTCCACTACGGCGTCGCAAGGAAGATATTCCCCTACTTGCAGGGCATTTTCTCCGTCGCTTCCAATCCCAGTATGGCAGCTCCCCTGGAGGTATAGGACAAACTCCTGAACTTTCTCCTCCTGCACTTGAAACGCTGTTAGCATGGTCTTGGCCGGGCAATGTGCGTGAGCTCCAGAATGTAATGGAACGTGCTTTTTTACTTTGTGAAGGTGGCATCATCCGCACCAGCGATCTTCCCGGACATATTCAGTTAGCCACACGTCAAGAAGAGCCGCATGATGAATCTGTTGCGGATTCCCTACTTGAACGAGTCTCTCATTTAGAAATGCGACTCATTGATGAAGCTCTAAAGGAAAGCGGTGGTAACATTCATGAGGCCGCTCGTAAATTACGAGTGACTTATCGGATACTATATTATAAGATGAAAAAGTATGGCATTGACTACCGTCATTATATCCCCCCTGAATTAGTGGAATGATTTTCAGAAAATTAGATAACGCCCCCTTATCTTGCGTAGTCTGGAAATTCGTTGTGGAGTTTCTTCTTTCGTCAATCCCGCTTCTTGAGCAACGCTTTTGATTTGTTCCGGGATGGGGTTGGTAGTGGCAATGTCAATATCTCCCACCGTCCCAAAGGCATACCAGATCACTCTGCGCTCGTAGTCTATCCTTTCGTCATGGTTCTGTCCGTGGGGGCAGCCGGGGGTGTGTCTATATAATTCGTTGGCGACCTCCTGCGGTGTGTATCCGGTACAGCGCATGTACAGGGCGATAGCGGCGTCCAGTCGTGATTCATCCATCTTTTCCGGGAAACGCTTTTTGACCATTTCCCGATAGGCGGCATAGGGCGAAGACAAAGTGCCGACCCTGGGAAATGTACGCTTCCTGACTTCCATGCCGGGGGCTATTCGCTTGCGGAAGCGCCAGAGATTGGCAAGAGAGGGATTCCGCTTGCCAAGCCAGTGCTTGAAGCGCGGGAACCGCGCCGCTTGTTCCGTGGATGCTGGCTTGTTCCGCATTTCCGCTCGTTCTTCCTGGTCGCGCTCCTTCAGAAAATGTCGGGCAATGTTCAACATGGAAAGCCCATGTGATGCAAGACGGGCTATAGCCGTCTCCCGGCGCTCTCGCTGCCGCTGCTCCAATGCTCCCCGTTCTTCCTCCCGCTTTTTTCTGGCGTGGCGTTTTTTTCCGCCACTCTCTGCCTCTCCTGCTGGTACTCCAGCCATTCCTCCCGGCAAACGTGACTGACCGGTTCCGGAGCGGGCTTATGGAATGTCCGTTCGGAATAGTAGCCGGGATTGAACTCTCCAAGCTCTTTGGAGAGTCTGGACAGGGAAAAATTTCTGTCCACGCTGGATGCCTTGACCGCCGTATCACCCACAAAAATCACCGCGCCGGAGCCTTTGCGCGCGAAACGCAGCCCCACCATATCCAGCCCGGCGTGAAGCTCTTCCCAACATGAGGCGTTCTGAATGACAGCATGGCCGCGTTCCTGCACAATGCGCATCGCTGATTTTTCGCCCGTGGCGTTTTCAAAGTCTTCCGCTTTGGGCTTGGGCTTTATCTCTTCCCGCCGCAGGAGATTCTTGACCACATGACTCTGTTCATTGACGCGATAGCGGGCGTTCAACTGCGGTGCCCTGCCTTGCCTGTGTTCGATTACCGCCACTATGTTATGCGAGTCGCTGATGTCGAATCCCCGGTGCGGCTGAATGACTTTCTGCGTGTAAGGATGCGTCCGATTCACGGCGATATGGAGGTGACAATTGCCCGTGTTCTTATGCAGGGCGTAAACTGTCTGGTGTTCGTCAAGACCCATTCCCCGGAGAAAGAGACTGACTGCTTCGTCCACCTGCTCACTGGTCGGCTGTTCGTTTTCCTGCCATGACAAAATCCAGTGTGTGACCGGCATCCTGCTAAGGATGTAGTCCACCAGACCGCCGATCATGACGGACTTGGACTTTTTGAAGCTGGTGCGCTTGAGCTTTTTGACAATCATCGCCTTTCGCTCAGGGTTTCAATGGCGCGTCGGATTTCCCGTAATGTGGCGTCCAGTTCCGAAAGGGTGTTTTTGTTTCCTGTTCGTTTCACGACATCAAGATGATGCTTGAGCAATCCCCCAAGCCGTCGCAGTTCCCGGATAGTCTGGTCGTCCGTTCCGGCAATGATGGGCCTGCCGCCGAAGAACAGTCGCCGCATGTACTCGGAAACGGAGATTCCGGCTGTCTCGGCCTGCCGGGCCATTCTTTCATCTTCTTCGGCGGTAAGCCTGAGCGTCCGCCGCCTTTGAAATCTGTTTGTCGCCTTCCGTTTTTCCATCTGTCTTTCTTGCCTTTTTGAGAGCGTGAGAAGCGCAGCGCCGAGCGCCCTGAGGGAGTCCAGAGGCGAAGCCTTTGGCAGGATGTTAGCCGGCGTCAGACAGCTACCATCCTGTAAGGAAGAACTCCTCAGCAAACCGTTCTAGAGTCGATCGCCTTTGTGGACATCCTTCGGAGGGTGCGCGGCGGAATCTAGTCGCCTGGCCTTTTGTCGTCGTTGGGATACATTGAACAAAAAGTTTTTATTACTTCAACGAGACAACCCGTCCCGCGCGGACAGGGAGGTATTATCATGAAAGGTTACGCCATGCTGGGCATAGGCCGTACCGGCTGGATAGAGAAGGAAAAGCCCCAATGCGGGCCCAAGGACGCCCTGGTCCGGCCCGTGGCCCTGGCTCCCTGCACTTCGGATGTGCACACCGTATGGGAAGGCGCGCTGGGGGACCGGCACGATCTCATCCTGGGGCATGAGGGAGTGGGCGAGGTGGTGGAAGTGGGCAGTCTGGTGCGCGACTTCAAGCCCGGCGACACGGTCATCGTGCCCGCCATCACCCCGGATTGGGATTCACCGGAGGCTCAGGCGGGCTTTGCCATGCATTCGGGCGGAATGCTCGGGGGTTGGAAATTTTCCAACTTTAAAGACGGCATGTTCGGCGAAGTTTTTCACGTCAACGATGCGGACGGCAACCTGGCTTTGCTGCCCGACGGGGTGGACCCGGCCGAGGCCGTCATGCTCAGCGATATGGTGCCCACGGGGTTCCACGGCGCGGAACTGGCCGACGTGCAATACGGCGACACGGTGGTGGTGATCGGTATCGGCCCGGTGGGTTTGATGGCCATAGCCGGGGCCGTTTTGCGCGGGGCGGGCCGTTTGTACGCCGTGGGATCGCGTCCGGCCACGGTGGCGGCCGCGTTGGAATACGGGGCCACGGAAGTCGTCAATTACCGGGCGGGCGATATTGTGGAGCAGATTTTGGATTTCACCCGCGGCAAAGGCGTGGATAAGGTGATCATCGCGGGCGGTGATGTGGATACCTTTGCTCAGGCCGTGCGGATGCTGAAACCGGGCGGCCGCATCGGCAACGTCAATTACCTGGGGTCCGGCGAATATATCCGCATTCCCCGGGTGGAATGGGGGTTCGGCATGGGGCACAAGGCCATTTTGGGCGGGTTGATGCCCGGCGGCCGTCTGCGTATGGAAAAGCTGGTTTCGCTGCTGCAATACGGCCGCCTGGACGTGTCGCCGCTGCTCACCCATCGCTTCACGGGGTTTGAATCTGTGGAAAAAGCGCTGATGCTGATGAAAGACAAACCCGACGATTTGATCAAGCCCGTGGTGGTGATATGATGTCGTTTCTGTACACTGCGGAGCATTGAGGGCGGCGATAAGGAGCGGGCCAAGGTTGCGGAAGCGAACGTTCACCGTGGTCGAGCCCGGCTTTGCCGCCTTGGAAGCGCGGCTGCCCTCACGTTGCCGCAGGACGCATTGGACGCCGCCCGTTGCAATGCGGCGCTAATCGACAACGCCCCGCCGTTACGGCGGGGCGTTTCGCGCGCTGCCTTTTACCAGGGCAGGGCGGGCAAAGGGCCGTAGGCGGTTTCGTAGCGTTTGGCAAAGCTTTCTTTGGTGAATGTGTGCTCCTGCGTGCCGTATTTTTCAATGCAGAAGCTGGCGCATACCGCGCCCAGCTCGGCCGCGGTTTCCATATCCAGCCCGGCGTGCAGCGCCTTGAGCATTCCGGCGCGATAAGCGTCGCCCGCGCCCGTGGGATCGGCCACATGGGGCACGGCGACGGCGGCGATGTGGCGGGGTTTGTCCCAGTCCTTGCGCGCCACCTCGGACCCGGCGTCGCCGAATGTGGTGATGAGATAGTCCACGCGCTCCATCATTTCCGGCTTGGTCAGACCGGTCATCTTGCCGATAAGTTCGATTTCATAGTCGTTGCCGATCAGCGCCGCCGCGCCGCTGAAGCCTTCCAGCAGGGCCTGAGGCGTCAGGGCGGGCACCTGCTGCCCGGGGTCAAAGATGTACGGGGTCTTTTTGCTGCGGTACAGGGCGGGCAGGGCCTGCATGTCCTCCACGTTGCCCGGGCCGACCAGGGCCCAGTCTCCGGCGGCGGGGCGAGGGTAAAAGGCCGGGTCGCAGGGCGTATTCATGGCCGCCGGACTGAATCCGGTGATCTGGTTGCCTTTTTTGTCCGTGGTAATATAGGCGCAGGCCGTAAAGTTTTCCTCCAGGCGACGGATGCCCGCCAGTGAAATCCCCAAGGCTTCCAACGCCTTGTCGTAACCCGAGAAATCTTTGCCCACGCTGGCGTAAATGCAGGGTTTTTCTTTCATGAGGGCCAGATTGTAGGCAATATTTCCGGCCGTGCCCCCTCGTTTTTCCTCAATCCGGTCGATAAGAAAGCAGACATTGAGAATGTGCAGCTTTTCCGGCAGCAAGTGGTCTTCGAATTGACCGGGAAAGGTCATGATGCGGTCGTAGGCGACGGACCCGGAAAGATGGATGGACATAAAACGCTCCGTTCAGACAAGGGTTGCGGGACGGGTGGAATCCTCCACCCAGGCGAGATAATCGGGATCGCCGGCGACCAGCGGCAGCGCCACGACGCACGGCGTTTCATAGCTGTGCAGGCGGCGTACCGCGCGGTTCAGCGCAGTGAAGCGGTCTTCCGTGGTCTTGGCGACGAGCACGGTTTCCTCGGCCTCTTCCCGTCGGCCCTTCCATAGATAGAGGGAGCGGACGGGCGAGGGCAGGATGTTGACGCATGCCGCCAGCCGTTCGTCCAGCAGGGCATGGCCGATACGGTCGGCTTCGTCGGGCGAAGCGCAGGTGATGTAAACGAAAAGGGCCATACGGGCCTCCCGGGACGCGCCGCGGGGGATGTGGCGCGGGAATGGATGGGTCCGGAACGGGAGGTTCCGGCCGTAAAAATGCGCTTTCAGTGTAGCGGCCCGGTTGCGCCTTGACAAGCGACCTTGCGGGAGAGTGGCGTCCTCCCTTGGAACTCAGGGGCGGGAGACGGTCCGGGCGGACAGGGCAAGTTTTCTTGCTCAAGCGGGGCTTATGTGGCAATAACAGAAACGGCCAAACGCCTGTTTCGCGCGGCTTGGCCGTCGTCGTCGGCATAAACGTCGCGGAGCGGACGGTCGGGCCGGGAACGGATCAAACGACCGCTTGGAGAAGTCCTCCGGGGATTTGCCCCTGACGGGCGGGGAAGAAATATGAAGAACACAAGCGAAGCCGAAAGGAAGACGCGCGCGGCCGAGGTGTTGGCCCGGCTTGTACGGCGCTATCCCCGGCCCGAAACCATGCTGGACCACGCCAACGCGTGGGAGCTTCTGGTGGCCACGGTGCTGGCCGCCCAGTGCACCGACGCGCGGGTCAATACGGTGACGCCCGGTTTTTTTCGGCGTTGGCCCACGCCGGAGGCTTTGACCTCGGCCACTCAGGAAGAGGTGGAGAGCGTGATCCGTCCCACGGGCTTTTATCATAACAAGGCCAAGAATTTGCTGGGCGCGGCCCGACGGGTGACGGACGTCCACGGGGGCGAGGTGCCGCGTACTCTGGCCGAATTGATACTGGTGCCCGGCGTGGCCCGTAAAACGGCCAATGTGGTGCTGTGGGGCGCCTACGGCATTAACGAGGGACTGGCCGTGGACACCCATGTCAAACGTATTTCCTACCGGCTCGGTCTGACGGACCACACGGACCCCGTGCGCATCGAGCGGGATTTGATGAAGCTTTTTCCTCAGGATTCGTGGGGAGACGTGAATCATCGTATGGTATGGTTCGGGCGCGACGTGTGCGACGCCCGCAAGCCGCGTTGCGGCGAGTGTGAAATGGCGGAACTGTGCCCGCGTCGGGGCGTGAAAAGCCCGGCCCTCGCCCGTCCGTAACCGATGGAGAAAGCGGTATGAGCCAGAAAAACATTTTGTTGGACGCCAATTCCAACGAACTGGAACTGATCGAATTTTATATTGACGAAGTGCAGAGCGACGGCTCCTCCTATCGCGGTTACTATGGCATGAACGTCGCCAAAGTCATCGAGATTATCCGCCAGCCGGAAGTGACCGGCATGCCCAGCAAGCACCATGCGGCCGCCCTGGGCACCTTCAATTTGCGCGGTCGCGTGCTTCCCCTGGTGGATCTGGCGGTGTGGCTGGGCAAGGAAATGGTGCGTAACGACGCGCTCAAGGTCATCGTGTCGGAATACAGCGGCGTGGTAACGGCGTTTCTGGTGTCGGGCGTGACCCGCATCCACCGCATGGGCTGGAGTCAGGTGGAGCCGCCCGGCAAGCACGTGCAGAGCTACAGCGGTCAGAGCGTGACCGGCGTGGTGCGTATCGACGATCGCATTCTGTTCATTCTGGATATGGAGCAGCTCATCGCCACCATGAATCCCAATCTGGATATGAATCTCATGGTGGATAGGATGGAGCAGGATCAAGATGGGGTCAGGGTGGAAGACGCGGACCAGTTCCACATTTTGGTGGCCGACGATTCGCTGTCCATCCGCACCATTATCACCCGTACTCTGGAACGGGCGGGCTACCGGGTGACCAAAGCTTCCAGCGGCAAGGAGGCATGGGATATTCTGGAAGACCTGCGTCGCCGGAGCAACGACACGGGCGTCCCGCTGCACAGCCTGCTGGACGTGGTGATTTCCGATATCGAAATGCCGGAAATGGACGGCCATGCCCTGACCCGCAAGATCAAGGGAGACCCGGTGCTCAAACAGTTGCCGGTGGTGCTGTTCTCTTCGCTGATCACCGACACCATGCGTCACCGCGGTCGCGAAGCCGGGGCCGACTATCAGATATCCAAGCCCGATTTGCCCAACCTGACCAAGCAGGTGCGTTCGATCATCACCGAAGCGCACGGCAAATAGCGGTGAAGAGAATACGGCGCGGCGTCATGATGGCCGGGCGGATGCCTATGATGCGGCCGACTCGGTCGGCCGGGTAAAAAAAGAAGGAAGAGTATGCGGGCACTGGTCACCGGAGCGGCGGGCTTCATCGGTTTTCATTTGGCGCAGGCCCTGCTGGAGCAGGGCGCGGAAGTCGTCGGTATCGACAATCTGAACGATTATTACAGCGTTCGCCTCAAAGAGGATCGTCTGGCCCGCCTAACGCCGCGCGCGGGATTTCATTGGGTGCGGGGCGATCTGGCCGACGCGGTTCTGCTCGACAAACTGTTCGTCGACTATGAACCCACCCATGTGGTCAACCTGGCCGCCCAGGCCGGGGTGCGCTACAGCCTGATCAATCCGCAGTCCTATATCCAAAGCAATCTGGTGGGGTTTGCCAATCTGCTGGAATGCTGCCGGCACCATAAGGTGACGCACCTGTTGTTCGCGTCGTCAAGTTCGGTCTACGGCCTGAACCGGGCCATGCCTTACCGGGTCGAGGACAATGTGGATCACCCGGTCAGCCTGTACGCCGCCACCAAAAAAAGCAATGAACTCATGGCCCATGCCTACAGCCATCTGTACGGCATTCCCTGCACGGGCTTACGTTTTTTTACGGTATACGGCCCCTGGGGACGACCGGACATGGCGCCTCATCTGTTCGCTTCGGCCATTTTGGAGGGACGCCCCATCAAAGTGTTCAATCAAGGCCGTATGCGGCGTGACTTCACGTATATCGACGATATCGTGGAAGGGGTCGTCCGCCTGCTGCCCCTGGTTCCCGAGCCCGATACCCATTGGGACGCGCGCCATCCTCACCCCGGCACCAGCCCCGCCCCGTGGCGGGTGTTCAACATCGGCAACCACGAAACCGTGGAATTGATGGAGTTTATCCGTCTGCTGGAAGAAGCTTTGGGGCGCGAAGCCGTCAAGGAATTTATGCCCATGCAGCCCGGCGACGTGGAAGCCACCTACGCCGACGTGGAAGAACTTTCGCGTTTGACCGGTTTTGCTCCGCATACCCCGTTGCGCGAGGGCTTGCGCCGCTTTGTGGACTGGCACACGGCTTATTACGGAGCCGCCGTTTGAAAATAGACTTCAGGGCGCGCATTCCGTGCGGTTTTGCTTGTCGCTCCGTTGATTGAGGCTGCCTTCCTCTTCCGCATTTTTGAAACCCGTCGCGTGATACTAGGTCGGTACGGCTGGTCAGTGCGGGATTTTTGCGGTAGTTTCCCTAAAAGAAAAGGAATTATTACTAACGGAGTTTCCTCATGAACGATACTCTGCATTTTCTCGGCATTTCCGGCAGTTTGCGCCGCCAGTCACGCAATACCGGTTTGTTGCGCTGCGCCGCGCGGTCGTTGCCCGAGGGCGTGAGCATGGACATCGCCGATATTTCCGACCTGCCTTTGTATAACGAAGATATGGAAAAACCGGCTTCGGCCGCGCGCCTTATCGACCAGATACGACGTGCCGACGCCTTGGTGTTGGCCTGCCCGGAATACAACTATTCGTGGGCCCCGGCCCTGAAGAACGCGCTGGACTGGCCCTCGCGCGAGCCGGGCAACAAGGTGTTGGCGGGCAAACCCGTGGCCATCCTGGGCGCGGGCGGCGGCATGGGCACCTCGCGTTCCCAATACCATGTGCGCCAGAGTTGTGTGTGCTTTGACCTGCGGCCCTTGAACAAGCCGGAGTTTTTTTCCAACGCCTTTTCCGCTTCCTTTGATCAGGACGGCAACCTGGTGGATGACAAACTTATCGCCCAGGTGGCGGCCATGATGCGGGCTCTGGCCGACTGGACGCGCCTTGTGTCAGGCAAATAGCCTCCGTGTTGCGGAAGGACCGTGCCTTACTCCCCGCCGGAGTCGTCCGGCGGGGAGTTTGCGTCTGGAGCGGGTGTCGACGGACGTGAGGGAAAAAGATAGTCCCGGGACCTGCAGGTGTCGGAAAAGGCGCTTGTGGCCTGAAAAAACGCTGTATTCTGTATTAAGGATGCCATTATGAAAGAAAACAAATATGACGATGAGCGTTTTTTTGCCGTGTACAGCCGTATGCCCCGTTCGGTGGAGGGCCTGCGGGCCGCCGGGGAGTGGCACGAATTGAAGAAACTGCTGCCGATTTCGCGGGACTGCGGGTGCTGGACTTGGGCTGCGGCTTCGGTTGGCACTGCGTCTATGCCGCCGAGCGGGGCGCGTCCGCCGTGTTGGGGCTCGATATTTCCGCCAGAATGCTGGAGCGGGCGCGGGCGCATTCGTCCGGATGGCCCATCGAGTACCGGAACATCGCCTTGGAGGATTACGAATACCCGCCCGAGGTCTTTGACGTGGTCCTGAGTTCCCTGGCCTTCCACTATGTGGAAGATTTCCGAGACTTGGCCCGCAAGGCGGCGCGCACCCTGCGGCCGGGAGGAGCCTTTGTTTTTTCCGTGGAACATCCCGTGTTCACGGCCTACGGCACGCAAAACTGGTTTTATGACGAGGGGGGCGCCAGACTGCACTGGCCCGTGGACCGCTACTTCGACGAGGGAAGCCGTCGCGCCGTGTTCCTGGGGGAAGAAGTGATCAAGTACCACAAAACGATGACCACCTACCTTAACGGTTTGCTGGAGGCCTGGTTTGAGATTGTGCGCGTGGTCGAACCCGAGCCGGACCCCGCGCTGCTGGACAGCATGCCGGACATGCGGGACGAAGTACGGCGGCCCATGATGCTGCTGGTATCGGCCCGAAAAAATAACCCGGGCCGGGCAGTTTAAAGGCGGCGCGTCCTTCGGGGCGCGTCGCCTGTGGCTGCTGAAAAATTCAGCAGCCCCGAAAATGGCGAGTAGGTCGCGGCTTTGCCGCGCCGTAAAACGAGCGATTTTCGTGCCTTTCCGTCAAGCCGCTTGGCGGCTTAGACGGCGCAAACACCGCGAAGCGGGGTTTGCCATCCATGTGAGGCGGCGCGTCCTTCGGGGCGCGTCGCCTGAGGAGTTGAAGGCCGACATGGCGGCCCGCTTTAACGAAAGAACAAGCTCACGATGAACAGGATCAAACCCACGACAAACACAATTTTCGCCGCCCATGCCGCCGTGCCGGCCAGGGTTCCGAACCCCAGCACGGCCGCGATGATGGCGATGATCAGGAAAATAACGGCCCATGTAAACATAACGATACCTCCAGTGGTCTTTCTCGATCGGGCCTATATGATAGTTGAATTCGGGGCAAATAGTTCCTGAAAGTATGCATGGTTATCACCATATTTATCACGCGTTTCCGGCTTGCCCGCACGCGCGCGGACAATTGACGCGTTATATCCGGTTCAGTAAGGTAACGACATTTGCGCCCGCCAGGGCCGAGCTTTCAACGGTTTCGAGCAAAGACGGCGCGACCGGCCTCCGGTTTCGCCCGCACGACAAGGGAGGAGCGTCATGGCCCTGTATATCGTGGATCATCCCCTTGTCCGGCATAAGCTGGGCTTGTTGCGGAAAGAGAGCACGTCCACCAGTGAATTTCGCATGCTGGCCAAGGAAATCGCCCGCCTGCTGACCTACGAGGCCACCAAAAATCTCAAAACCGGCCGCAAAACGGTCAAGGGCTGGGCCGGTCCGGTGGAAATCGACACTCTGTCGGGCAAGATGGTAACCATTGTGCCCATTTTGCGGGCCGGATTGGGGCTCATGGACGGCGTGCTGGATATGATTCCGGGGGCCAAGATCAGCGTAGTGGGTCTGTATCGCAATGAGGAAACGCTGGAGCCTGTGGAATATTACGTCAAGCTGGCGCGTCGCATCGACGAGCGGTTCGCCGTCATCCTCGATCCCATGCTGGCCACCGGCGGGTCCATGATTGCCGCCATCGATCTGCTCAAGCGGCACGGGGGCAAACATATCTGCGCCCTGACCCTGGTTTCCGCGCCGGAGGGCGTGGACAAGGTGCTCGCCGCCCATCCCGACGTGGACATCTATACCGCCGCGTTGGATTCGCACCTCAACGAGCACGGCTATATCATCCCCGGCCTGGGCGACGCGGGAGACAGGATTTTCGGCACCAAGTAGGACAGGGCCTCCCGACATGGGGGGCTTTTTTTCGGCAGGGCTTTTGCCGTCATTCAGAGATTCATGGGAGATTCCTGATGCAGTCCGACACCACCTACATGTTCCGGCTCAAGGATTGGTTCATCGGCGCGCAAATGCTGTTCGTCGCCTTCGGCTCCCTGGTGTTGGTGCCCCTGCTGACCGGTATGGACAGCAACGTGGCCCTGTTTACCGCCGGGGTGGGCACGCTGATTTTTCAAATCTGTACCCGGGGCAGGGTGCCCATTTTTCTGGCTTCGTCTTTCGCCTTCATCGCGCCCATCATCTATGGCGTGCAGACCTGGGGGCTGCCCGCCACCCTGGGCGGCATGGTGGCGGCGGGGGCGGTATACGTGCTTATCAGCCTGATCATCCGCTTCCGGGGCACGGGAATCATTTTGCGTCTGCTGCCTCCCATCGTTACCGGGCCGGTCATCGTGGTCATAGGGCTGGTGCTCGCGCCCGTGGCCGTGAATATGGCTCTGGGCAAGAACAGCGACGGCAGCGCGGTGCTGTTTCCGGAACAGACGGCGCTTATCGTGTCCATGGTGTCTCTGGCCGCCACGGTGCTGGCCTCGTTGCTGGGGCGCGGACTTTTGCGCCTGGTGCCCATCCTGTGCGGCATCACCGTGGGCTACGTCTGCTCCATCCTGCTGGGCATCCATGATTTCGGCAAAATGGCGGCGGCCCCCTGGTTCAGCGTGCCGAATTTCGTGTTCCCCGAGTTCCGGTTGGAGGCCATTCTGTACATCATCCCCATCACTCTGGCTCCGCTCATCGAGCACTTCGGGGATGTCATCGCTATCAGTTCGGTGACGGGCAAAGATTTCCTCAAGGACCCCGGCATCAAAAATACCATGCTGGGCGACGGGCTGGCCACCATGTTCGCCAGCCTGGTGGGCGGCCCCCCCAATACCACGTATTCCGAGGTGACCGGGGCCGTGGCCCTGACCCGCGCCTTCAATCCGGCCATCATGACCTGGGCGGCCCTGTGCGCCATTCTGCTGGCCTGCGTGAACAAACTGGGCGCTTTTTTGAGCAGCATTCCCACGCCCGTCATGGGCGGGATCATGATTCTGCTCTTCGGGGCCATCATGGTGGTGGGGTTGAACACCCTGGTCCGGGCCGGGCATGACCTCATGGAACCCCGCAACCTGGCCGTGGTGGCGCTCATCATTATTTTCGGGGTGGGCGGCATGACTTTCAACATCGGTTCTTTCCGCTTGGGCGGCATCGGTCTGGCCGCCGTGACCGGCGTGCTGCTCAATCTCGTCCTGCCCCGCGCGCGGGCGGAAAAACGCGCGGCGGCCTGAAGCGCGGCTCCCGCGTCATAAAATTCCAAAGCGCCCGCCGTCAGCCGCGGCGGGCGCTTTGGCCGACGGCAAACCCCGATCGGTTTCTGCTTTTCGGACCCGCGTGTCGGAAACGTCAGGCCGAGGGCAGATACAGTTCCACCGTGTGTTCCCGGCCGTCGTCGAGCAGAAGGATGTCGACGCCGGGCTGGATTTGGCCGTCCAGAATCAGGAGCGGGCCGTCGGCGGTTCCGTCCGCTCCGTCGGAGCGACCCGGGACGGCACGGGCGACCAGGCATCGATACAGGCTGGAACCGCGCCGGTAGTCGAGCCGGAATTCCGGCCAGTCCCGCGGCAGCAGCGGCGTCAGGCGCAAGCGATCGCCCCGCACCGAGAGGCCCAGCAAGGATTCGAGCATGAGCCGATACATCCAGCCCGCCGCTCCGGTGTACCAGCTCCAGCCGCCCCGCCCCCCGTGGGGCGGCACGGCGTATACGTCGGCGGCCATGACATAGGGTTCCACCTTGTATATGTCCACGCCCTCGGCGCTGTCGCCGTGGCGTACCGGGTTGATCATGTTCAGCAGGGGCCAGGCGCGGTCCGCGTCGCCCAGGACGGCGAAGGCCATGACGGCCCACAGGGCGGCGTGGGTGTACTGGCCGCCGTTTTCGCGCACGCCGGGCAGATAACCCTTGATATAGCCGGGTTGCAGGGACGAATGGTCAAAGGGTGGGGTGAGCAGTTGGATAATGCCCAGGTCGCGCCGGACCAGATGCTCGTCCAGAGCGTCCATGGCCGCGCGCTGTCGCCAGTCGGGCGCGGCCCCGGACAGCACGGACCAGCTCTGGCACAGACTGTCGATGCGGCATTCTTCGTTGACGGCCGAACCCAGGGGCGTGCCGTCGTCGAAATAGGCCCGCCGGTACCATTCACCGTCCCAGCCGTTGACTTCCAGATTTTCGCGCAGAGCGTCGGCCTCGGCGGCGCAGCGCGCGGCGAAGCCTTCGTCGCCGTACAGGCGGGCGATGTCCCCGAAGCGCCGGAACAGGTCGTACTGGAAAAAGCCCAGCCATACGCTTTCGCCCCGGCCTTGCTCGCCCACCCGGTTCATGCCGTCGTTCCAGTCGCCCGTGCCCATCAGAGGCAGGCCGTGTTCACCCCGGCGCAGGCCGTGCTCGATGGCCCGCACGCAGTGCTGGTACACGGTTTCGACCAGAGAGGAGGGAATGGGCAGGTCGTACAGCGACTCCTGGTCGGGGGCCGGAGCCGGGCCTTCAATATAGGGTACGCGCTCGTCCAGCACGGTCCGGTCGCCGGTGACTTCCACGTAGCGGCAGACCGCCAGGGGCAGCCACAGGTAATCGTCCGAACAGCGGGTGCGCACGCCGCGGTTCAGAGGCGGATGCCACCAGTGTTGCACGTCGCCCTGAGGGAATTGATGCCCCGCGCACAACACCAGATGAGCCCGGCTGACCTCGGGCAGGGCATGGACCATGGCCATGGAGTCCTGCAATTGATCCCGGAAGCCGATGGCTCCGCCGGACTGGTAATAGCCGCTGCGGGCCCAGAAGCGGCAGGCGATGACCTGGTAAAGCAACCAACCGTTGGCCAGAACATTGAAGGCCGGGTCCGGGGTGGACACGGACACGGCGCCCAGAATGGCGCGCCAGGCGTCGCGCGCTTCGGCCAGGGCGGCCGCGGCGGCACGCGAGTCGCGGTAGCGCTGGACCAGACGGGCGGCCTCTTCGGTGCTTTGGGCCGCGCCCAACAGGAAGACCACCGGGCGGCTTTCGCCGCGGTCCAGGTCGAATACGGTCTGAATGGCGGCGCAGGGGTCGAGGCCCGGTCCCATCCGTCCGGACAGATGGACGCGTCCCATGGCCGCCGGAGCGCCCAGGTCGCGGTTGCGGCCGATGAATTCCCGCCGGTCGCAGGTGAAGGTGCGGTCTTTGCCGTCCACGTCGAAAAAGGCCGTGCGGCCGGGGAAGTCGAGGGAATAGGCGTTACGGGCGAACAGAGTGCCGGTGATGGGGTCGGACTCGGTGACCACGTGCATGGCCGTGCGTTCGCGCACGTCGCCCAGCACCCATTCCACATAGCCCGTGACGGAAACGCGGCGCGGCCGTCCGGATTCGTTGACCACACGCAGCGCCAGAAATTTCACCGGGGCTTCCCGCGCCACGTATACGGTCAGTTCGGTGAACAGGCCGTCTTGGCGGTGTTCGAACACGCTGTAGCCGAAGCCGTGGCGTATGGTGTAACCGCCGCCCCCGTGCCGGGGCAGGGGGGTGGGCGACCAGTAGCGGCCGCTTTCCTCGTCGCGCAGGTACAGGGCCTCGCCCGATGCGTCCGTTACCGGATCGTCGGCCCAGGGCGTAAGCCGGAATTCGTGGGCGTTTTCCTTCCAAGTATAAGCGCCGCCCGACGACGAGACAATGGAACCGAAGCCGGGATTGGCCAGTACGTTGACCCACGGCGCGGGCAAGGCGTCGCCTTCGTGCAGGGTGATGACGTATTCCCGCCCGTCCTGGCTGAACCCCCCGTAGGGATTGCTCAGAATAAGCCCCGCGGGCGCGGGAGCGTCGACCGGAGCGGCATATTCGGGCAGCGCGGGCAGGCCCCGGTCGCCGGATCGCCGGGCCCGGAACGCGGCCGCCCGGGGCAGGGGCGCTTCGGCCCGGCGGCGGGACAGCTGTTCGGCCAGCGTGCCGCGCGAATCGCTGAGAATCACCCGGGCCACCGCCTGGATGAGGATACGCTCCTCGCGCGACAACTGCTGCTCGGGCCGCACGAAGATGCCGCCCGGCCGATCGATGAGGTGGGCTTCGGGCCCGGAGGGGATGAGGCCGAGGATGGTATCCTGCAACTGCTGGCGGTAGCTGACGCGTTCCTCGTTCCACACCACCAGGTCCACGGACAGCCCCTTGCGGCGCCAGTAGGCGTGGGCCTTGACCAGTTGCACGGCCAGTTCGATGTTGGCGGCGTCGTTGATCTTGAGCAGGACAATGGGCAGATCGCCGGAAATGGATTGCCCCCACAGGCCGGATTGGTTGCGCATGTTGGCGGCCAACACGCTGGGCTTGGCCCGCAGACCGGCGTCGGCATAGAGAATGTAGGACGCAAGCTCCTGGAAGCGATGGGCGTCGCGCAGCGAAGCGTTGAACTGGTGCAGCAGCACCTGGCTGTGGGTCCAGGCCAGGTCGAATACACGGTCGGCCAGACGGCGGTCGCGGAATTTGTTGATCTGCAGCTCGCATTCCTCGCGCGAGCGGCTCATGCCGGTCACCAGATCGGCCACCACGGTCTGGCCGGGGTTCAAGATCAGGCGGGCCCGGATGGACACGATGGGGTCAAGCACGGCCCCGGCGGTATCGGACAGGGCTTCGGCGTCCATGGCCGCCGGTTCGGCCAGGGTGCGATCCCGCCCGATGAAGCGGGAACGATCCGTCTCGTAGGAAATGGCGGTGATGTCCGCGCCGTGCACGGCCAGCAGGTGGCACAGCCACGCCGGCTCCTCGTGTTCGTCGCGCGGCCGTCGGGTGCACACCAGGGCCTGAAGCGGACGCAGGATGCCGGTCTGCACGAACAGATTGCTGAAGGCCGGGTGCTGGACGTCGGCGGCGGGCGGGGCCATGACCACCTCGGCGTAACTGGTCAGTTCGACGTGGCGGCGCAGACGGCTGCGGTTGGTGATGTGCAGGCGTCGCAGTTCGATATCGTCCTCGGGCGAGACCACGATTTCGGTATGGGCGTCCAGGTCGCGGTGGCGCACCCGGAATTCGGCCCGGGCGTCGGAGAAAATGGCCTCGAAATGATCGACGCGGACGCAGGTGGGCTGGTAGGTCGTGGACCAGAATTCGCCGCTGACGGTATCGCGCAGATAGCAGAATTGGCCCAGATTGTCGCGGGTGGGGTCCTCGCGCCAGCGGGTGACGGCCAAGTCGCGCCAGCGGCTGTAGCCGCTTCCGGCGCCGCTGACCATGACGTGGTATTGCCCGTTGGACAGAAGTTGCACCGCGGGCGGAGTGCGATTGGGGTCGGTGTAGACCCGCAGCCGATTTTCCGCCGCGCGGGCCGTGGCGTCCACCATGCCCGCCGGGGTGGCCCCGGCGTTGAACAGATATTCGGGGGTGGCCCGGGGCACGCGTTCCTGCAACAGCAGGTCCACGGCCTGAAAGCCGGGATCGGCCAGAAAGCGGCGTTGCATGGGGTTGCCCCGCAGCACGGCGTCGAGGGCCAGCAGGCTCATGCCCTGATGGTGGGACATAAAGACAGGCAGTACGGCCGCGTCTTTGCCGCGCGGCAGACGCACGGGCGTGCGGTCCACGGCCTCGTACATGCCGAAGCGGCCGGACGCCCCCTGCGCGGCCAATTGGCGCAGGTTGCGACAGGCGGCTTGGGGCGCGAACATGAGGGCCATGACCGAGGCGTAGGGAGCGATGACCATGTCCTCGCCCAGGCCGGGTTTGAAACCCAGGCCCGGCACGCCGAACGCGCGGTACTGGTAATAAAGGTTGGCATCCAGGGTGTTGTAACACGATTCGGATATGCCCCAGGGCATGCCGTTGTCGCGGCCGTACTCGATCTGGCGGCGCACGGCCCCCCGGCAGGTGCACTCCAGCAACGAGCCGGGATAACTGGGCATGACCAGGGCGGGCATAAGGTATTCGAACATGGAGCCCGACCACGAAAGCAGCACGGGGTCGCCGTCCACGCCGGTGAGCAGCCTGCCCAGCGAAAACCAGCTATCCTGCGGCAACTGCCCCGAGGCGATGGCCACAAAGTAAGCCAGGCGGGCTTCCGAGGCCAGCAGGTCGTAATAGGAGGCGTCGCGGCGGCGTTCGTCGACATTGTAGCCGATGCTGAGCAGATCGCGACGGGGGTCGTACAGCAGGTCGAAGTCCATATCCGCCAGTTCCGCCGCGCGTCGGGCCAGACGGTCGGCCAGGGCCACGCGCTCGACGGCCAGGTCGCGCACCTCCGAGGCCCGAACTCGGGCCGATTCGGGCAGAGCGCGCGGGTCGAGCCCGGTCAGTCGACGCCAGGTGGGCAAGCCCAGACTGTGGTCGGTGAGGGTGACGGCTGTAGGCAGCAGAACGCGGTGGATATCGTCATGGATGTCGCGGCATTGATCGATGAGGGCATTTTGCCAGAAGGCAGCGTCGCCGCCGGGCTCGGGGCGGCAGGCGGCCTGTAATCCCTCGGCCAGCATCAGCAGGCGCTGAAGGCAGTCCGCCGCTTCGTCCAGGGACGGAAAAGAGGCTTCCCGCGAGTCCTCGATGGCTTTATGGAAGGCCCGCCAGGCCGGACAATCGAGTTTTTCGGCCTTGAGCGCCGTCCCCAGCACCTCGGCCGTATCGGCCAGTCCGGCCAGGGCGCGGGCATCCCAGACCGGCGTGTCGGCCAACTCCAGCAGGCCGGGCCGCAGGGTCAGCAGGTGCCCGGCCAGGTTGCCGTTGTCCACGGTGGAGACATAGTGCGGGTGAAGCGGTTCCAGTGTGCGGGTGTCGTACCAGTTGTACAGGTGACCGTTGTAGCGTTCCAGGTTGTGAATGGCGTTCAGCATGCGTTCCAAACGCTCCAGCATACGGCCCGTGCTCAGGTAACCGAAATCGTGCGCCGCCAGATGGGCCAGCAAGGCCAGACCCATGTTGGTGGGGGAAGTGCGGTGGGCCACGGCGGCCACCGGTCCCTCCTGCATGTTGTCCGGAGGCAGCCAGTTGTCGTCTTCGTTCACATAATGGTCGAAAAAAGCCCAGGTGCGGCGGGCCAGTCCGTGCAGAAAACGGCTTTGTTCGCGGTTGGGAACGAAGACCCGGCGGCGGGCGGGCAGGCTGAGCCGCCAGGCCAGGGCCGGGGCCGCGGCCCACAGAAGCAGGAAGGGGGCGGCCACGGCCAGGGCCGCCCCGTGCCGGGTCAGGAGCGCCGCCAGGACGGCCGCCAGCGCCGGACATATCCACATCAGGGAGTACAGGCCGGACAAGGTGCCCGCCGCCGTGCGTTCGGCCTCATGTGAAGGATTCCATTGCAACAGATGGCGGTGGCTGATCCACTCGCGCCACAGCGTGCGCAGAATGGCGTCCAGGCAGTACCAGGCCTCGAAGGGCAGCCATGCCAGAGTCAGCGCATCGCGCAAAAGCTGGAGGCCCAGGGAGTGGAGCTGAGCACGCAGGTGGCGCAGAGAGGACACTCCGGGACTTTTGCCGGTCAGCCCCACGGCAAAGTCCGCCAGGGGCAGGCCGAAGATCAGGGCCAGGACGCCCAGAGTCCAGGCCAGGGGATGGGAAAAGACGAACCAGCCCATAATCAGCACGGCCAGCAGGGCGGGCGGGACCAGACTGCGACGCAGGTTGTCGAGCAGCTTCCAGCGCGACAGAGCGGATAGGGGATTGCGTTCGCGGCCGCCGCCCCGTACGGGCGCCCGGGGCAGCAACCAGGGCAGCAGTTGCCAGTCGCCGCGTATCCAGCGTTGACGGCGTTTGACGTCGGCGCTGTAGCGGGCCGGGTAACCCTCGTAGAGTTGCACCTCGCTGAGCAGGCCCGACCGGGCGAATCCGCTTTCGATAAGGTCGTGACTGAGAATGCGGTTGTCCGGAAAACGGGCGCCGGTGGAACGCTCGAAGGCGTCCACGTCGTAGATGCCCTTGCCGATGAAGGACCCCTGGCCGAACAGGTCCTGGTACACGTCGGACACGCTTCGGGTATAGGGGTCGATGCCCGCTTCGCAACAGAACAGTTTGGCATAGGGCGACAGTTCGGCGCTGGCCAGTCCCACACCCACCAGGGGTTGAAGAATGCCGTAGCCCGAGACCACGCGTTGCCGGGCGGGATCGTACACCGGATGGTTGAGGGGGTGGGCCATAGCCCCGATGAGTTCGCGCGCGGCGTCTCGGGGGAGCATGGTGTCCGTGTCCAGGGTGATGACGTAGCGCACGGGCGGCCGGGCCATACCCTCGGGATCGGTCGCCGCCCCGCCCGCCAGCAGCAGAAAGCGGTTGCGGTCCTTGCCGCGCAACAGGCCGTTGAACTCGGCCAGTTTGCCGCGCTTGCGCTCGTATCCCATCCACACCCCTTCGCTTTCGTTCCACAGGCGGGGGCGGTGACACAGGAAAAAGCGTTCGCCGCCCTCGCCCGGCCAGGTTTTGTTGAGGGCGTCGATACCCTGCCGGGCGCGGTCGAGCAGAGTTTGATCGAGGGCGGTCGTTTCCTCCGGAGCGTCCGGAAAGTCGGTGAGCAGGCCGAATTGCAGGCCTTCATCCCGGTTGGCGAGATACAAGACTTCCAGCTTTTCCAGCAGTTCGTCCACCTGGGACACGGACCCGATCATGGTGGGCACGACCACCACGGTCCGGCAGGAAGGCGGTATGCCGCGGCTGAAGTCCAGACGGGGCAGAAAGGCGGGCGGGGCCAGTCGGGCGGCCAGCCGGTTGACGATTTGCAGGGCCGTCTGGCTCACGGCCAGGAGAAGGGCGAGACCGGCCGGAATAAATAGCCGGGTCGGGACGTCCGGCCGGTGCCCGCCGCCCGTCAGGGCGGCCGCGAAGGGCCAGGCCAGCAGCAGAGTAACGACGAGGGCCGACCCCAGATACAGGGGCAGAGGAGCGGCCTTGAGCGTCCGGCCCAGGGCAAAGGCCAGTCGGACGGGTACGGGGCGTTCGTTCATGCCCACGGCCGCCCGCAGACGGGGGCGGCCCTCGCCCAACAGGTAGAACCCCACGTGGCTTTCCAGCCGTCCGTCGTCCCGGCCTTCATACGGCGGAAGACCGCTCGCGCGGCGCGCGCTTCCGGTCGGGGAACCGCTCCGCGCCAGATCCAGAGCCGCCCGGGCCACATCCTGTTCGGGGAGCCGGGCGCGCCGGGCCGTTTTTTCCACGATATGCCGGTAATGATCGCGCGAGGCGAAGTCCATGGCCGGATATACCCCCGTCGGGTCCTCGCGCAGGATGGATTCCACCAGGCTGAGCCCCTCCACAAACGCACGCCAGTCCACGGCCGACAGCAGGCGCAGGCTGGTCATATTGTTGCTGACGGACACCTGATCCGCCGCCTGCTGCTGGGTTTCAAGCTGGATCATGTCTTCAACGGACGTGCCTGTTTCGGCCAGTCTTTCCTCCACCCAGGCCAGGGGCAGGGCCAAAGAGGTGTTCTGACCCTGGAGTCGACGGGCGAACTCGGCCACAAAGGCGCTGGTGAGAGGCGGGTTGGAGGCCGCCATTTCAGCCACGGTGAGCACCACATTCTTACGCTCGCGTTCGGCCACCTCGAGCATGCGGTCGGCCCATTCCACGGCCAGAGCGTGGTCGCGCCAGGCGGCCATGACACGGGCGGCCACCCTGCGCAGATTTTCCAGCAGGGCCAGACGCAGCATAATGGGGATGGCCCACAGTTCACCCAGAGTGAGGGGCGCGACGGTCTGATAGGCGGCCACAAAGCGGCTGAGCACCCGGCTGTCCAGGCGGCCGTCGCTGTGCGAAATGTTTTCGAGAGCGATGTCGTAGACGCGGGGCAGTCCCTCCGGGCGTTCGTCCCCGTCGTCGTCCGTCGAGGCGGCCAGTTGGGGGAGTTCGCGGCTATAGTGGGGGGGCAGGTGGCGGCGGGCGGTGCGGATTTGCTCCTCGACCAGATAATAATTGTCCAGCAACCATTCTCCGGCCGGGGTGATGCGCCGGTCCACCCGGGACAGCGTGGTGACGGCGGTGAACATGGTGTAGCAGTCGGCCAGTACGGCCTCGTTGTCGGCCAGCCGGGCGAGCAGATGATTACGGCGGGTGCCGGGGATCAGGCGGTGGCGCTCGGCCAGTTCCTTACCGTGGCTCTCCATTCGCTCGGCGCTGAACAATTCCGAACACAGCACGGGTTCGGATTCCAGCCTGCGATGGGAGGCCCGCCATAGAAAAATGCCGGCTTTGAAACGCTGCCAGGCGGAAGCGAAGACAGGAACGATGTTCATGCGGGGAATCTCTCGAGAGGGTGATGGGGACGCGCCGCAAGACCCGCCCCACGCGGGTTTGCTTATCTCCCATTAATTGTTAGAGGGGCAGAAGGGTCAATGATATGCCGAAACGAAGCGGGATGCCGAAGGAAATCGCGGCGCGCTTTCGTCGGCGGCGGTCGAAGGGGGGCTTATCTATGCTGTCGCCATTCGTAAGGCTCTTTCGTCGCCTGACGACTGCCGCAGACCCGTGTGGAACACGGCCTGTTTTTGTGCCGACATGAATTTTCAAAAAGGCTCAATCAAATACCGGAACAGAGCCTTTAAAAAAACAGAGAGTTCGGAGGAAGGATGTTTATAGATTAACTATTTGATATATAAAATATAATAGAAAAAATATCAGATGTCCCCTTTGTTCCGTCGCACGAATGCGGACCGTCATCCGGCCGTGGCGCTCGGCGGACGCGGTCGAGAGAGGGGCTGCTTCCGCAGGTCTTCTCCCGTCGACATTTCGGACTTCGGGGGGATGGCGGCGCTCATGGAAGCGCGCGTGAGGGGGCTGAATACCGATTTTCGTATACGGCGTCAGCTCTTCCCAAGATAGCGATCGAGGTTGCGAAAGGCTTCCTGCAGGCGGACGCGCAACAGATTTATAATATCCTGTCGCGGGTAGAGGAAATTCCACAACAGCAGAATGCTGGCCGGGGGCAGGGTCCATGCGTTCGAATTCAGGACCACGGGATGGGGCGGCACGTAGGTTTTAATGTGATCCGGCGGAGTGGACTGGGAGAAGGCATGCAACATGGGTTCGGGCAGCACGGTCCAGCCCAGTCCTCGCCAGGCCAGATCCAGCGCGGCCATGAGGTCGTTGGTTTCCCAAGTGAGGGTGCTCATGACGTGGCGCAGGCCGCCTCGGGCGCTGTCGCCCACCACGATTTGGCGGTGCATCGCCAGATCGGAGGGGGAAATATCTGTTTTGCCCGCCAGTGGATGATCCCAAGGGGCCACGATGACCTGGTTGACCGTGGCGATCCAGCTCCCCTCGCAGTGTTCGGGGCGTCTGTTTTCGCTTTTATAG
The DNA here is from genome assembly GCA_900541395.1 of uncultured Desulfovibrio sp. Classification (GTDB taxonomy): domain Bacteria; phylum Desulfobacterota; class Desulfovibrionia; order Desulfovibrionales; family Desulfovibrionaceae; genus Mailhella; species Mailhella merdigallinarum. The sequence goes on from UQJT01000014.1 coordinate 28,968, forward strand.
ACAAGCGCCAGTTGCGCGTCGCCTTCCTCCACGCGCTGCCAGGCTTCGGCATGGGGGCAAATGAGCAGACGAATTCGTAAAAAAGTATACTGCCGGGCCAGATCCGCCAGGATTTCGTTGAGCAGAAAAAACGGAACTCCGTCACCCATGGCGATGCTCAAGGTACCCGTTTCACCCTTATAGCGGGCGATGGCCTTGGCTTCAAACCGGTTGCAACGGCGCAGCACCTCCCGAGCTTCGCCCACCAGTTCGCGTCCCGCTTCGGTGAGCGCCGGAGGGCGCGCCGAGCGATCGAACAAATCCACGCCCAACTCGGCTTCCAAAGTGGCCACATGCGTGCTGACCACGGATTGGGCCCGGCCCAACGAGCGGGCCGCCTCGGAAAATGACCCCTTTTCAGCGGCCGCTACAAAGGAATTGAGTTGTTCCAGCGTCCAGTCCATACGCTTCCTGTCTGATTTTTATACGATTTGAGAGCGTCGCGCGCGGCCCTGATGAATTTTCATACACCATCAGGTTTTTGATGGAGACTGATTTGGCGCTAGCAGAAAATCATGAAAAAGTCGACGCGTATCGACCGGCAGGCCCTGTCGTTCCTTTTCCGGACAGGGAAGGCGGGGCGAAACCGGCCGGGGAAACATCTTAAGGAGTATATTAATGTCACGTGCAGGAATAGTCGCCGCCTTGCTGACCGTCGTCCTGACGGCCGGGGGCTGTTCATTCGCGCCCGAATACGAGCGTCCCGTGATGGACCTGCCCCAGGCCTGGACCGACGCCGGGGAACACAACCTCGACGTTCAGTGGTGGCGCCGTTTTAACGACGATACCCTCAACGCTCTGGTGGAAGAGGCCCTCGCCCATAACCTCGATCTTGAACAAGCTCTGGCCCGGGTGGACCAGGCCCGCGCCCAACTGGGCACGGCCCGTTCCGACCTGGCTCCCGCGCCCGCCGCTTCCGCTTCGGCCGCGCACACTCTGAGCGGGTCGGATACCCGTGTCAATGAATACGGCGCTTCGCTGGGCGTCAGTTCGTGGGAATTGGATTTGTGGGGCAAATACCGCAACAAGGCCGCTTCGGCCCGCGCCGACCTGCTCTCCACCGAAGCGGCCCGCGACGCCGTGCGTCTTTCCGTGGCGGGCAATACGGCCAAAACCTATTTTCAACTGCGCTCCGCCGCGCTTCAGGAACAGACGGCGGAGCGGGTGCTGCACACCCGTGAGGAGGCGCACCGTATCTACGTCAACCGCTATCAGCAGGGGCTCATCGACGAGCTTTCCTTGCTGCGCGACGAGGCGGAAGTGGAGACCGCGCGCAACACCCTGTATACCGCCCGCATCGCCCGAGATTCGGCGGCCAGCGCCCTGGCCGTGCTGGTGGGGCGTTCGCCCGCCGACATCATGGAAGGCAATATGAGCGCCGGCGATCTCGACGCGGCGCTGCCCACCGCTCCGGTGCTGCCCGCCGGGATGCCCTCGGACCTGCTGGAGCGGCGCCCCGACATCCGTCAGGCCGAGGAGTCTCTCAAGTCTGCGAATTTTAATATCGGCGTGGCCAAGGCCAGCTATTTCCCCTCGCTGTCCCTCACCGGGCTGCTGGGCCTGGTCAGTCCCGAACTCAATAACCTTTTTTCGTCCGACGGCCGGACCTGGCAGGGACAGGCGGGGTTGCGTCTGCCCCTGGACCCCTGGCGCACCAGGAATACCGTGGCCGGAGCCGAAGCCCTCAAGCGCGAGGCCGTGGCCGCTTATGAACAGACCGTGCAGAATGCCTTTAAGGATATGCGCGACGCGCTCACCGGGCAGGAGCAGTACGCCTTGGCCGTGAAGTCGCAGGAACGCCAGGTGGACGTGTTGTCCCAAGCCGTGGTCCACGCCCGTAACCGGTTCAACAACGGTTATTCCTCTTACTTGGACCTGCTGGACGCCGAACGTTCTCTGTTCAGCGCCGAGCTGAATTTCATCGCTACCCGGGCCCAGCAATTATCCAGCATTGTGGACGTTTGTCTGGCGATGGGGGGCGGCTGGGAGTAAAGTCGACAGGGTTTTGGGGGCTTGCGCGCTGTCGGATTTTTTTGTTCGCGCAAGGAACACGTTTCCCTTTTCCCTGTTGATGCGACATCGCGTTCCGGCTGCTTATGCCAGGAAAGTTAAAACGCTTTATAAGGAATCATCATGACTCGACATATAGTTTCTTCGTTCGTCGCGGGAAGCCTGGCCTTGGCTCTGTGCGCCTGCGACCGGCAGGACGCCGCCCCGGAGGGGACGGCCATGCAGATGCCCGCTACCCGGGTGACCATAGCGGACATGACCCCCACCACCGTCACCCTGACCGGCGAAATGGCCGGGCGCACCGTGTCTTACCGTCAGGCCGAGGTCCGGCCCGAAGTCGGCGGTCTTATCCGTGAACGTTGCTTTCAGGAAGGCTCGGACGTGCAGGAGGGCGACGTGCTCTACCTCATCGAGCCCGACACCTACCAGGCCGCCCACGACAGCGCCAAGGCGGCTCTGGCCAAAGCCGAGGCCAACCTCAACGCCGCCCGCCTGAAAGATCAGCGCACCACACAACTGTTCAAGACCAATTCGGTCAGCCGCCAGGACTATGACGACGCCCACGCCGCCTATCTCCAGGCCCAGGCCGAAGTGGCCGCCTGCCAGGCTTCGCTGCGTTCGGCCGAAATCGATCTTGAGCGCACTCAGATCCGGGCTCCCATCAGCGGGCGCATCGGCAAATCCTCGGTGTCCGTGGGCGCGTTGGTCACGGTGAACCAGACCTCCGCTCTGGCCACCATCCACCAGACCATGCCCATGAATGTGGACCTTACTCAGTCCGTGGATGAAATGCGCGGCCTGCGCAAGCAGTTGGGCATGGGGAACGGCGATGAGCTTCGGCCTGAATCGATCGAAACCGAGGTCAACCTGATTCTCAGCGACGGCAGCGCCTATCCCGAAGCCGGTACCCTGCGTTTCGCGGACGTGGGCGTGGATGAGGGCACCGGAACCGTTACCATCCGGGCCGAATTTCCCAACGCGTCCCGCGAACTTCTGCCCGGAATGTTTGTGCGGGCCGTGGTGGACATGGGCACCAAACGGGATGCGTTGCTCGTGCCGCAGCGGGCCGTGTTGCGCGACCAGCGGGGCACACCCTTCGTGTTCGTGGCCGTGCCCGGCGAGGGCGACTCCTTTAAGGCCGAACGGCGCTCCGTCACTCTGGGCGCGGCCTACGGCGACGCCTGGCTGGCTCTGGACGGGCTGCAGGCCGGGGATAAAGTTATTGTGGGCGGCGCGCACAGCGTGCGCAACGGCGGTCCGGTGACCGTGGTTACCGAAGCCCAGTTGGAGGCCGAGGCCGCGGCCCGCACCGGCCGCGCCACTCTGGCGGCCGAAGCCGAAGTATCGGCGGGAGGTCAGGCGTAATGTCCCGCTTTTTTATTCATCATCCCATTTTTGCCTGGGTTATCGCCCTGGTGATCATGCTGGCGGGGGCCATTTCCATGGTCAGCCTGCCTGTTTCCCAGTATCCCGACGTGGCGTCGCCCGCCATCCGGGTCAGCGCCACATATCCGGGGGCTTCGGCCCAAACGGTGCAGGATACCGTGACCCAGGTCATCGAGCAGAACATGACCGGCCTGGACAACCTGCTGTATATGAGTTCCACGTCCGACTCGTCGGGCCAGGCTTCCATTACTCTGACCTTCGCCATGGGCACCGATCCGGACACCGCCCAGGTGCAGGTGCAGAACAAGCTGCAACTGGCCACCCCCATGCTGCCCCAGACCGTGCAGCAGCAGGGCGTCAGCGTCACCAAATCCAACAGCAGCATGTTCCTGGCTCTGGCCTTCATATCCACCGACGGGAGCATGGATCAGACCGACTTGTCGGACTATGTGAACGCCACCATTAAGGATGAACTGAGCCGTGTCGACGGCGTGGGCGACGTGACCACTTTCGGCGGTCAGTATGCCATGCGCATCTGGCTGGACCCGGATAAGCTGCACAAGTACAACCTGACGCCCAGCGACGTGGTGGGCGCTATCAAGGCCCAGAACGTGCAGGTGGCGGCAGGCCAGCTCGGCGGCCTGCCCGTTCCCGACGACGGGGCGGGCGCACCGCCCATCAATGTCACCATCAAGGCCCAGGAATTGCTCCAAACTCCCGCCGATTTTGAGAATATCCTGTTACGGGTGGAGCCCTCGGGCGGATCGGTGTTCGTAAAAGATGTGGCTCGGGTCGAAATCGGCAGCGAAAGTTATTACGCCACTTCCCGCTTGAACGGCGCTCCGGCCGGCGGTCTGGCCCTCAGCCTGGCTTCCGGGGCCAATGCCCTGTCCACGGCCGAGCGGGTCAAGCAACGCATTGAGGAGCTTAAGCCCTATATGCCCGAAGGCGTGGAAGCCGTGGTGGCTATGGACACCACGCCTCCGGTGCGCATGTCCATCGAAGAAGTGGCCAAGACCCTGTTCGAAGCCGTGGCCCTGGTTTTTCTGGTTATGTTGCTTTTTCTCCAGAACGTGCGCGCCACGCTCATTCCCACCATCGCCGTGCCCGTGGTCTTGCTGGGCACCTTCGGGGTATTGGCCGTTTTCGGCTATTCCATCAATACATTGACGTTGTTCGGTATGGTGTTGGCCATCGGCCTGTTGGTGGACGACGCCATCGTGGTGGTGGAAAACGTCGAGCGCGTCATGAGCGAGGAACACCTCGACCCTGTGGCGGCCACCGAGAAATCCATGGGCCAGATCACCAGTTCGCTGGTGGGCATCGCCGTGGTGTTGTCGGCCGTGTTTCTGCCTATGGCTTTCATGAGCGGGTCCACGGGGGTCATTTATCGTCAGTTCTCGGTAACCATCGTATCGGCCATGCTGCTTTCGGTGCTTATCGCTCTGGTGCTTACTCCGGCTCTGTGCGCCTCCATGCTCAAGAGCCGGGGCGGGCATGCCGAAGCCCAGCACGGTTTTGCCGGTTGGTTCAACCGCGCCTTCAACGCGGGTACCGTTCGTTATCACCGCGGCATCCGGAGCCTTGCCCGGCGAGGGGGGCGGCTGATGCTGGTCTACGCGGCGCTGGTGGCCTGCCTGGCTTTTCTGTATATGCGTCTGCCCACCGCTTATTTGCCTTCTGAAGACCAGGGGGTATTGTTCGCTTTGGTGCAGATGCCTTCCAACACCCCCCAGGAACGTACTCTGGAGGTGCTTAAACAGTTGGAAGACTATGGGCTGACCCAGGAAAAGGATACTGTGGAACGCATCATGTCCGTGGCCGGGTTCAGTTTTTCCGGCAGCGGTCAGAACACGGGCATGGCCTTTATTTCCTTAAAGGACTGGGAGGAACGCCCCAACCCGGACCAGAGCGCCGCGGCCGTGGCCGCGCGTTTCCGCCAGGCTTTCACCGGCATGGTCGACGCTCAGGTGGTGGTGTTCCAGCCCCCGGCCATCATCGAACTGGGCACTTCCGCCGGGTTCACTATGGAACTTCTGGACCGGGGCGGCGTGGGCCACGAAAAATTGATGGAAGCCCGCAACCAGTTGCTCGGCAACGCGGCGGCCAATCCGGCCATCGCCTACGCGCGGCCCAACGGCCTGGACGACACAGCCCAGTACGCCATTTCCATCGACAACAGACTGGCCGCCAGCCTGGGCCTGTCACTCAGCGACATCAGCACCGATTTGTCGGTGCTGGCGGGCGGAGCCTACGTCAACGACTTCATCGACCGGGGGCGGGTCAAAAAGGTCTACGTGCAGGCCGACGCGCCCTTCCGCATGGTTGAGGCCGACCTCAGGCACTGGAACTTCCGCAACAACCTGGGCGACCTGGTGCCCTTTTCGTCCATTGCGTCCACGGACTGGACCATGGGCCCGGCCCGGCTGGAACGTTACAACGGCGTGGCCTCTCTGGAAATTCAGGGTGAACCTGTGCCGGGCGTAAGCTCGGGCACGGCCATGGCCGCTATGGAGGCCGAAGTGGCCAAACTCGGCAAGGACTTCGGCGTGGATTGGACGGGGCTTTCCTACCAGGAACGCCTGGCCGGCAGTCAGACTCTTCTGTTATACGGCCTGGCTGCGGTAGTGGTCTTTCTGGCTCTGGCCGCCCTGTACGAAAGTTGGTCCATCCCCATCGCGGTTATTCTGGTCATTCCTTTGGGCATGTTGGGAGCGGTGCTGGGCACCAGTCTGCGCGGCCTGAGCAACGACGTGTACTTCCAGGTGGGGATGCTGGCCACTATGGGATTGGGGGCCAAAAACGCCATCCTGGTGGTGGAGTTTGCCCGTACCCTGTGGCGGAACGGCGCCGGCCTGCGCGAGGCGGCCGCCGAGGCGGCCCGACTGCGTCTGCGGCCTATCCTCATGACCTCTCTGGCCTTCGGGCTGGGGGTGTTGCCCCTCATGATCGCCTCGGGCGGAGCCAGTTCGGCCAGCCAGAAGGCCGTGGGCACCGCTGTATTCTGCGGTACCGTGGCGGCCACGGCCCTGGGCATCTTCTTCATTCCGGTATTCTTCGTGGTGGTCTGCAGCGTGGCCGACCGCCTGTTCGGTAAGAAGAGGAAGGGGGCGGTCACGGTCGACCCCACGCCCGTCGAGGGCTAAACCTCAGCCGGGGCTTCCCGCCCCGGCGCGTGCGGCTTCCCTGTGTGCGGGGGGAGCTGGCGCGGCGCCTCCCGGAAGCAAGGCCCGGGAGGCGCTTTTTTTAATCATTATCTCCCTCCCCGGCTCATGAGCCGAAGGAGGATACTAGTCGATTTTGTTCTGCAACTCATTGGAATGAATTGACACTTTTTTACGGGAATTCTTATATTAAAAACGCCGCGGGGCAATGTCGGCATATTCCGACGGGCCGCGCGGCGCAAGGCGGGGTGAAGGTGCGGCGGCTTCGGCGCATACCGCCTCAGGTGGCGGAACCCGGTTCCGAAGTCCCGCGTCAACCACTACCCAATCCAAGGAGATTATAGCTATGGCTACCAAAGAACGTCAGATGCCCGCGCGCGATTCCGAAGGCCGTTTCATGTCCAAGGGCTCCGAAGGCCACAGCGGCCAGCGCATGCCCGAGCGCAACGCGGAGGGTCGCTTTGTGTCGGAAAACGAACGCGGCGACAAAAAGGGCTCCTCGTCGAGTTCTTCGACCGGTTCTTCCTCCCGGAATGAAAAGCGCTAAGGCGCATTAACCATCCCCCGTGATTCCGAGGAGGAAAGCCCTTGTTTCCTCCCCCAAATCACGGGATGCCGGGCCCCGCTTCGGCGGGGCCCTTAGGATTCCATCGAGGGGCCTTCCGACGCACCTATTGCGCCGCCAGACGGTCGGCCAACGCCAGAATGGAGCGAAAATGGCGTTCTTCGCAGGGCAGTACGGATAAACGACTGCCCTGACGCAAAAGCTCCATATCCGCCAGATCGGGTTGCCGACGCAGGAGCGCGCGCGGTACGGGAGGAACGAACGAGCGCACCAGGCGCACATCCACCATGTACCAGCGGGGGTTGTCGGGGGTGGCGGCCGGATCGAAATGCTGAGCAAAGGCGTCCTGAGCCGTATGATCCGGATAGCCTTCCTTCACGATTTCCACCACGCCGGCGACCTCGGGCGTTTTGCCGCTGTGGTAGAACAGGCCGAGGTCGCCCCGGCGCATATCGTCCCGCATAAAGTTGCGGGCCTGATAGTTGCGCACGCCGTCCCAGGCTGTAATCCGGTCGGGCGAGGCCTCCAGATCGGCCAGGGAAAAACAGCCGGGTTCGGTCTTGAATATCCAGTAGCGCATGGCGGCCTCCAGAAAGAGAGTCAAAAAAATCTGTCAGGAATTATTCTCAAAGAAGACAGGGCTTCGTCAAGGCTGGAAGGGGAAGGAAAATAAAACGGCCTTCCGTCTGCGGACGAAAGGCCGTTGGGACTCTGTACGGCGGGGGTCAACCCTTTTTCATATCGACAATGAGAACGCCCAGTTGTTGAGCCTGCTCTGCCAGTTCGGCAACAGCCCGGGCCGCTTCGTTCATGGCCTGGGCCGTCTGTCCGGCTACGGAATTGACCTGGGCCAGGGACTGGTTGATCTCGTCGCTGGCCGCCGATTGTTCCTCGCTGGCGGCCGCGATGGCCCGAACCTGATCCGCCGTCTCTTCCACCATAGCGACGATGGCCTGCAGGGCTTGCCCCGATTTATTGGCGAACTCCGTGGCCTGGTCGATCAGGTCCACCGCGTTGTCCACACCGCTCATGCTGGCGGCGACGCTGTGTTGAATAGCGTTGATGGCGTTGCCCACGTCGGAGGTGGAAGACATGGTTTTTTCCGCCAGGTTGCGCACTTCGTCCGCCACCACGGCGAAACCGCGTCCGGCTTCGCCCGCGCGGGCGGCCTCGATGGCCGCGTTCAGGGCCAGAAGATTGGTCTGGTCCGCGATATCCGAAATGACGCCCATAATCTGGGTGATGGCCTTGGCGTTTTCATTCAGTTTTGCCATATCTTCCTTCAGGGCCAGCGACTGTTTTTGTACAGCCTGGATGCTGTCCACGGCGTGTTCCACAATGCGGGCGCCTTCTTCGGCGCGCTCTTTGGTGGACGTGGACACGTCGGCGGCAGAACCGGCGTTTTTGGCCACTTCAAGCACGGTGGCGTTCATTTCGTTCATGGCCGTGGCGGCTTCAGTCAAGCGCGATGCGGAGTCGGTCGCCCCGCGATCCGACTGCTCGATCTGAGCCGAAAGTTCCGCCGAGGCCGAGGATACCACTCCGGCCACCTGATCCAGCTTATCGGCGGCCGTCAACATGCGTTCCGTTTTGTCCCGGGCTTCGCGTTCGGCCGCCTCGGCCGCCTGCATGGCCTCCCGGGCTTTGAGCGACTCGGCTTTGGCCTCCTCGGACAGAGCCTGAGCCTTGTCGATCCCTTCGATGAGCGAGGCGATCATATTTTTCAGGGAGGAGCTGAGTTGCTTCAGCTCGCCGCCGAAGCGGGAATCTTCGATGGGCTGCTTCAGATTGCCGCCGGCGATGATTTCCGCGGTTTTGGCCAGATAGTTGATGGGGGCTACGGCGGACCGCACCAGGATGAATATGACGCCGAGCATCAGCAACAGGGTGACGCCGCACAAGCCGAGGGTGACGTTGCGAATGGCGTTGGCCTCCGCCATGACTTCCTCCAACGGCACCACCAGAGCCACATACCAGTTCTGCCCGGTGTCGCGCAGGGAAATGGGCTGATAGTAACGGATAAAGTCGCCGTCCTTGGTCGTGGCCTCTTCCATATAGGTCCGACCGGCCTGGAAGGCGCTGCGGGCCTGTTCCGGAGAGACGAATCGGTTGACGTCGAAAAGATTTTTGCCGATCAGCCCGTGTTCCTTGTGGGCCACCACCAGCCCGTCGGCGGTCAGCAGCCCGGCGTAACCGGTGGAGTAAACGTCGATGCCTGTGATAAGTTCATCCAGTTGAGCCAGCGAGATATCGGCCACCACGGTTCCCCGGAACCTCCCGTCCACCATGACGGGATAGGATGCCGTGGACATGGCGATGATGGTTCCGTTGGAATTGTAGTCGGTGGGATCGGAAAGAAACGGTTTTCCCGTTTTTTGGGGGACGGTGTAATATGCTTCCGTAATCGAGCCGCCCAGATCGGTCACCGGGGCATCCTGGGCGCAATAAGGCAGAAAACGCCCTTCAGCCGTGCTGCCGGTGGCTCCCCGGAATTCTGCGTCTCTGCCGTCGAAAGCGTTGGGTTCCCACATGGTGCCGCAACCATACAAAGTGGCGCTGTCGGCGTGAATCCCGGTCTGCATGGCGATGAGCGTGTCACGGGAAATAGTCCGGCCCTCCTGAAGCGCCTGGCTCAGCCCCCCGGCCAGAGCGCCCGCTTCGTCGATGGCCACGCCCAGAAAATCCCGAATATAATTGCCGTACTGGGCGCCTAAAGCCGTCAGTTCTCGATTGGCGATATGTTCAATGGCACTGGATGTCCGGCTTTGAATCTGCCAGGTGAGCACGCCCAGAATAACGCTGAGCACTACGGCGACGGGCAGCACGATTTTTGAAGTCATGCGCAACTGACGATACCAATTCATTCCCCATACTCCTTTGGGGCCCGGAACACCGTCAAATCACCGGCGCTGTCTCCCCATGTCGATGTTTTCCACGCCGCCGCTCCCCGGAAACGGCATACTCATTTTGATATTTAAGGCAGTCTGGTGTGATATACTACACTTTAAAAATCATGAGGCAACCTGAATTACTGAGAGTCCGGTTTTGGAGGAAAATATTTTTGGATAATTTTAATAAATGTGGTAAATAGCTTTATATATTGTTTTATTTTCTATATTTATATTGTATTTAGCGTTTTTTTGGGAATTGCCTTTGAGGGGGCAGGATAAGAGAAGTAAAAACTATCGAGTACTTTTTTATTATCTCTTTGAAATACTGCTTAGATAACCATTTGAATCTTTAATTAAATTTGGTATGCTTTGTATTGAAATTGCCGACACTCGCCGAGCGGGGGGATTTTTGTTTCGTATACTTTACGCGCTCAATCGCTTAAAATCATAATAAAAAGAAAAAGGACTGTCTTTCGACAGTCCTCTAAATTTGGTGGAGCTGAAGAGAATTGAACTCTTGGCCTCTTGAATGCCATTCAAGCGCTCTCCCAACTGAGCTACAGCCCCACGGCAAGGAATACACTTGCCGTAATCCGGAGCAATCGTCAAGCAAAAAATGATAGGAGGTACGCGTTTTCCTCATTTTTTTTCTATGTAATCTGTTAACATACGAAAATTATTTAGAGTTGCGGATTGCGGCCGCCGCCGTTTGCGGGGCGGTGTTTTTTTCACGGGCTTGACGGGGCGAACGATGGTTGGCGGCGCGCTGCTGGAAGAAGGTGCCGGATACGATACAGGCCAGGCCTGCCAGGGTAGACGGAGCGATGGGCTCGCGCAGCACCAGACTGACCCAGAATAAGGAAAGAAAGGGCACCAGGAAGGACAGGGTGCCGATCCGCGCCACGGAACTGCTGAGTTTGAGCGCCCGACTCCACAGCACGAAGGGAATCCCCATCTCGAACAGTCCCACGGCCACGGCGGCCGAAATGCCGGGCCAGGGCAGGGCGTCGGGCGGCGGAAGGGTCTGAAAGCCGTCCAGACACAAAAACAGCAGGGCCAGTAGGAAACTCACGCTGAAGCTCAGAAAGAGGGTGAGCAGCGGAGCGGTCCTGTTTTTGGCGTTGAGCAGCCAGTAGACGGCGTTGAGCAGGGTGCTGCCCAGTACGCAGACCAGGCTCAGTGGCCGGATGGGGCCAAGCTCGCCTGAACTACCGCCCGCGGCCACAATAACCACTCCCATATAGGCGAAAAGCATCCACAGAAATTCACGGAGGGAAAGGCGCTGACGTAGAGCCCAGGCGCTGAGCAGCGCCAGGACCAGGGCCCAGGTGCTGTTGATGGGTTGGGCCACCTGCGCGGGCAAGCCGCCGAAGGCCCGTAGCAACAGGTTGTAATAGCAGAATAGGATGCCGCCCTGGATCAGGATGTTGAGACGCTCGCCCCGTGTCAGCCCGCGCAAATCGGCCCAGCCTCCGGAGCCGCCCCGGTGCAGGAGCAGAAAACCAAGAATAAGCAGAGCCGTTCCCATAGCGACGAGAATAAGGGGGATGGGAGCCAGCGACGCCAGCGCGAGCTTGAGGGCCGTGGCAATGGTGGACCACATGAGCACGGTCAGCCCGGCATAAAGAAAAGCCTTATTCTGGTTGGTCATGAAAACTCCGGGGGGCGTTATACTTAAAATGGCCTTGCCTTCTTTGCGCTTTATCACCGCCGTTTCCGCAGGGGAAGGGAGTGCTTGAGCTCGGCGCGGCGTATGTCCGTCGAATGGGGGCCCGTTTTGTCCGCCTTTTCGTCCGCTCAGAAGAACTTTGTCGCCAGGAGTCACGCCCAAGGCGCGCCCGCCTCTCCTTGCCCGTCGCAAAGGCATGGCTTATAGCTGGCGGAGGAGATATCATGAGTCATTTTAGCGACAAGAATCACCTTGGCGGCGGCCCTCACCCGGAACGGCGGAAGCGCGAAGGCCGCTCCGAGCGCGCCCGCCTTGCGCTCCGACCGTCTGCGATGCTGCCCCGCGAAAATTTTTTGCCCGTCGACCGGGCGGACATGGACGCGCGCGGTTGGGATCGGGTGGACGTGTTGCTGGTGTCGGGCGACGCCTATGTGGATCATCCATCCTTTGGAGTGGCCTTGCTCGGCCGCTGGCTGGAAGCTCACGGCTTCCGGGTCGGCATTGTGCCTCAGCCCCGCTGGGATTCGCCGGATGATATAATCCGGCTCGGCCGTCCCCGCCTGTTCGCCGGTGTGACCGCCGGAGCGGTGGACTCCATGTTGGCCCACTATACGGCCTTTCGCAAAAAGCGCCGCGACGACGCCTATACCCCCGGCGGCCGGGCCGGAGCCCGCCCCAATCGCGCTGTCAGCGTCTACGCCTCGCTTGTCCGTCGGGCTTTTCCGGGGCTGCCCGTGGTAGGGGGGGGGATCGAGGCTTCGTTGCGCCGGATCAGCCATTATGATTTCTGGTCGAACAGCCTTCGCAAATCGCTGTTGCCCGACGCCAAGCTCGATCTCATTGTTTACGGCATGGGCGAGCGCGCCATTCTGGATATCGCCCGCCGTCTTGACGCCCTGGCCTCACGCTGCGGGGGCGCGCCTTCCCGGCCGGAGCTTGCGGCCGCCTTGCGCGGCATAGCGGGCACGGCCCGCATGGGGCGGCCGGATGAGGAGGCGGGGCGGGAAGTCCTGCGCCTGCCCTCGCATGAAGACATCCTGGCCCGACCCGCCCGGCTGATGGAGGCCACGTTGTTGCTGGAGCGCCAAGTCCATCAGATGCGGGCCGTGGCCGTGCAGCCCGTGGGCGATCGAGTCGTTGTGCTGGAACCTCCGGCTCCCGCTCTGACAACGGAGGAGCTTGACGAGTTGTATACTCTGCCCTTCACTCGGCAGGCCCATCCTTCCTATACGGCTCCCATTCCGGCCGTGGAGACGATGCTGACCAGCATGACCTGCCACCGCGGGTGTGGGGGCGGTTGTTCCTTCTGTTCTCTGGCGTTGCATCAGGGGCGGCGCGTCGCCTCGCGCAGCCGGGATTCCTTGCTGGAAGAAGCGCGAACCATCGCGGCCCAACCCGGTTTTACCGGGGCAATCAGCGACGTGGGCGGCCCCTCGGCCAATATGTGGAAAGCCCGTTGCTCTCTGGACCCGGCTCGCTGCCGCCGCTCCAGTTGCATGGTGCCCCGGGTGTGTCCCGGCTTCAGCGTGGATCAGACGGAGCACGTGCGCTTGTTGCGCGATATCCGCCAGGTGCCCGGCATCCGCCACGTGCGCGTGGCCAGCGGGGTACGCTTCGATCTGGCCCTGCAACAGGATGCGGCTTTGGAGGCCTACGCCGGGGAATTTACCGGCGGGCAGCTCAAGGTTGCTCCCGAACACTGCGCCGATGAAGTGCTGCGCCTCATGCGCAAACCCGGCATGGAACCGTTCGAGCGGTTTTTGGACGCCTTTCGTCGTTATTCCGAGGCCCACGGCAAGGAGCAATATGTCGTTCCCTATCTGATGAGCGCCTTCCCCGGCTGCACCGACGCCCACATGCGTCGGCTGGCGGATTGGCTGGAGGAACGGCACTGGAGCCCGCGCCAGGTGCAATGCTTCGTTCCCACGCCGGGTACCGTGGCCACGGCTATGTACTATGCGGAGGTGGACACCGAGGGACATCCCCTGCCGGTGGCTAAAACCGACGCGGCCCGCTTGCGTCAGCACGGTATCTTGCTCGGCACCGCGCGGGATCGTTTTGGCCCCGCTCGTCCGGACGACGAACGGAATACGGCGCCCCCCGCCAGGGCAGACCGCACCGGCGGATCGGACGGAGGACGCGGGATGCGGAGAGAAAAGCGGAGCGACACGGTCAGGAGTTCAGGCAAACGCCGGTAACGGCGTGCAGATACTCCTGCCCCGACCTCCGGTCCAGACCCAGCGCCCGGAGAAAGTCATGCTGCACAAGGGTGGGCAGAAATTCCCAATACCAGAGCCGTACCATACTTTCCGGATCTTCGTTCATCTGGGATATTTCGAATTGAAGCATGATTTCCCGCTCGATGGGGGTCTGGCGGGAGGGCGGCAGGCGCAGGGCCTTTTCGCGGAAGAAGATGACCATATCCTCAAAAATTTGTTCCGAACCTGTATCGTCGTCCCGCAAGCCTTGGAGACAGCCGATAAAATGCTTCATGAACGGCGTGTCCTCGGTCAGACAGGCGTCGAACAGCGTGATATGCTCGATAAGGTTTTCCATGCCCTGGGCCACCAGAAGCCGGGTACAGGGAACATCCTCGCCGGCCGAGGCCGGGGTCAGAGGGGCGTCTTTGCCGAAATCCGTGAGTTGCTTTAAAGCGGAGCGCATCAGAGGCAGATGATGGTTCAGTGACATGCGCAGGTTTCCTCGCTGCGGAAAAAACTGGAACGGATATTCCAGGCTTGGGGGCAGGGGCCCGTTGTCATAAGGAGGGAAAATGTTCGCTTCATGGTTTCGCACCACGGTATGCGCCGTCCTGCTTCTGACGGCGGGTTGCGTTTTTCCCGCATTCTCTTTTCGTCCGGCGCCGTCGGAATCCCTGGAATCGGAATCCGCTGTCGGCTCGGACGACGCAAGTCCTCGCGCCGCTGTTTCCCCCCGTGCGCGCGAGTTGTTTGAACAGGCCCGATCCGAGTGGGACGAGCATGACGTATGCCGTCAACCCTCCGCGGCCGTCGCCTGGCTCGACGCCGCGTTGGAGGTGCAGCCCGATTACGTGGATGCCCTGATATGGCGCGGTCGGGCCTTGAGCGAAAGCGGCTATCTGGAAGACGCCTTCGATGATTTTACCCGCGCCATACGCTTGCAGGCCTCGGCTCTGGCCTACGCGGAGCGTGGGCTGGTCGGACTGCGCCTGGGCAATGTCCGGGGCGCCGAACGCGATATGGAACGCGCTTTGAGCCTGGACGACGACGAACCCCGGACCTACGTCTACCGTGCGGCCCTGCGCTTCACCCAGGAGCGGAGGGAACAGGCCTGCTCCGATTTGACGGAAGCCTGTTCCCGAGGTTTATGTCTCCCCCGCGAGAAAGCTGTGCGCGAAGGTCTCTGCCGCTAAGGCGCGACGGCGTCGCATCCGGTTTCTGAAGAGAATCGGCGCAAATATTTATGATGAAGTATTTTGAGAAAATAAGAAAGCACTATTTATATATCGTTAATCATTAGGATATTCTTATATTTAAAAATACAAAATATAGTTTCGCGTTCGGTTGCGAGCCGCGAGGGGGAGCGGGATAGTTTTATCCCTTGACGTGAAGAACGACAATCTTGTCGAAAGAAGACGTCCGGAACCGTTCGTCCGGCGGCTTTTCGGATAGGGGCCGACACCGTCGCGCTCGGCCGCAAGACTTGCCGCTTCGCCGTCCGGAGCGTCAATATGATGAATAAAAATAAGTAATAACAATTTGCTATCAGAAAAATAAAAACATCTTTCCAGCGGTAAAAGCCGCTTTGAGCATCTCCCCGTGTATAGCGGAGCGCCTACGGCTCCGGGCAATGCCCTTATCCTGAAATGATTGACAGGTTTTACGGCTTAATGGCAGGTTGAGAACTCCCCCTCGCGTGAGTGCCGGGGTGTTTTTTGTAGGGTGGTATTTACAATTTTGTTATTTTTTATGTTGCGGAGGTTTTTCATGTCCAAACGGTGGATGCAAACCCTGGCTTGCGGCGTCGCCGCGCTTGTGTCGGCCGCGCCCGCTTTCGCGGCCGACACCGTCAAACTTGGCGTGGCCGGAGCCCATTCCGGCGAGTTGGCTTCCTACGGGCAGCCCAGCCTGAACGCGGCTATCCTGGTGGTGGATGAATTCAACGCCAAGGGCGGCGTGCTGGGCAAACAGGTGGAAATCGTGGCCCAGGACGATCAATGCAAGGCTGAAATTGCCACCAACGCCGCCACCCGCCTGATTTCCGACGGCGTGGTGGCCGTCATGGGCCATATTTGTTCCGGCCCGTGCAAGGCCTCCCTGCCGCTGTACACCAATGCCAAACTCATTTCCATGTCTCCCTCGGCCACCACGCCGGCCCTGACCCAGAGCGGCCAGAATCCCTATTTCTTCCGGACCATCGCCAACGACAACGATTCCGCCGTTGTGGGCGCCCAGTTCATCGTGGAAAAGCTGGGCACGCCCAAAGTCGCCATCCTGCACGACAACAGCGAATACGGCCGCGGTTACGCCGAAAAGGCCCGTGAGGAATTGCAGAAGAGCGGCAAGGCCGAAGTGGTGCTGTTTGAAGCCGTGACCCCCGGCGCCACCGACTACTCGTCCGCCGTGCGCAAGGTGCGCCAGTCCGGCGCGGGCGCCATCATGTGGGGCGGCTATTACCCCGAAGCTTCCAAAATTCTCTCCAATATGCACAGCCTGGAAATCGACATCCCCATGATCGGCCCCGACGGCCTTAAGGATATGGGCTTTGTGGAGTTGGCCGGTCCGGACGCCGAAGGCGTGTACGCCTCGGGACCCACGGACACCAGTTCCAACCCCCTCAGCAAGCACTACGCCGAACTGCACCAGAAGAAGTTCGGCACCGCCCCCGGCGCCTTTTTCGACAACGCCGTGGCCGCCACCATCGCCTTGCTGAGCGCCGTGGAAAACGCGGGCGCCACCGACACCGACAAGCTGGTGGAAGCGTTGCGCGGGCATGAGGTGGATACCCCCATCGGCCGCATCAAGTTCAACGAACAGGGCGATGCCATCGGCGTGGGCATGTCCATCTATCAGATTAAAGACGGTCAGTACTCCGAAGTGTATAAGGGCGGCAACTAGGCCCTGCCCGAGGGGCCGGGCCGCGACCCGGCTCTTTTGGATCGGAGCGGGTCGCGGCCCGCTCCGATCGAACTGATGACGGCGAGCGCGTTCCGGAGCCGGTCGCCGGGGCTTTTCGCCTGATTTTAGACTTGCCTCCATGCGGGGGGCAATGTACTCTCATGCAGCCGCGCGGCGTCTGCCGTCCGGAGGGCCCGAGGCCCGACAACGCGCCATCATCCGGATGTCTTCGATGGATTTTTACTATTTTCTCGAAATTTTTTTCAGCGGCCTGACCCGCGGCAGCATCTACGCGCTGATCGCCCTGGGCTATACGATGGTGTACGGCATCATCGGCCTGATCAACTTCGCCCACGGCGAAATCTACATGCTGGGGGCGTTTACCGCGCTCATCGTGGCCACGCTGTTGGGCATGGCGGGCTTTCCGGCGGGCGGCATTCTGATTGTGGCGGCTCTGGTGGCCATGATCTGGTGCGCGGCCTACGGTTTTACCATGGAAAAGGTCGCCTACAAGCCGTTGCGCGGCGAATCGCGCCTGGCCCCTCTGATCTCGGCCATCGGCATGTCCACCTTTCTCCAGAACTACGTACAGCTCGCCCAGACCTCGAACTACGTGCCTTTTCCCCGGCTTATGCCGCGCTTCGACTTCCTGTCGGCGCTCGGGGGAGTCATGCGGTCCAGCGACTTCGTTATTCTGGTGGTCAGCGCCCTGGTTATGATCGGCCTGGCCCTGTACATCCGTTACACCCGGATGGGCAAGGCCATGCGGGCTACGGCCCAGAATCGCAAGATGGCCATGCTGGTGGGGATAGACGCCGATAAGGTCATTTCTCTGACCTTCATCATCGGGTCCGCCCTGGCCGCGCTGGGGGGCACGCTTATCGCCTCGCACACCGGACAGGTGGGGTTCGGCATCGGTTTTCTGGCCGGGATGAAGGCCTTTACGGCCGCCGTGCTCGGCGGCATAGGCTCCATCCCCGGAGCCATGTTGGGCGGCCTGGTGCTGGGACTCGCCGAAAGCTTCACCACCGGTTATCTGTCGGGCGACTACGAAGACGTATTGGCCTTCGCGCTGCTTGTGCTCATCCTCATTTTCCGGCCCGCCGGCCTGCTCGGCAAGGCCACCGTGCAGAAGGTGTGACGCCATGAATGCCATCATGAAAACCCTGCTGCGGGCCGTCATGATCAGTGTCTGGTTTATGGCGCTGACCTTCCCCGTGCTGTCCCTCAAGGTCAACGCGACCAAACGCACCGTGGATGTTCTGTGGGAACGCACGGCGGGTATGGGCGTGACCATGTTCGTGCTGTCGCTGCTGTGGATGTGGTACTTTCATCACAAGGAACACGGCAACGACGGCTCCGGTCCCTTTGCTTCCGTCACGGCCGGGATCGGTCGGAGCTGGGACGCGCTGAGCGGCCGTCTGGACACCCTCAGCCGCCGCAAGGGCGTGGCGGGCCTCAGCCTGGGCGCGCTGCTGGCCGCCGCCGTGTTGCTGCCCATCCTGGGCAGCATGTATCAGACCACCATTTTCGCCAACGCCTTTTTATACGTCATGCTGGCCCTGGGCCTGAATATCGCCGTGGGCATCGCCGGGCAACTGGTTCTGGGGTACGCGGCCTTCTACGCCATCGGAGCCTATACCTACGGTCTGCTGAATCAGTATTTCGGTCTGGGCTTCTGGGTCTGTCTGCCTCTGGGGGGCTGTTTCGCCGCCCTGGCCGGACTGCTGCTCGGCTTCCCCGTGCTGCGTCTGCAGGGCGACTATCTGGCCATCGTCACCTTGGGCTTCGGGGAAATCGTGCGCCTGCTGCTCAACAACTGGGTGGGCATTACGGGCGGTTCCCAGGGCGTGGCCAACATCCCGCGCCCCTCGCTGTTCGGGCTCGAACTGTCGCCCGATCAGTCTATGGCTTATATCTATTATCTGACCTTGGCGGCTATGGTCGTCACCATCGTGGTAGTGGCTCGTATCAAGGATTCGCGCGTCGGGCTCGCCCTGCGCGCGCTGCGCGACGACGAAATCGCCAGCGAGGCTATGGGCATCGACCTGCGCATGGTCAAGCTTCAGGCCTTTGCTTTGGGATCGTGCTGGGCCGGATTCGCGGGGGTGCTGCTGGCCGCGCGCATCAATTTCATCAGCCCTCCCAGTTTTACCTTTATGGATTCGGCCATGATTCTGTCCATGGTGGTGCTCGGCGGCATGGGGTCCATCAGCGGCGTCGTGGTGGCGGCCCTGGTGCTTACCCTGGCTCCTGAATACCTGCGCGCTTTGTCCGGATATCGTATGCTGGTATTCGGCGCGCTCATGGTGCTGATGATGATTTTCCGGCCTCAGGGGCTTATTCCCAGTCGCAAGCGCACCTATCGTCCGCGCGGAGTCCAGGCCGGGAAGCCCGGCGAAGGGGCCGACGCCGCGGCCGCATCGGCGCAAGGAGGCCGCGCATGAGCGAACCTGTTCTCAAAGTCCGCTCCCTTTCCCGCAACTTCGGCGGCCTGCGCGCCCTGAACGATGTGGACCTGGATATCATGCCCGGTGAAATTGTGGCGCTCATCGGTCCCAACGGGGCGGGCAAGACTACGTTTTTCAACTGTGTCACGGGTATTTACGTGCCCACCGAGGGCGAGGTGACGGCCTGTCGTCCCGGCGGACAGCCGGTGCGGCTCAACGGTATGAAGCCTTTTCGCATCACCGAGCTGGGCTTGGCGCGCACCTTCCAGAATATACGGCTTTTTCCGTCCATGACCGTGTTGGAAAACGTCATGGTGGGCCGCCACTGCCGCACTAGGTCGGGCATTCTGGGCGCCATTGCGCGCGATCCGGCCACCCGTCAGGAAGAACAGGAAAGCGTGGACCGGGCCTACACTCTGTTGCAGGACCTGCATTTGGCCGAGCACTGGAACGAGGAAGCCTGCAACCTGCCCTACGGAGCTCAGCGCCGGCTGGAAATCGCCCGGGCTCTGGCCACGGATCCTTTTTTGCTGCTGCTGGACGAACCCGCCGCAGGCATGAACCCGCAGGAGACGCTGGAACTCAAGAATTTGGTTCTGGAATTGCGCGAGCGTTTCCATCTGGCCGTGCTGCTCATCGAGCACGATATGGGTATGGTCATGTCGCTGTCCGACCGGGTGTACGTCATGGAATACGGCTCGCGCATCGCGGCGGGCACTCCTGAGCAGGTGAGCAGCAATCCGGAAGTCATCCGCGCCTATCTCGGGGAGGCCGATCATGCTTGAGTTGCGCGGCGTCAATACTTTTTACGGTTCCATTCCGGCCCTGCGCGATGTCAGCCTGAGCGTGCGCGAGGGCGAAATCGTCACCTTGATCGGGGCCAACGGCGCGGGCAAAACCACTACACTGATGACCGTCTGCGGGGGGATTCAGCCCCGTAGCGGCGAAATTTTATACGAGGGCAAGCCCATCCACCGCACTCGGCCCAACGAGATTGTGCGCATGGGGATCAGCCAGGTGCCGGAAGGCCGGTTGATTTTCCCCGAACTCACGGTTCAGGAAAATCTGGATATGGGCGCGTTTTTGCGCAGGGACCGGGACGGCATCCGGCGCGATATGGACTATATTTTTGCCCTGTTCCCCATCCTGGCCCAGCGTCGTCGCCAGGCCGGAGGCACTCTGTCCGGGGGAGAACAGCAAATGCTGGCCATTTCGCGCGCCATTATGGCCCGGCCCAAGCTGCTGCTGTTGGACGAACCTTCGTTGGGGCTGGCCCCCATCATCATCCAGCAGATTTTCGGCATTATCCAGAAAATCAATCACGACGGCACCACGGTCTTCCTGGTGGAGCAGAACGCCAACCAGGCCTTGAAAATCGCCCATCGCGGTTACGTTATGGAAAACTGCCGGGTGGTTATGGAAAACAGCGCCTCGGCTCTGCTCAACGACCAGGCCGTGCGCAAGGCGTATCTGGGCATGTAGCCCGAACCCGGTATGGCGGCCACCATTCTGATTGTGGACGATGAGGAAGGCATACGCCTGTCCTTGCGCGGCATACTGGAGGATGAGGGCTACGCGGTGGCCGAGGCCGCTTCGGCCGAAGAGGGCTTAAGTCTGGCCGAAGCCGTACAGCCCGATTTGGTTTTTCTGGATATATGGCTGCCGGGCATGGACGGCATGGCCGCTCTGGAACGGTTCAAAGCCCGGTATCCGGATTTGCCGGTGGTCATGATTTCAGGCCACGGCACCATCGAGACGGCGGTGTCCGCCCTGCGTCACGGGGCGCACGATTTTATCGAAAAGCCTCTGTCCCTGGACAAGATTCTGCTCCTGGTCCAGCACACGATGGAGATGGACGCTCTGCGCCGGGAAAACAAGGCCCTGCGCGCGGCCATGGACCAGGGCGAGGAAAGCGTCATCGTCGGCCAGTCTCCGGCCATGCTCAAGTTTCGTGAGGAATTGGCCCGCGTGGCCCCTACCGACGCCTGGGTCTTGATCACCGGCGAAAACGGCACCGGCAAGGAACTGGCCGCCCGCGCCGTGCACCGGGGCAGCAAGCGGGCCGAAGCGCCCCTGGTGGCCGTCAACTGCGCCGCGATTCCAGAGGAACTGATTGAAAGCGAGCTGTTCGGGCACGAGAAAGGCGCGTTTACCGGGGCGGACGGGCCGCGCACGGGCAAGTTCGAGCTGGCCCACAAGGGTACCCTGTTTCTGGATGAAATCGGGGATATGAGCCTGAAAACCCAGGCCAAAATATTACGTATTCTTCAGGAACAGAGCTTTGAACGGGTGGGTGGAACCCGTACCATACGTGTGGATGTGCGCGTTATCGCCGCCACCAATAAAAATCTGGAAGAGGCCATACGCCGGGGCGAATTCCGGGCCGACCTCTATTACCGCTTGCGGGTTTTTCCGTTGTGCCTGCCGCCCTTGCGGGAGCGCGGAGGCGACATTCCGTTGCTCATCGCCGCTCTGACGGCCCGGGTGGAACGACGCACGGGCATGAAGGCCCCGCTGTTCGCGCCCGATGCGCTCGAGGCGATGGGGGCCTGGTCCTGGCCCGGCAACGTGCGGGAACTGGCGCATCTGGTGGAGCGTATGACCATCCTGCACCCCGGGGGGGTGGTGGCCGCCGCCGATCTGCCGCCGGAAATGCGGGCTCGTACGCCGCTTCCGGCGGCCGGAGACAAGGACGGCGTTCTGGCCCGTCTGCTGGCGCCGGATATGGACTTCAAAAGCGCCCGCGCCGCCTTTGAAACCTATTACCTTGAAGCCAAGCTGGCCGAGGCGGGCGGCAATATCACCCGCCTGGCCGAAACGGTGGGGTTGGAGCGCAGTTACGTCCACCGTAAACTGAAAGCCGCCCGGGCGGCCGACGGCGAGGGCGCCGACGGAGAAGGGCGCGAATCGGCCTGAGCCGCCCGCCCTGCCCGGCGGGGCTGAAACGTATAGTAACCCGGTTTTGTGAAGAAGAAAGCTTTTTTTACTCTTTTATCGATTCCTGCTATCGTCGGAACCGTATGGGGGGGCGCCGCGTTCAACCGCGGCGTTCAGGTTCCTGCCGGGAGGTTGCCGTGTCCAACGATGTTGCATTGAAAATGAAACAAAAACAGTATGAAGCCACCGTTATAGATTTCGTGCAGAATCAGAAAGGCCGGTTTATCGTGGTGACGGACGATCAGGCCTTTCTGTCCGTTTTACGGACCGTACTGAACAAACATCTGATGCTGACTCAGGCGGACATTCTGACCTGGGTGCCCGAGCCCAGCCAATTGCTCAAGGTACTCAAAAGCGCGGAAGAAGCCGGACAACGCCCCATCATGTTCGTGGAGCGCAGCATCCAGGGGCGGGACCTGAGCTTCATGGTCCGGCAGTTCAAGGCCGCCTATCCCTCGCTGTATATCATTGTGCTGACCATCGACGTGGAAAAGCAGCGTATCATGTACCTGCACGAAGTGGGCGCGGACAATTTTATCGCCAAACCCGTGTCGGCCAACACCATTATTGAAAAGTTGGCTTTCACTCTCAAGCCGCAGACCAAGCTGGGCCAGGTCATCGACATTGCCAAAAGCCTGTTGCGCCAGGGACAACCGGAAAAAGCCCGGCAGCTCGCCCGTCAGATTCTGGACATGAAACCCGGCAGCGCCGCCGGCCTTATGATGCTGGGCGATGCGGAAAAGGCTCTGGGCAACATGGATGCCGCCCGCGAAGCTTACGAATCCGCCAGCAGCAATGCCGAGTTGTACCTCGAACCCCTGCGCAAGCTGGCCGAACTGGCCGAATCCGTGGGGGACAGCCGCTCCTGCCTGGCCTATCTGGAAAAACTGGATCGACTTTCCCCGCTCAACGCCGAGCGCAAGGTGAGTATGGGGGAAATTCACCTCAGTATGGGCAATATCGATAAGGCTGAGGAGTTGTTCGAGGCCGCCGTGGCTCAGGTGACCAGGGACGCATTGAGTCAGATCGGGGCCATTTCCGGCCGCATCGCGCTTATTTACGCCGACAGAAGCCCCGAGCGCGCCGAGCTGTTTTTACGACGCGCTTTGGAAGCCAAGGGCAAGTATCTCACCCGTGAGGACATCAAGCTGTTCAATCAGCTCGGCATCAGTCTGCGTCAGCAAGGCAAGTGGCAGAGCGCCATCGAGGAATATCGGAAAGCCCTCAAGGTGGCGCCGGACGACGAAAACTTGTTCTATAACATGGGCATGGCCTATGCCGAGGGCAAAATGTTCCGCGAAGCGCGGCAGAGCATGGTTCAGGCCCTGCGCATCAACGGGCGGCTGCCCTATGTTTCGGCCAGTATCGCCTATAATATCGGCGTGGTGTTTCTCCAGTCCGGAGCGCGGGATCAGGCCCGCAGTTGTCTGGAAGTAGCTCTGGAACTCAAGCCGGATATGGAAGTGGCCAAGGCCGCCCTCGCCAAGTTGAAGTAAAAGTTCGCCTCCGGCGGTTAAAAAGCCGTCAGTCGAAGGACGCCGCCGCTTTTTTCTTTTCCAAGGAGCCTGTTGTGTCCGCGCGCCGCAAGACCATAGCCGAGATTAATGAACGTATCCGTCAAGGCAAGGCCGTGGTGCTGACTGCGGATGAAATGACGCGGGCTGTACGCGATATGGGACCGGACAAGGCCGCCCGTGAGGTGGACGTGGTGGCCACGGGCACTTTTTCCCCCATGTGTTCATCCGGGCTGTTCTTCAATATCGGTCAGCCCGAGCCTCCTCAGATCCGAGCCTCGCAATTCCGGCTCAACGGCGTGCCCGCCTACGGCGGTCTGGCGGCCGTTGACGGGTTTTTGGGCGCCACCGAACCCGCCGCCGACGATCCTCTCAACAAGGTGCATCCCGGTCAGTTCCGATATGGGGGCGGTCACGTTATTGAAGACCTGGCCGGCGGCCGCTCCGTGCATCTGACGGCAGCGTCCTACGGCACGGACTGTTACCCCCGTACCTCGCTGGAGCGGGATATCACCTTGGCCGACCTGACCTGGGCCCAACTGGTCAATCCGCGCAACTGCTACCAGAATTACAACGTGGCGGTAAACCTGGGTAAAAAATTGGCCTACACCTATATGGGGCCGCTCAAGCCCGGCCTGCGCAACGCCAATTACGCCACGGCGGGCAAGCTTTCCCCGTTGCTTAACGATCCCTATCTGCGGACCATAGGACTGGGCACCCGCATTTTTCTGGGCGGCGGCGTGGGCTATGTCATCGGCGCAGGTTCGCAGCACGTGGTTCGACCCGAACGTCAGGCCAACGGCCTGCCCCTGTTCGGTTCCGGTACCCTGATGCTGAAAGGCGATCTCAAGGGCATGAGCGATCGTTATCTGCGAGGGCATTCCTTTTTGGGTTACGGGTGTACGCTGGCCGTGGGGGTGGGCATTCCCATCCCCGTGCTCGACGCGGATATGGCCCGCTTCACCGGCGTGGACGATGCCGACATTTTGTTGCCGGTCAAGGATTACGGGCATGACTACCCGAACGGCATTCCCCGTGTGCTCAAACACGTGAGTTATGAAGAACTGCGATCGGGCGAGGTGGACATCGACGGCCGAAAGGTGGAAACCGCGCCGTTGACTTCTTATGCCATGTCTCTGGAAGTGGCCCGAACACTGAAAAGCTGGATTGACGCCGGAGAATTTTTGCTGACCGATCCGGTGGACCCCATCCCCTCCGTTTAGAGCGCTTTGCCATTGAAAATATCCGGCGATCGGATTCCATGTGCCGACCCGCAAGTTTCAGGTCTGAAGTCGGAGCGTTACACCGCAAGTGCATCTCGACTATGCTTTGATATAACCGGCTGTAGGCTCGCTATGTTTGGCGACAGCCGCTAGGTATCCTCCCATTTCTACCGGCGTCGGGCTTTCCCCGCTTCCCTGTTCTTTGCGGGAACAACCGGCATTTTTCCGTTTTCTCCCCTTCTTTCCATGACGTTCCCCTTGTGCCCTCCGGGCGGGGGAAAGGGGCCTGTTA
>UQJT01000015.1 GCA_900541395.1 uncultured Desulfovibrio sp.
TCATTTCGCCTGAAAAGCGTGGTTTTCAGGCCGGCGCGGGCGGCCGCTCCCGCGGCCGCCGGAGCGCTTGCCGTTTTCAACGGCAAAGCGATCTAAAAAATCCCCTTGACCCGGCCGGTGTCGACATCGACATCGATACGGCGGAAAGAGGGGCTGGAACCGGTGCCGGGCATAAGATTGACAGTGCCCGCCACGGGCACCACAAAGCCCGCGCCCCCGTACAGCAACACGTCGCGGACGCGCAAGCGCCAGCCCCGGGGTTCTCCTTTGCGGTCGGGGTCGTCGGACAGGGAAAGGTGGGTCTTGACCATGCACACGCCCAGCCGGGAAGCGTCGTCGCGCTTCTGGAAGGCGGCCAGTTTGGCCGCCGCCTCGGGCGTGTAGTCCACGCCGTCCGCCCCGTACACCTCGCGCGCCACCAGATCGATGCGTTCGGCAAACGGCGTGTCCCAGCTATACAAAGGCATGAACGAAGGGGTCTCGCGGCAGGCGTCCATGACCGCATCGGCCAACTCCTGCGCGCCCTCGCCCCCCCGTTCCCAGTGATGGGACACGGCCACGCGCGCGCCCTCGGCCTCGCACAATTCGCGTATTTTGGCCAGCTCCGCCCTGGTGTCGCCCACAAAGGCGTTGATGCACACCACGGGGCGCACGCCCGATTTTTTCACCGTGCGGATATGGTGCAGCAGGTTGCAGCATCCGGCTTCCACAAATCCCACGTTTTCCTTGCGGTATTCGTCGGGCAGGGGCCGCCCCGGCCGGGGCGCGGGGGCGCCGCCGTGACTTTTCAGGGCGCGCACCGTGGCCACCACCACGGCGGCGTCGGGAGCCAGACCGCTGTAATGGCACTTGAGGTTCCAGAACTTTTCGTAGCCGATATCCGCGCCGAAGCCGGATTCCGTCACATGGTAGTCGCTGAGTTTGAGCCCCACCAGATCGGCGGTTACCGAGCTCTGCCCCAGGGCGATATTGGCGAAGGGCCCGGCGTGGACGAACACGGGCTGCCCCTCGATGGTCTGGATCAGATTGGGCTTGGCCGCTTCCACCATCCAGGCGGTCATGGCGCCGTCCACCTGCAGGTCGGCGGTGGTGACCGGCACGCCCGCCCGATCATAAGCCACGATGATTCGCCCCATGCGTTCACGCAGATCGCGCAAATCCCTGGCAATAGCCAGAATGGCCATGACCTCGGACGACACCGCAATATCGAAGTGCGACTGCATCAGGAAGCCGTCGCTGCGGCCGCCCATACCGATGACGATGTGCCGCAAAGCCTGGCAGCAATAATCCAGAACCCAGCCCATGCTGACGTTGGTCGGGTCGATGTTGAGCCGTTTGCGACCCGACAGACGCAACAGGGTTTCGTCGTCGTAGTTGCGCTCGTGCTGCATGCGCGAGGTCAGGGCCACCATGGCCAGATTGTGGGCGTTCATGACCGCGTTGATATCGCCGGTGAAGCCCAGGGAATACTGGGTGAGGGGGATGCACTGGGACAGTCCGCCCCCGGCGGCCGACCCCTTGACCCCCATAGTGGGGCCGCCCGAGGGCTGACGGATGGCGGCCGAGGCCGATTTGCCCCGCTTGGCCAGCCCCTGCACCAGGCCGATGGTGGTGGTGGACTTGCCCTCGCCCAGCGGCGTGGGGGTGATGGCCGTGACATCCACATACTTGCCGTTGGGACGCGAGGCCAACCTTGTCAACACAGCCCGGTCGTCCACCTTGCCCATGAATTTCCCGTAGGGCAGAAGCTCGTCATCCTCAAGCCCGAGTTCGCTTCCCAAGCGGCTTATGGTCTTCATACGGGTTTCCGCGTCCTGCGCGATTTCCCAGTCGGCAAACTTCTTGGGGTCCAGCACCATCAGGCTTCTCCTTGAAAAAAGAGCAGTTGACCTTGAAATGTTCCATCTTCAACGCATGTTGCTTTTGAAATTGGACAATTTCAAAAGCAACGCGGGCGTCATTTCGCCTGAAAAGCGTGGTTTTCAGGCTGGCACGGGCGCCCGCTTCCGCAGTCGCCGGGCCGTTTCAGGGGAAAACGGTTTTTAAAGCCAGACTGCCTGAAACGCCCGCCGGATGGACGAAAAAAGCGCGTTTTGTTTCGGCGCCCCCGGCTTTATACCCTCTCTTGCCTCGGATAGCCATGCCCGGAGGAGGGAAAAATTCCAACGGTCCTCCCCTTGGGCGCTTCGGCCCGGTCAGCCTGAAAGGGCGTTCGCCGTCCGCCGGGCATGCGCCCGGCCGCGAAGCCGAGCCGTCTCCAGCCGGGGATAATCGCTTGCTTTCAGCCTTCAGACAGGTCAAAGTGCGTTCGTCACTCAATTTGTTTCCGGAGTCCGCCATGTCCGTCATCCGTTTTGCGCCCTTCCGCTGCCTGTGTCTGCTGAGTCTGGCCCTGGCGCTGTTCGCTTCCTCGGCCGTCGGTGAAGAGCCGAGCCCGACGGCGGAAAAAGAAGCCAACGTCATCCGCCGTACGACTGAATTCGTGGATATCAACGCCTCGTGGCCGATAGTGGGCATTGCTCGGGTGGACGACGAATCGCGCGCCTTCGTGACCGGCCTGGCGGACAGGTTCGAGCAGGAAATCGAGGCTCTGGCCGCTGAGCCCGGCGTGGAGGAAATTGCCCACCTTTTTCCGTATGAACTGTCCATCTCCCATGAAGCGACCTATCCTTCCCCCCGTGTGGCGAGCATCCTGTGGAACATCTGGAGCTTCACGGGCGGAGCTCACGGTATGCTCGACATCGTGGCCAACAATTACGACCGCTCCACCGGTTACCCTCTGTTGCTGGAAGACCTGTTCGTGGACCCGGATCTGGCTGTGCTCCAGTTCAGCAAGGCGGCCCGCCGCGTTCTGGCCGAACCGGACGAGGGCTCGGAGGACGGCGCGGGCATCCCCGACGAAATGCTTATGGCCGGAACCGAACCGGTGGAAGACAACTTCCGCACCTTCATCGTCATCCCTTCGGGCATCCGCCTGCATTTCCAGCCCTATCAGGTGGCCCCCTGGGCCGCCGGGCCGCAAACCGTGGATGTTTCGCTGGACGAACTGCAGGCGGCCAAACCCAACCCGGAATTCTGGGACGCCGAGGCTCCGGCCGGAGAAACCAGCAAGCCTTGACACGACAGGCCGCGACGGGTCCGGTACAAGGATAGTTCGGGCCCATGACGGGACGCGCCCCATAGGCAACACATTTTGGAAGGGCGTCCTATCCCGTGCGGAGCCCGGGGAGCTTCCATGACCAGACCCTCGACCCGCCTGGCCTACGCGCGCCACATCGGCCCGTATTCCGCCGACGGCGTGACCGCCGCCTGAACCCGTATCGTGCCCCGGGGGCTGCGCCGGGGTTGTCTGCGGCCCGGCGGGTTATCCGTGGGCATCGGTTGGGACAACCCCGAACTCACGGAACTATGCCGCTATGACGCCCGCGTCGTCGTGCCGGACGGCACGGCGCTTGATCCGGCCGATCCGTCGGATCAGGGCATCGGACTCCAAACCGTGGAAGGCGGCTTGTACGCCTGTTACCGGCGCATGGTCGGCCGCGCCCAATTTTCCGAAGCCCTGAATGAGCTGTTCGGCATCTGGCTGCCGCACAGCGGCTACAAATGCGTGGGGGCTCCCCTGGAAATATATCACAATACTCCGGGCGACGCCGACGGGCCGAACGCGATGCGGGACGTGAGCCTGTGCGCGCCGGTGCGCTCTCTGAACGGCTGACGGACCGCCCGGCGGCTTGAGCGTCGCGGGCAATCCGTCCGGGATGGACAATCAACATAAAGAGAGACGGCCCGGCGGAAAAAGCGAGAGGCCCAAGGATATTTTTATACCCTTGGGCCTTCCTGACTTTTTGTGGTAGCAGGGGGGAGATTTGAACTCTCGACACTACGGGTATGAACCGTATGCTCTAACCAACTGAGCTACCCTGCCACAGGCGACCGTGTCGCAAGAGAGGCTTATAGGGCAAGTCCGGAATTTTGACAAGCATTTTTTGTTCGTTTTGGTTCCGAACCATCCCCACGCGACGGCAAGCGCTTCCGGGCCCTTTTTTTGATTGGACCGACTCAGCGCACCAGGAACCAGTAAACCGGGATGATGAGCAACAATCGGTACACGGCGAAAGGCCGCAAGGTTGTGCGTCCGAGCAGGGCGATAAAAGTTTTGATGGCCGCCACGGCGGACACGAAGGCCACCAGGGTGCCCACCACGAAAAAGGGCAGGTCCGCCGCGCTGAACAGTTGAAACGACTTGAGCAGGTCATAGCCCGCCGCGCCCACAATAAGCGGCACGGCGGCGATGAACGAATATTCGGCGGCCACCTCGCGCCGCAAGCCCAGCAACATCCCTCCCATGATGGTCGAGGCGGAACGGGAAAAACCCGGCCACAAGGCCAGACACTGGAAGCACCCCACGCCGAGCGCCTGACGAAACGAAAGCTGATCGAGGCCGCTCGCGGGATGGACGCGGGCAGGGTTGCGGGCCACCCGCCACTCCACCAGCAACATGCACACCGCGCCGACGCCCAACGAAGCGACGACGCAGGCAGGCGAAAACAACGACTTGATGAAACCGTCGGCCGCCAGACCGAGAAGCGCCCCCGGCAGCGTGGTCGTCACCAGCAGGGCAATGCCGCGCGGCCCGGAAAACGTCCGGTCGGACCGGGGCCGCAGCAAGCCCCGGAAGCGCCCCCAATACAGGAGCAATACGGCCAGGATGGCCCCGAACTGGATGACGATTTCAAACGTGGCCGCGCGGGGGCCGGACAGGCCGAGCGCGTCCCCGACCAGAATAAGATGGCCGGTGGACGACACGGGCAGAAATTCGGTCAGTCCCTCCACCAGACCCAGCAGGGCCGCTATCCACAAACTGTCCATAAGAAAACCGTTCACTCCTGTGCGTTGGCGCGCCCGCCGAGCGCCCGCTCCACAAAGCGCAGCGTTTCCTCGTACAGATGGGGCACGGTGTAGGCGTAGGGGGTAAGAACCCGGGTACGGTTGGCCCCCACCATAAGCGACACAATAACCTGGGCCGTGGCGGCCGCAGCCAGGGTGGGCAGACTGCCGTCCTCCATGCCGCGCTGAAGTTCGGCTTCGAGCACGTTGTGCACTTCGGCGAACTTGCGCAGCATGATATCGCGATCTTCGTTGACCTTCATATCGCTGTAGGGGGAGCACCGCACCAGAACCAGCCAGTTGGACCCGGGGTCCACGGAAAAGTCCAGATAGGCCCGGCAAAAATGCAACACGCCCTCGCGCCCGGTGGGAGCGTCGGCCACGGCAGCCCGCAACACGGTAAGAAAGCGATCCAGCACGTCCAGGCCCGCCGCCAGAAACAATTTTTCCTTATTGCCGTAATGATGGGTCAGCAGCCCCAACGCGACCCCGGCCCGGTCGGAAATTTTTTTGAACGTGGTTTCCGTAAAGCCGTATTCGCCAAACAGCTCTTTGGCCGCCTGCAGCAGCGCCTCTTTTTTGGTCATGGCCACCCCGCCCGCCGTCTGTATAAAGGTATCCGGGCCGGTCGGGGCCGGTCCCGCGCTTCCCGGCGGCGGCATCCGCCCGGAAAGACGTCGATATAATCAGGGTTCTTGTGCCCTACCCGGCCCTAAAAAACAAGCGGGCAACACCGTGGAGCCCCTTAGGAAATCAAAATTTTGTCCGATTTCCCATTTTGACCTTCCGCGGTTAATGAGATAGGAACATCGCGAGAATCGGCGGCGTTCTTTATCCGGCATCGCCGTTTCCGTATCGGAAAAGCGAGCAGCGCATGTTTCTTGTCATAGGTTATGTCATCGTCATCGGGTCCGTGCTCGGCGGCTTCATGATGGAAAGCGGCAACCCGGCTCTGATCTGGCAGCCCGCCGAGTTCGTCATCATCGTGGGGGCCGGGCTGGGAGCGTTTTTCGCATCGCAGACCAAATATTCCTGGGGACTGGTCATGCGCAGCATGAAACGCGTGGCCTCCGACCCCGGCATGAGCAAGGCCCGGTATCTGGAAGTCCTGGCTCTGCTTTATACCATTTTCAACAAAATGAACCGTGACGGCCCCCTCAGTCTGGAACAGGATATCGAAAAACCCGAGTCCAGCGCCCTGTTCAACAAATACCCCACCATAGCCAAAAATCCCCGGGTGGTGAACTTTATCGCCGACACCCTGCGCGTTTATGTGACCACAGGCGATCAGAACGAAATCGAAAGCCTGATGAAGCTCGACATGCACATCACGCGGGAGGAAGACCTCATCCCGGCCCACGGCATCGCGCACATGGCCGAATCGCTGCCCGGCATGGGCATTGTGGCCGCCGTTCTGGGCGTGGTGCTCACCATGTCCATGATCAATGAGCCGCCGGAAATTCTGGGGCACCACATCGGCGCGGCCCTGATCGGCACTTTCATCGGCATTTTGTGCTGCTACGGCATTTTCGGCCCCCTCGGCGACAAGCTGGAACGCTTCGCCAATGAAGAACATTTTTACTACAACGCCATCAAGGAGGCCGTGGCCGCCTCGTTGCGCGGGGCCTCGCCCATCATTGCCGTGGAATACGGACGGCGCTCCATTCCCCAGACCTATCGTCCCGGCTTTTCCGAAATGGAAGAGCATGTGAGGAAGGGATGAGCAGCGCCTGGAAAGTGGCCTACGCCGACTTTGTGACCGCCCTCATGGCCTTTTTTCTGCTTATGTGGGTGCTCAATATGGTGCCGCCCGAAACAAAACAGGGACTGGCCGAATACTTTGCGGAGGAAGCCACCCTTCAGACCAGTTCCACCTCGCCCATATCCAATAATTCCCTGGTCAACGCCACGGACCGCCTGGATTTGCGCAATACTCCCCTCACCGAGCTGCAAAAATCGCAACTGGCCATCATTCAGAAACTGCAAAGCATGATTATGGCCGACGCCGTTCCGCGCAGCGCGTCGGGCATCTCGTCCGACGACATCGGCGTGCAGCTCAGGGTCAACAGCGACGCCATGTTCGACCCCGGCTCCACCGACCTGACGGACTCGGGCCGCAAAGTGCTGGACAGCGTTCTGGACGTCCTGCGGGAATATAACGTCTACCTGGTGGTGCGCGGGCATGCCGACGCGGTGGAGTCCGCTCACTCGGCCTACGCCTCGCCGTGGGACCTGTCCGCCGCCCGGGCGGCCGCCACCGTACGCTATCTGACGGAGCGAGGCATCACGCCCACCCGCCTGCGGGCCGTGGCTTACGCCGATACCCGTCCCGTGGAGCCGGGCACGTCCGAGGCGAGCCTGCGCCGTAATCGCCGGGTGGAATTTTACTTCCACCGGCCCGAAGCCGGAACCGCCAGCATGGAATATTAGCGATCCTTATTTTCCCCCGGCGGGGCAAGCGACTTCCCAAGACGGCGGCCCGTGTGGAACACGGGCCGTTTTTTATTTACTTCCGGAGCAGATGGAAATGGGAGAGCCCGCCTTTCAGACAGGCCTGAAACACGCGTTCGCCTTCGCCGCCGTGTCCGGCCAGCATATCCTCGGCCCGGGCGATATCGCGCACACCCCGCCCGGTCAGAGCCAGAGCGGCCATGCGTCGCAGTTTATCCGCCACACGGGGATGCGATTCCAAAAGCGCCAGCACCCGCTCCCGCTGGGGATGTTCATCCACGCTTACCCCGCCCCGCTCGTCCAGTCCGATGACCAGACGTTCGCCGCGATCGACGCCCGCGCCGTCAAGCAACGCATACAGGCTGTCCAGCGCCTCCGCCTGCATGGCGTCCAGCGCCTCTTCCACCTCGGCTTCCCCCAGGGGGGCGCCGGTTCGCTTCAGAGCTTCCAGCGTCTCCGGCCAGGTTTCCGTCAGGTCCGTTATCCGGCGGGGGCCTTCGCCGAAGCGGACGGACGCGTCGTCATCCATATCCACCCCGTCCGCGAGCTTGCATTCCGTGCCGTTTGCCCGGCGGGAACGCACCGCCAGCATGGACGGCGATAGACCAAAAGGAAATTCCGGGGCCACAGCCACCTCCGGGGAATATTTTGCCTGAGCGCTTCCCTGTTCCGTTCTCTAGCAAATACAGTGCCAGCGATACGCCGACCCCGCCGGGGGCGCGCGGCCCATTCTCCACCCCTCGACAAGCGTCTTCCCCCCCCGTACAATATCGCAAAACCGGAGGGCCCATGCCTCGTATCCTTGCCCTGCTGGCGCTGCTGGCCTGGCTGATCATACTTTCGCCCTATCCCGCCACCGTTTTTATGGGCGGGGCCGCGGCCTGTCTGTCGTTGCCCGTCTATCGTTGGCTGCGCGCCCGCATGAGCCGCATAGTCGCGGTTTCCGTCTATTCCACGGGGCTCTGCGCCTGCCTGCTCGCTCCCTTCGTCGTCGTCACCGTCCTGGTAGCTCCCCAGGCCGTGGCGGGCGTACGCCGTCTCAACGAATGGCGGGCCTCGGGCTGGGCCATTTCGCCCCGACTGGCCGAAACCTTCGACAGCGTGTGGAACTGGCTGATGAAGGTGCCCGGACTCAGCGACTGGCTCACCGAGGTAAGCGACAACCTCAGCGCGATCATCAACTCCTCCATTAAAACCGCGGTCAGCGGAGGGCTGGGTCTGGCCGGAAGCACCATGACGGCCGTGTGGCTGGCTTTTCTGTTCGTCGTTCTGGCCGGTCTGGGCGTGGTGTACGCCCCTACCCTGCACAAGCTTACCCTGCGCGTGACCCAGTTGCCCGAAGCCTCGCTCAACCGTTTCATCCTCACCCTGCGCAACGCGCTCCGGGCCGTGTTCATCGGACTTATCTTCGTACCCATCATTCAGGGTACGCTGACCGGCGTCGGCCTGCGTCTGGTGGGCGTTTCCGAACCCGCCTTCTGGGGGCTGCTGGCGGCCTTCGCGGCGGTTATCCCCGTGGTGGGCACGGCCCTCGTCTGGGCTCCTCTGGCCCTGGTGCTGTGGATACAGGGCTCGCCGGGCGCGGCCCTGGGTTTGGCCGCCTGGGGCTCCATCGTAGTGGCCGGTTCGGACAACCTGGTCCGGCCCTACCTGTTGAAAACCGGCATTGAGGCACCCATGTTCGTGTTGCTCCTGTCCATTCTGTGCAGCATGGCGGCCCTGGGCTTTGTGGGCTTAGTGGCGGGTCCCGTCCTGGTGGCCCTGGGGCAGCGGGCTCTGGCCGAAAGCGACATTCTCAAAAGAGAAGCCGAGCGCCGTTCGCAGCCATAGCCCTGACGCCGAAAAGCCCCCCGCTTTCCTGCAGGGGGCTTTTCGGCATAGCCGACCCACGCGGGAATCAGGCGAAATCAGGGTCCACAGCGGCCCGGCCGTTGTTCAACATCAATTTGATGTACTGCACGCTGCGCTCGTCCACCGGCACAATGGGAAACGGGCGGCCGCAGGCGTCGCACTGGGCCATAGCCGGTTGTGTGGGAGAAAGCAGGGCCACCTGACGGCGGCACGACGGGCACCGGTAAAAAAACAGAATCTCCATCCCCTCGGGGCTGGCGGGCTGTATGGGGCGCTGTGACATGCTGTCCTCGCGAAAAAAAAAGTGAGACGCGCGAAGTCGGGCGCGCCGCCGACAAACCGCCTTGAGGCGGATGCGTTCGTCAGGCCGGAAGCTGCGCCAACACGTCGCCGCTCATGGGCTCGGGCCGGGGCACGCCCCACAGAGACAACAGCGTGGGCGCGATATCGCCCAGTTTGCCGCCCCCGATCAGTTGCACGGAACGGCCTCCCCGCTCCTCGATAATCAATGGAGTGCGATTGGTGGTATGGGCTGTCTGCGGCGCGCCGTCGGGGCCGATCATGCTCTCCACATTGCCGTGGTCGGCGGTAATGCACAACCTGCCGCCCGCTCCCAGCACGGCCGACTCGATACGGCCCAGACACGCGTCCACCGCTTCGCAGGCCGCGATCGAGGCATCCAGCACGCCGGTGTGCCCGACCATGTCGGGGTTGGCAAGGTTGCACACGGCAAAGGCGTACTGGCCGCTGCTCCAGGCCCGGATCAATTTGTCCGTAACCTCGCGGGCGCTCATTTCCGGCTTGAGGTCGTAGGTGGCCACATCCTTGGGCGACTGGACCAGGATGCGATCCTCGCCGGGGAACGGTTCTTCCCGTCCTCCGCTGAAAAAATAAGTCACATGGGCATATTTTTCCGTTTCGGCGATGCGCAACTGCTTGAGCCCCAGGTCCGCCACCACTTCTCCCAGAGTCTGGACCAGATTTTCCTTGCGGAAGGCCACCGGCGCCGCAAGCGAGGCGTCGTAAGCGGTCATGGTGGCCAGGCCCGCCAAATCCGGCCGCGCGCCCCGGTCAAACCCGTCAAAATTGTCGTTGATGAAGGCGGCCGCCAGCTCACGGGCACGGTCGGCCCGGAAGTTGAAAAAGAATACCCCGTCGCCGGAGCGGATCTCAGCCTCGGCCGGGTCCAGGCACACCCGCGGCTTGATAAATTCGTCGGTTTCGCCCGCCGCGTAAGCGGCGCGCAGAGCGGCAGCGGGGTCGTCCACGCGTTCGCCCCGGCCGTGCGCCAGCAGATTCCAGGCCGTTTCCACCCGATCCCAGCGTTTATCGCGATCCATAGCGTAAAAACGGCCGCACATCGTGGCCAGGCGAGCGCCCGTGGCTTCCAGCGCGGGCCGCAGGCGTTCCACATAACCCGCGCCGCCGGTGGGGGCGGTGTCGCGCCCGTCCATAAAGGCCTGAACCAGGGCCGGCACCCGCTGTTCCTGAGCCAGCTTGAGCAGCGCGATCAAATGCTCGATATGGCTGTGCACGCCGCCGTCGGACAACAGGCCCAAAAAGTGCAGCCGTCCGCCCCGCTCGCGCACGGCCGCGCACAGCTCGAGCAGCACGGGGTTGCGGAACAGATCGCCGCTTTCCACGGCCATATCGATACGGGTCAAATCTTGATACACCACGCGCCCCGCGCCGATATTCAGATGGCCGACCTCGGAATTGCCGATAAACCCCTCGGGCAGGCCCACAGCCCGCCCCGAGGCGGCCAGCGAGGTCACGCCCGGCAGGGCCAGAAGGCGGTCCAGATTGGGCGTGCGGGCCAGAGCGGCGGCGTTGCCCGGCCCGGCCGGGGCCAGACCGTAACCGTCCAAAATCAACAACAAAGTAGGAGTGAGGCCGGTCATCACGCGTGCTCCCCGCGCCCGGCTTCGCCGCCAGGAAGGCCCCCGGGCAGGGAGGGGGAAGCGTTGCCCGGTCCCGCCGGGACCTCCAGCGGCTCGGCTCCGCGCCACAGGCTTTCCAGGTTGTAAAGTTCGCGCACCGGCTCCTGAAAAATATGGACGATGATGTCGTTAAGATCGGCCAGAACCCACATGCCGCCCTGATATCCTTCCATGCGCAGAAATTCATAGCGCTCGCGGTCGCACAGTTCCAGCAGGCCGTCGGCCAGACTGCGGGCGTGACGGGCCGACGAGGCCGAGGCGACGATGATCGCGTCGGTGAGAGGGTTGCCCGCCAGCTCGAACGCCGCCACGTCGCGGGCCTTGTGTTCGGTCAGCCAGGCCAGAATAACGCCGGCCTTGTCCCTGGCCGGAATGGTCGAAAACTTTTTTTCTTGGGTCATGCCTTCCTCGTGCTGAGCGATCATGGGGTTATCAGACCTCATCGGATGTACTCCATTCCTGTCGGCAGCGCAAACGCCGCGCGCCGCCGCAAAGCAGGCGCATCTTATGCGCGTTTGCCCTTATGGCGCTGCGACGGCAGCGCCCGAAGCCGCGGACGCCCCCTGAATCCGGAGTCGCGGGATGCGGTTGCGCCGTCGGATCGGCTTTCAAGCTTGTTCATGACAATCAACTTGGATTGTTGGATTTTATATTTAGATATGTCTGCCCCGACCGCCGTCTGACGCCTTGACCGGGCTGGAAAAATGGGGCAAGCAAAAAGCGTTTTCGACTGGTAGCCAACAGGAGTGATTATCCTATGATGTTTCAGCCCGATCTGGAAACGTTGCCGCGTGAGGAGCTTGAGGTTCTTCAACTGCGCCGCTTGCAAAACCAGTGCGCGCGCGTGTACGCCAACGTGCCGTTTTACCGCCGCCGCTTTGAAGAGATAGGCATTACTCCCGAGGACATCAAGTCCCTGAGCGACCTGAAACTTCTGC
Organism: uncultured Desulfovibrio sp.; assembly: GCA_900541395.1. Classification (GTDB taxonomy): domain Bacteria; phylum Desulfobacterota; class Desulfovibrionia; order Desulfovibrionales; family Desulfovibrionaceae; genus Mailhella; species Mailhella merdigallinarum. The sequence continues at coordinate 12,068 of UQJT01000015.1, forward strand.
CTTTTACCGAAAAGCAGGACATGCGCAACAATTATCCTTTCGGATTGTTCGCCATGCCTCGGGAAAACATCGTCCGTCTGCACGCCTCCAGCGGCACCACGGGCAAGGCCACGGTGACCGGCTACACCCGGCGCGACATCAGCAACTGGGCGGACTGCATGGCCCGCAGTCTGGCCATGGCCGGGCTGTCGGCCAAAGACATCATCCATGTGGCCTACGGCTACGGCCTGTTCACCGGCGGCCTGGGCGCCCACTACGGCGTGGAACGCCTGGGAGCCACGGCCATTCCCGCCTCGGGCGGCTCCACCAAGCGGCAGGCCCAGCTTATCCGCGACTTCGGCACCACCGGCATCTGCTGCACGCCCTCGTACGCGCTGCATGTCTACGACGCGGCCGTCGAACAGGGCATCGACATCAAGCAACTGCCTTTGCGTGTAGGCGTGTTCGGCGCGGAACCCTGGACCGAGGAAATGCGCCACGACATGGAGCAGAAAATGGGCATTCAGGCCCTGGACGTGTATGGACTGTCCGAAATCATGGGGCCGGGCGTGGCTATGGAGTGCGCCGAGGGCCGCAACGGCCTGCATATTCAGGAAGACCATTTCCTGGCTGAAATCATCGACCCGGTGACGGGCGAACAATTGCCCCTGGGCGAACGCGGCGAACTGGTCATCACCACCCTCACCAAAGAGGGCATTCCGCTCATCCGCTACCGCACCCGCGATATTACCAGCCTGAGCCACACGCCCTGCTCCTGCGGCCGCACTTTCGCCAAGTTGCATCGCTTCACGGGGCGCACCGACGATATGCTCATCATCCGGGGCGTCAACGTCTATCCGTCCCAGATCGAATCCATCCTGCTGGAAACCGAGGGCGTGTCGCCCCATTACCAGATTATCGTCACCCGCGAGGGCGCGCTGGACAACGTGGAAGTTCAGGTGGAAGTGTCGGGCAGCAATTTCTCGGACACCATCAAGGACCTGCAACGCCGCGAAAACGCCATCCAGAAAACCATCAAGGAATTTCTGGGCATTACTTCCAAGGTGCGTCTGGTGGAACCGCGTACCATTCAGCGTTCCGAAGGCAAAGCCGTGCGCGTGCTCGACAAACGCGCCAAGGCCGACGCGTAGACGCCCTTCCCCTTTTCACGCCAGGGCCTTCCAGAACATTCCGGAAGGCCTTTTTATACCGGAGAGACGGCATGATCGATGCTCACGTCCATATCGCCCCCGGCGGAGGAGGCTCCGGTCTGCTCCCCGCCGAGGCGCTGCGTCTGGCCGCGCTGCGCGGCTTTCGCGCGGTGGGACTCATCGTGCGGAGCGACGGCGGCTTCGACGTTTCGCTCCGCCTCCTGAGCGAACGGGTACAAGGCCTGAGCCTGTTCGTCAATGTGGAGGCTTTTGTGGGCGTGGAACTGGTCCACGTGCCCCCCGCCCTGCTGCCCGATGCCGTGACCGAGGCTCGGCAGGCGGGCGCGGAGCTGGTTCTGGTTCACGGCGAAAGCCTGGCCGACGCTGTGGCCGAGGGGACCAACCTGGCCGCCGTGGAGGCCGGGGCCGACATCCTGGCCCATCCCGGCCTGATCGACGATCAGACGGCCGCCTACGCGGCGGAAAAGGGCGTGGCCCTGGAGCTTTCGGCCTGCCCCCGCCACGGCCTGACCAACGCCCACGTAGCGGTCATGGCCGAACGCCACGGCTGCATGTTGGCTCCGGGCGGCAATGCGCGCACGCCGGAAGAATTTTTGCGTCTGCCGTCCTGGGACGCCGTATGCCGGGGCGCGGCCCTGTCCGACGCCGCGCGGGAACGCTTCCGCAACGATGCGGCAACACTGGTGAAACGCTTTATGGATGCGCGCCGGAAAACTTTACGGGAAAAAAGCGTGTTTTCCGCTTGACGATCGGGTGCCCCCCTGCTAATTAACCTCTTCGCCGATGGGGAACGCCCATGTAGCTCAGTAGGTAGAGCGCATCCTTGGTAAGGATGAGGTCTGCAGTTCAATTCTGCACATGGGCTCCAGAGATTCCCCCCGGTATAGAGTCGGGATGTAGCGCAGTCTGGGAGCGCACTTGAATGGGGTTCAAGGGGTCGGAGGTTCAAATCCTCTCATCCCGACCAGAAATTTAGGACTTATGGTGAAAGCCGTAAGTCCTTTTTCTGTTTAAGCTGTCGCCTCCGGCGGCTGCTTGCCGCCGCGGGCAAGTTTCATCAGTAAGTTCAGCTTCGGCAATCCGCGGCCATATTCCGAAGAAGTATCGCCGGACGCTTCCGCCACGCCGCAGAAAACCGGCCGGGTCATGCAAGAGATAAAAGCGACGAAAAATTGAAACCAGGCGGGTCAATCCTGTCAGGATGCCTGAGAAAAGAAGAAGTAAAGCATGCTCGCCTTGCCGGTTCCGAAAGATTGCCTTTGGAATGCGTTTCGGCAGGAAAACTTTGAGTCACTATCTTTACGGCAAGTCGACATATATTTCGTATAGTTTAAACAATCAAACACAGATCGCAACGGAGCGCGCGAAAATTCAAGCGCAAGGCGTTCTTTTACTCGACATCCGGCGCGCAAACTCCGGCCGATGCGGCCCGCGCGCATCCCGTCAACGGGCGAGATGAGTCACCAAACCGTGAACGAGTTGCAGGCTGGCAGGTGAAAGCCCTGGCAACAGGTCAATAATTTCCTTAATTTGATCTTTGTTGTCCGCGCTGCCCATATACTCGAAGAGGCTGGCGACGGACACATTCAACACCTGAGAAATTTTTTCCAGGGTTTCCAGAGTAATATTCGCCTGTCCATTTTCAATCAGGCTCACATGTCCATAGGTTATGCCCGCCGTCGCCCCAAGGTCGCTCTGGGTCATTTCCTTCTGCAGTCTCAATTCACGTATACGCTTGCCCATTATGGCTCGTAGCGTTTGCGCTTGAGCAGTATCGAGGCCATCTTTTTTTCGCGTTTTTCTGGCTCTAACCATAGAAACAAACCTCTTTTTTCTGACTATAGCTGAATATCACAACAATGTAAATTTTATTTTTAAACATACCCAGCCTAGTAACTATACAAATATTTTTCATTTTTTAATTTAATACTGCATTAAACAATTTTATACAAATAAAATATCTTCATTATTTGTTCTATTATAAATGCTGTTTATATAATTATAGTTACAACCATATACCCTTATGTTGCATCAATATATAAGTTTTATATAAAAATACAATATTTTGCCATCTCATATATAAAACATATTGTATAATACACCAAGAACTATACGTATGTTTTATACAAGTTTATGACCAGTAAATTATGCACCTGTAAAGAATTGAAAGTAAGCATATCTATATTTGCATTGAATCAAGTATGCTCCTTGAAAAAAATGATAATCATACATTTAAAATCAAAATATTCCTAAATGTTGCCACAATATTTCTGCCATATTCCACAAATTCCTCGCCCTATCTCCCCTGTTTCCAAGAAACCATGAAGGGTCTATTTTTCACTTCGGTCTTTTGTATATTGTCGACAGACGACAAAATATCCCGTTAGAATCCCGACAGCCTTTTCTGCATACGCGGCCGCCCTTCCGGTTGTCGGAGCATATCGAATTCACAGGAACCAAGCGCCATTACGCCAATCAAACGAGGCATCCGGCGAGCCGACGGAAAATATCGCTCGAAACGAGCGTGTTGCCCGAAAGCTCTCCTTCACGCTGCGGAACGGGGCGGTCCCCTCCGAATGCGAAGCGGGGAGCCGCCGCAGGCCCCCGGGCGCAGCCCGCCTCCGCCCCGAAAACGTCTCCCGAACGTCGAGGCGGCAGAGCGGACACGCCACACTCAGAAGCTGCAACTTTTGTAGCACCATGCGCGCCCATTTGGAAACAAAAAAATAAAATAAATTTTATTCCTATAGTTATAAAAGAACACACCAAATATTTTTCCCGGCATGAAGGAGAGTCGGCTTATAGCGGCCACCCAAACGGGCATGCCGCCGCCCGACTTCCCGGACGACGGGCGGCGGAGCGGCGTGAGCGTGATTCCGGAGCTTGCCCGGAATGGGGCGGGCGACTACGGTTATAGGCAGCGGTGCCCGCAGGGGGCCGAACCGTCAAAACGTGACGCGCAGGGCCGCCCACATGACATCGTCGCTGGAACGGCGCCGTTCTTCCCGCATGTATGAAAGGCGCAACCCCCAGTCTCGTCCGCCGGGAAGGGCGCGTCCGAATTCCAGGCCGGTGCGGACGATGAGAGCGTCGTTTTCGCGCGGACGCGAATGCCCCCGGAACGACGGGCAAACGCCCCCGTCCATCCTGCCTTCGGTAAAGGAAGCCACACTGCGGAGCCGACGGCCGCCGTAGTCGTGCCTCCCCCCCAGTTCGAGCGTCGGAGTCAGGTGCGCGGATTCCGTGAGACGGAACCGATAATCAACGGAGGCCCCGAGCATGGACGTAAAAAATCGTGTATGACGGCCCTCCGTCCGTGTGTCGAAAGGACCGCCGTGTTCCGTTACCCCCGGCTGACGCAACCAGATGTGGCGGACGGAAGCCGCGGGAGCAATGCGTCCCCGTCCCAGAAAAGTCAGGTCGTAGGCCGCCTCCAGCCCCACGCTCGAGATGTGGTGGGCAAAGGCGCTTTCACTGCGGCCCAGACCGGCGGGATTGCGACGCAACGTATTGCCGTGCCTGGAATAGGCTCCGTCCAGCGTGAAGCGCGGGCCTTGGGGAACGGCATAGCGCGAGAAGACCCCGAAATGTCTGGACGAGCTTTCGGCGTCGGCGTTTATGCCCCGGAAGGAAGTATCCGTATGCGTATAGCCGCCATAAGCCCCGACGCTCCAGTTTGAGCCGAGGGTCCAGTCCAAACCCAGAACAAAGCCGTTGGAGTCGGCGTCGTATCCGGCGTATCCCCGGCGGGCCTCGGCGCTTTGACCGAAGCTGCCCAGGTACCCGCCCCACAGACGCAAACCGTGGTCTTCCGCCGGGGCGGGGCCTGCGGCCCGGCTGTCCGCCCAAGACATGCGCCGGGCCTGTTCCACCACCCGCCGGTGCGTATCCAGGCTCACCCAGCCCAGGGTCAGCACCGCCTCGGGCGGCACCGAGCCCAGGTCCGCTTTAAGGCGATCAAAAGCGTCGCCGCTCAGAATAATCCTGAGTCGATATAGAAGCTGTTGTTCAGGACCAGCTTTGTCCCATCCGCGTTGGCCAGGAACGAGGTGCGCTGATCCGCGTCCGCCGTCAGACTGACGGAACCGCCCCCCGTGCCGATATAAAACACGCCGCCTTTGCCCTCGGCGTAGTTGTTGAGGAAAAATCCGTTTTTGATGGTGGTGTCGGTTCCGGATATGCCGCCCGCGATGTCTCTCCCCGCATACAGGCCGCCGCTGTCCGCTCCGGCCTGATTGGAGAAAAAGCGGGAGTCGACAAGTCCGCCGCTCAGGCCGTCCGCCCCCAAGTACACCCCGCCGCCCCGCAGACCGGCGACGTTCTCGCTGAAGTCGACGTTGGCGATGCCGTTTCGCACGCTGCCCGCGTATACCGCCCCGCCTCCGCCCTGAAGAGCGCTGTTCCGCGCGAAAGCGGTCCCGACGATGCCGCCATTGTCCAGATAGATGCCGACGCCCGTTTGATACCCCGCGCTGTTGCGGATGAAAAACGCGTAGTCGGCCAGGGAACCGGTGAAATCACCGCCTACGTAGAGGCCGCCGCCGTGATTCCCGGCCTTGTTGTCGGCGAAATAATTGGCGCTGACGTCGCCGCTGAAAGCTCCGGCCACATACATGCCCCGCCTTGGCCGCCGGCGGTATTGGAGTCGAAATGGGCATCGCCGTTCAACCCTCGGATGCCGCCGGAAAAACTTCCGCTCAGGTATACCCCGCCGCCGTTGGCGGCCTGGTTGCCGCGAAACGCGGAATTGACATTCCGGCCGAGAGGCCCCCGGCCAGCAGCGCGCCGCCGTTACCCGTGGTCCGGCCGTTGCTCATTTCTATGTTGGCGACTCCGCCCAGGCCCGTCGCGCCCATGTCCATGAGCCGAAACGTGTTGTTGCCGAGCACCATGCCCGCTTGCCCGTCGAGACTGAGGCCGTCTGTACTTCCGCCGACAGGCCCGGTCAGAACAAGATTCGCGCCGGGCGGCGTCAGTTGAAGAACGCCGTCGACGTTGCCCGCGTCCTTGAGAGCCGCGTCCAGGGAGGCGGTATCCGTGAACGAGGCCGCCAGGACGGCCGGAGCCCACCAGCACGACAGAACCATAAGGAACCAAAGACCAAACACGGTTTTGCGAGGCGACATGAATACATCCTTTTAGGCCGGAAGTCGGACATGGCGGACGCGGCCGGGGGTTGCCCGCGCGCGACGCTATGCCGAACCTAAAGGAAAGCCGCCGCTTTTTGTATGAGTATCTCCCTTAACGACAAAACCGCCGATCCCCGACGGGCTTCGGCGGTTTTCACAGGCGAAACGCCGCGCTTAATCTTCGGGCTCGAAATCCTCGGGCAACTCGAAGTTGAAGTATACGTTCTGCACGTCGTCCAGATCTTCCAGCGCGTCGTTGAAGCGCATGAGCTTACGGGCCGTTTCGGCGTCCACGGCCACGGTGGTTTTGGGCACCATAGCCAGGGCGGCCGATTCCATCTCCACGCCCTGCGTTTCCAGAGCTTCACGCACGGCGTTGAAGTCCGTCATGGCGGTGTGGATTTCCCAGGTATCGCCCTCGTCCTGCACGTCGTCGGCTCCGGCCTCAAGGGCCAGACCCATCACCGCGTCCTCATCGGGATATTTTTCCTTGCTCAGCTCAATGACGCCCAGGCGATCGAACTGAAAGGCCACCGAGCCGCTTTCGCCCATGTTGCCGCCATGCTTGGTAAATACGTGCCGCACTTCGGCTACGGTGCGGTTTTTGTTGTCGGTGGCCGTTTCGACGATGACGGCCACCCCGCCCGCGCCGTAACCTTCATACATGATTTCGGTAAGATCGCCGCCCGCATCCTGACCGGTGCCCTTGCGGATGGCGGCCTCAATCTTGTCTTTCGGCAGGTTGACGGCCTTGGCGGCCGCTATGGCGGAACGCAGCCGGGCATTGCCCGCCGGGTCGCCACCGTTCTTCGCGGCAATGATGATTTCCTTGGCGGCCTTGGTGAAGGCCTTGCCCCGCTTGGCGTCCTGCGCGCCCTTGCGGAGCTTGATGTTGGCCCATTTGCTGTGTCCTGACATAAACTCAAGCCTCCGAACGATTTTCGCCCCCGACGGGAGCGCTTTTGAACCCCAGGCCAAGCTCGAAAATTTCTTTGCTCTCGGCGCGGGAACTATTGGGTTTGAAGGTTTTAACGCTGTCGAAACGCGCCCGCACGGCCCGCGCCAGCTCCTGAAAATCCGGCCCCATGAAAATTTTGGCCACAAAACGGCCGCCCGGCTTCAACCAGCGGTCGGCCACCGCCACAGCCTCCAGGCACAGTTCCAGCGACCGGGCCTGATCGGTAAATTTCGTCCCCGTGGTACGCGGCGCCATATCGCTCATCACCAGATCGAAAGGCCCCGTTTCGTCCAGCAGAGCCTCGAATTCGGGCGTGCGCTCAAACACGTTCTCCCGCAGAAAGGTTACATTGGCCGGAAACGCGGTTTCGGTGGACTGAAGATCGCAGGCCAGCACCAGCCCCCGGGGGCCGACACGTTCGGCGGCGTACAGGCTCCACGACCCGGGGGCGGCCCCCAGGTCCAGGACCTTCATGCCTGCTTTCAACAGGCGGAACCTTGCGTCCATTTCCTTCAGCTTGTACACTGAACGGGCGGGATAGTTCTCGCGTTTCGCCTTCAGAAAATAGTGGTCACGATATGTTTTCATGGTCGATCGGCGTTATCTATCCCATTTCTTTGCCGTAGCCAAGTGGCAAGTCGGGGCGTATCCATGTCGCTGCCCTTTCATCCCCGCATTCGGGATAGCCTGAACCGTCCCCGAACCCTGGCTACCGGTCCGGAATCCTTTGAATTTTTAACGTGGTCCCCGATCGGGGACAATCCTGATGCGAGCGCCGCGCGCACGGGGGCCGCTCTGGTGCTCGGCCTCGGCCCGTGCCCCGCGGACGCGGCGCGCCTATTGGAAGGACGCACCGGGGCGGACGAGGACGAACGCGAAACGGCGGCCCCGGACGCGGCCGTTCCCCTGGCCGCCCGGCGCCAGGTGGCCTGGGTGGAATGCCCGGACTTCGAACGGGCCCTCGCCGCCGGCGGAGCCGAGCCGCTTCCTCCGCCTCCGCATTGGGTACGGCTCACCCCGGACGAAGCCCTGCGCTTTGCGGCCGAAACCCGGCCCGCCATATGGACCTACCGCCAGGCCCGCCGCCTGTTTCCGGACTTCTGGGCGCCGCTTTTCGGCCGCCTGGAGGCCTCCGCGACCACGCCCGGCCTCCGCCGCGCGGCCCGAACGGTGCTGCTGCCCGGCGGCCCCCGCGATCTGCTGCATCTGGAACTGTGGGACGCGTTGACGGCCGAAGGATATCAGCCTCTGGCTCCGCCCCGGGCCGGTCGTCAGGGGGCCTCTCTGGTCCGACGACTGGAGGCGCGCCCCCCGGCCTTCTGCCTGTCCGTCAATTTAAGAGGATTGGACCCCGGCGGCGAAACCTTCCATCTGCTGGAGGCCCTGGGCGTGCCCGTGGTCCTGTGGTTTGTGGACAACCCCTGGCATATCGTCTCCGCTCTGCGCCTGCCCTGGTGGAAAAAAGCCGTCCTGTTCGTCAGCGACGCCACCTTTATTCCCGAATTGCGGCGGCACGGAGCGGAGCGGGTCTATCCCTTGCCTCTGGCGGCCTCGCCCCTGTTCCGCCCCCGCGCCGACCCGGCGCTGCCCGCGGGCGCCCGTGTTCTGTTTGTGGGGCGTTCGACCTTTCCGGGCCGGGATGCCTTTTTCGGCGCGTCTCATCCCCCCGTCGAGCTGTCACGTCGGGCCGAAACTCTGCTGGAGCGCGGAGGTCGCCCCGACTTCCACTGGTGGACCGAGGAAATGGGCCTGGACACCCTATGGCCCGGCCACGCCGTACGCGCGGCCGGAGCCGGGGCCGAAGCCTGTTCCTTGCTCCACCGCGCCCTGTGGTTGAAAAAAATGGCTCCCGCCGGACTGGTCGTGGTGGGCGACAAAGGCTGGAAACATCACCTGCCGCCCGGGCCGCCGGAAACGCCGTTGCTCCCGCCGGTGGACTACTATACCACACTCCCCGGTCTGTATCGAGCCGCGTCCTATACCTTCAACGTCACCAGCCTGCTTTTGCCCGGCGGCCTGACCCAGCGCCACTTTGACGTATGGCGGGCCGGAGGTTTTTTGCTTACCAACCGTACGGACGGACTCGACATTTTTCCGCCCGAACTGGTCGACCCGATTACTCTGGACGCCGAGTGCACGCCGCAGGAATGTATATCCCGTCTGGAGCGTCGGGCCGGAACCCGCCGCGAGCTTCAGAATGCATGGCAAAAAATTCTTGATGAATCCCACACTTACCGACATCGTATCCGATTTATGGTCGAATGTCTTGCCGAATCGCTTGACGGAAGCGGCGCATCTTTATAAAAAGAATTGTTCCTGATAAGAAATCATTGCACCGCTCATCCCCTCCCGTTTAACCTGAGCGGACCGACTCCGGCTCGGCACAGGCAACCCGCAGGATTCCCCGTTGCAAGATTCTACGGACTTGTCAGACTTAAACGGCGGACGATCTTCATCCTGACCGACTTCAACAAACGCACAATGTTTAACGGAGGCCAATATCCATGACCAATCAGCATGAAGTGTACAAATGCATGCATTGCGGCAACATCGTCGAGGTACTGCACGGCGGCGGCGCGCCTCTGGTATGCTGCGGCGAGGAAATGAAACTGATGAAACCCGGCACCACCGACGGCGCGTTGGAAAAGCACGTGCCCGTCATCGAAAAGACGGCCGACGGCTATAAGGTGCTGGTGGGCGCGGTGGCCCATCCCATGACCGAAGAACACTATATCGAGTGGATCGAAATCATGGCCGACGGCCGCACCTACCGCAAATTCCTCCACCCCGGCGACGCGCCCGTGGCGGAATTCCGTCTCAAGGCCGACAAGGTGACGGCCCGCGAATACTGTAATCTGCACGGCCTGTGGCAGGCCGAAGGATAACGCTTCGCTTTTTTTTCGGATGTTTTTTCACAACGGCATCCATAACCCTTTTACCATGACTGGAGTAACGACCATGGATCAGAAATACGAATGCGCTGTGTGCGGCTATGTGTATGACCCGGCGGAAGGCGATTCCATGAGCGGCATCGCCCCGGGCACCAAGTTTGAAGACCTGCCTGACGACTGGGTATGTCCCGTGTGCGGCGCGCCCAAGTCCCAGTTCAACCCGGCGTAACGCTTACGGCGGCCGTGCGGGAAAAGTTTTTCCGCGCGGCCGGTGAGCGTTGGGAGACAACGGCGATCATGCCGGCGTCCGGGGAGCGGAGGCTCCCCCTTTTTTTCACCGGACGGAGGCCCTCATCTCCGCCCGCCGACCCGCACTTGCGATTACGGAGCTTTCGGTCATGCAACCTGTTCTTCTGAAACCCGACATCTATTGGGTGGGCGCGGTGGATTACAACCTGCGCAACTTTCACCACTACAGCCGCTCTCCCCTGGGCAGCACTTACAACGCCTATCTGGTGCGCGACGAAAAAACCGTATTGTTCGACACCGTAAGCGCCCATTATTACGACGAACTGGTGGAGCACATCTCGGCTGTGGTCGAACCGTGCAAAATCGACTACATCGTATGCAATCATCTGGAGCAGGACCACTCCGGCGCGCTGCCCCGCATTGTGGAACTGTGCCGGCCTGAAAAAATTTTCGTGTCCCCTCTGGGACAGAAATCCATCACCGGCATTTTCAACACCGAGGGTTGGCCCATCGAAGTGGTCAAGGACGGCGACCGCCTCAACATCGGCCGACGCAACATCACCTTCCTCGAAACGCGTATGCTGCATTGGCCCGACAGCATGGTTTCCTATCTTGAGGAAGACAAGGTCCTCATCAGCAACGATATTTTCGGCCAGAACGTGGCCACCTCGCGCCGTTTTGTGGATGAATACGACCGCTCTTTGCTGCTGCGGGCCATGAAGGACTATTACTATAATATTGTCCTGCCCTACTCGCCCATGACCCTCAAAGCCCTGGACCGCATCGCCTCGCTGGGGCTGCAATTCGACGTCATCGCCCCGGACCACGGGCTTATCTTCCGCACTCAGGAAGACATCGACTTCGTGATCCGCAGTTACCGCGAATTTGCGGAACAGAAGCCCAAGCTCCAGGCCGTCATCGCCTATGACACCATGTGGTCGGCCACCGAACGCATGGCCTGCGCGGTGGGCGACGGTCTGGACGACGAAGGCGTGCCCTACCTGCTCATCGACATGCAGCACAATCACTACAGCGCGGTGATGAACGCCCTGGCCGACAGCGGCGCGCTCATCCTGGGTTCGTCCACCCGCAACAACATGCCCATGGTCAACATGGTGGCCCTCATGGCCCACGTCAAAGGCCTCAAGCCCCAGAACCTGGTGGGCGCCAGCTTCGGCGCCTACGGCTGGTCGGGCGAGGCCCCCAAAATGATGGCCGAGGAACTGAAGGCCATGAAGGTGGACGTGGTGGGCGAGCCTTTGAAGGTCGCCTTTGCACCCAAGGCGGACGATCTGGCCAAGGCCCGCGCCCTGGGCGCGGAAGTGGGCCGCGCGCTGAAGGAAAAAATCAAGAACTTCCAATAGTCCCGACGCTTATCCGACGGAGTCGGAGCCGAGCTCCGGCTCCCGTCGGGCGGACGCGCCCGGTATCCGCGGGGCGTCCTTGAAAGCGCTTCCATTACGATGGGTGGAAACCTGTCTGCAACGCACGCCCGCACGGCGGACGGCCGTCCGCTCGCGGCCGCCGGAACGGATTTCGCCTGAGGCCGTTCCCATCAGGCAAAGGGGAACTTATGGATGTCATTCTGTTGTCACGCCTGCAATTTGCGGTGGCTGTCTTCTTCCACTTCATTTTCGTGCCGCTGACGCTGGGGATCACCGTTCTTTTGGCGATCATGGAAACTCTGTACGTCCGCACCGGGGATGAAACCTACAAACGCATGACCCGGTTTTGGGGCAAGCTGTTCCTCATCAACTTCGTGCTGGGGGTGGTCACGGGCATCACCCTGGAATTCCAGTTCGGTACCAACTGGTCCCGCTACTCGGCCTATGTGGGCGATATTTTCGGCTCGTTGTTGGCCATTGAAGCCACGGTAGCTTTCTTTCTCGAATCCACCTTTGTGGCCGTGTGGGCCTTCGGCTGGAACAAGGTCGGTAAAAAACTGCACTGTTTCGCCATCTGGGCCGTGGCCGCGGCGGGCAACCTGTCCGCCGTGTGGATCATCCTGGCCAACGGCTTCATGCAGAATCCCGTGGGCTACACGTTGCGCAACGGCCGGGCTGAATTGGAAAACTTTTGGGCCGTGCTGACCAACCCCTATGCCTGGGGTCAGTTTTTCCACACCGTGACCTCGTCGTGGATGCTGGCGGGCTTTTTCGTACTGGGCATCTCGGCCTGGCACCTGGCGCGCCGCAACGAGGGCGAACTGTTCCGCAAGTCGGTGCGCATCGCCGCGCCCTTCACCCTGATCATGGCCCTGCTGGTGGCCGTGGCCGGGCATCAGCAGGGCATGATCGTGGCCGAATACCAGCCCGCCAAGCTGGCCGCCATGGAATCCCACTGGGAAACCGGCAGCAACGTGCCCATGTATGTGCTGGCCTGGCCCGACGAGGAAGCGCGCCAAAACAGCGTCCAGGCCATTCCTCTGCCCGGCGTGCTCAGCTTCATGGCCTTCGGAAACTTCCACGCCGAAGTGAAGGGACTCGACGCGTTTCCGGCCGACGACATCCCGCCCGTGCTGCTGTCCTTCCTGTCCTTCCGGCTCATGGTGGCGCTCGGCGGGCTCTTTATCCTTCTGGCGGCCTGGGCTTGGCTCAAACGGGGCGACCTGGCCTCGTCGCCTCTGCTGACCAGACTGCTGGTCTGGCTTGTTCCTCTGCCTTACATCGGGATTATGGCGGGGTGGATGTTGGCCGAAGTGGGACGTCAACCCTGGATCGTATACGGCCTGATGCGCACCTCCGACGCGGTATCCCCGGTGCCCGCCTCGTCGGTGGGGCTGTCGTTGCTGGCTTTTATCGTGATCTATACGGCCCTGGGCATTCTCGACGTCTATCTGCTCATCAAATACGCCCGCAAGGGTCCCAAGGCCGACACGACCGGCAGCGTCGGCGCCGACGATACGACCGGCGCCCTGTCCGACAACGCGGGAGCATAAGCCATGCTGGTAACAATCTGGTTCCTTCTCTGGACCCTGCTGTGGGCCGTCTACTTCATTCTGGACGGCTTCGACCTCGGTTCGGGCACGTTGATGCCCTTCCTGGCCCGAAACGACACGGAAAAACGCTACATCTACAATGCCTCGGGGCCGTTCTGGGACGGCAACGAAGTGTGGTTGATCACCGCCGGGGGCGTAACCTTTGCCGCCTTTCCCCTGGCCTACGCCACCATGTTCAGCGCCCTGTACGCCCCGCTGCTCATCCTGCTTTTCGCCCTTATCTTCCGGGCGGCGGCCTTCGAGTTCCGCAACAAGGTGCAGTCCGACGGCTGGCGGCGACTCTGGGATATATGCCTGGTTCTGGGCAACTTTCTGCCCGCGTTGCTGCTGGGCGTGGCCTTCGCCAACCTGTTCCGGGGCATTCCCATCGACGCCGACGGCGTATATCACGGCTCCATCCTTACCCTGCTCAATCCTTACGGGCTGGCGGGCGGCGTGCTGTTTGTGCTGATGTTCGCCTTCCACGGCGCGCTGTGGCTGGAACTGCGGACCGTAGACGAGCTGCGCGAACGAGCCCGCAAAGCGGCCTTCATCATCTGGCCTCTGCTTTTGTCCATGACGTTGCTGTTCATCGTCCTTACGGCGGTATACACCAATACCTTCGCCACATTCCGCAGTCATCCGGTCATGTACGTGGCGCTGGTGCTGGCCGTGGCGGGCCTCGTCGCCGCTCGGCTGACCCTGGGCAACGGGGCCATGCTGGCGGCCTGGCTGTGCAGCGCTCTGTTCATCCTGGGCGCAACCTTCTTCGGCGTGCTCGGCATGTACCCGAACCTGATCATTTCCAGCCTCGACCCGGCCTATAGCGTGACTCTGGCCAACGGAGCTTCCAGCCCGCTGACTCTCCAGATCATGCTTGGTGTGGCTCTGGTGGCCGTACCCGTGGTTATCCTGTACCAACTGTGGGTATATGTGGCCTTCGCGCGCCGTCTCACCCCCGAAGAACTGGGATCGGATCACGCCTACTGAGCCCGATTCCGGCATATATCCCATAATGCAAAGGGCCGCCTTCATCCGAAGGCGGCCCTTTGCGCTTTCCCTCGCGGCATATTGTCAACGCTTACGGCAGCTTCATCATTGTTCCTCGCGCGGCTAACGTCCTAGAATATTTTGTCGTTGAAAATACCTGTCCCCACCAGGCCTTATGTTCGGGCCCGAGGGGTTCACGCCTGAAGCCGGAGCGTTACGCCGCAAGAGCAGTTCGACTTGGGCTTCGGCATAAGCGGCTGTAGCCTCGCTATGCTTGCCGACAGCCGCTAAAAATGCGGCGGCGCCAGAGGAAGGACGGCGCGGCGCCCTCGGCCGTCAGCGCGAAGCGCTCCACGGATAAGGAGAGCGGAAGTCTCGCCTTGTTCGGCTCCGCGGAGCATTTCAATGGCGAAATGCCCTAACCTGAAAAAACAGACGCCCTCGCCCGGCGAGAGCGCAAGGAGCAGACCCATGAGCCTTTTTCACAAAGACAAACCGTTCCTCACCCCGGACACCCAGGCCTTCATTGATGAACTGGCCCGACGAAAGACGCCCGCCGTCAACGATCTGTCCCCCCAGGACGCCCGCAAACTGTTGTCTCAGGCCCAGGCCAATCCCAAAAAACTGATGCCCGCCGAGATCAAGGACCTGGACCTGAAAGTGGGGCCCACCGGCACGGTGTCCACCCGCTTTGTCCGACCCGAATCGGCCAAGGGGAAACAGCCCGTTATTCTCTACATCCACGGCGGCGGATGGGTCATGGGCGACAAGCACACCCATGAACGCCTGATCCGCGAACTGGCTCAGGGCGCACAGGCGGCCGTGGTGTTTCCGGACTACACGCCTTCGCCCGAGGCACAGTTCCCCGTCCCCCTGGACCAGATCGACGCCGTGTTCACCCACGTTATGGACAACGCTGCCCAGTACGACTTGGACCCCACCCGCGTCGCCTTCGCCGGCGACAGCGTGGGCGGCAACATGGCGGCGGCCATGACTTTGCGAGTCATGGACCGCAAAGGCCCCAAGCCCTGCTTCCAACTTTTGCTCTATCCGGTGACCGACGCCGCTTTCGACACCGACAGTTACAAAGAGTTCAGCGACGGTCCCTGGCTGACCCGCGACGCCATGAAATGGTTTTGGGATCAGTACGCTCCGGACGAAGACAAGCGCAAGGACTTCATGGCCTCGCCTCTGAGGGCCGCCACGGAACGCCTGAAGGGCCTGCCCCCCACCCTGATTATCACCGACGAAAACGACGTGCTGCGCGATGAGGGCGAGGCTTATGCCCGCAAGCTCATGCAGGCGGGTGTACCCACTGCCTGCGCACGCTATCTGGGCGCCTGTCATGACTTTCTGATGCTCGACGCCCTGGCCGACACGGCCCCGGCCCGGGCCGCTCTGCGTCAGTGCTGCAACGAACTGCGGCTGCACTTGCATGGCGCGGACTAGGCGCGCCCGGGCGCGGCGACGAACAGGGCCGGGGTTCCCCGGCCCTCGGGCCGACGGCGCACTCCGCTTCGCGGCGTTTACGTCGCCGACGGCGACAGGAGCCGCCGGGCGGGGATGCGCGACGGCACGACGCGCAAGGGAAGGGCAGACAGGAAAAATGCGGCGCAGTTCAACGCCATACCTCACTCATGAGACGCAACGCGTTGCCCGAACAAATTTTATCCATCTCGGCGGAGCCGACATGACGTTCCAGCGCGTCCGCCAGCCGTGGCAGTCCCGCGTAATCCTCGAATTCCAGAGTACCCGGAACTCCGTCGAAGTCCGATCCCAGGGCCAGGGCCTCCACGCCCGCCTTATCGCGGATATGCAGGGCGTGGCGCACCACATCGTCGATGGTGGTATGGAGGCTGCCCTCGCGTAGAAAACGCGGGCAGAAATTGACCCCCACCACGCCGCCTTTGTCGCCCAGGATGCGCAACTGCGCGTCGGTCAGACAGCGGGTGTGCCCGCTGAGGGAACGGGCGCAGGAATGCGATGCCACAAAAGGCGCGGAGGACACGCGCGCCACATCCGCAAAACCGCCGTCCGACAGATGCGAAACATCCACGATCATGCCCAGTTCGTTCATGCGCCGCACCACTTCCACGCCGAAGGGCTTGAGCCCCCGCCTCATCCGTTCCGGCTCGGCCGCATGGGGCCAGGCCAGTTCGTTTTCATGATTCCAGGTCAGGGTCATGAGGCGCACGCCGTCCGCATACAGCTCGTCCACCCGTTCCAGGCGGCCTTCAAGAGCCGCCGCGTCTTCCACGGACAACACGGCCGAAATGCGGCCCGCCGCCGTGTTGGCCCGGATATCGTCCATGTCGGCGGCCGGGGCAACGGCGTCCGCGTTGGCCGCCATCTCTCGCTGCCATACCGCCCGATACCGCTCGTAAAAAGCATGAGGCTCCAGAAAACCGCCCGGCCTCTCCGAAGCTTCCCGACCGGTGGGGATGAAAAGGGCGAAAAACTGGACCCAGGCCCCGCCCCGCTTCAGTTTGTCCAAATTGATATGCCCCTGCGATGTGCGCAGAATATCGTCGTCATCCCGTGTCAGTGTGTCGCAATGCAGATCGACGAAACGCATGCCCATGCGAACCATACTCCGAATTTTCTAAAATACGTTATTGCAGCCTACGCCTGTCCGGACGACACGCAGGCTCATCTCCGCCGGGACTGGGAAAAAGCTCTTGAGGGGCTGTCGAAAGCCCGCCAAGGCGGCCGCGCTTCCAGTCGGGCGAAGGCAGGCTTCGATCACGACAGGCGGAAACAAGCCGGAACAAACCAAGAGTTTGTTCCGGCTCTGCAGGTTAAAGCGCAATTTCAACCGCGCCTCGCGGCCCCGATGCTCAAGCGTTTTTCATGCCCTCGATGAGCTCGCTCAGGTTGCGCGCCTGGTCCACCAGGCTTTCCACAGCGCGGGACGCCTGATTCATGGCCTCGCTGGTCTCGGCCGAAACGGCGTTGACGTCCTCCAACGCTTGCCGGATATGCTCGCTGGCCGAAGTCTGTTCCTCGCTGGCCGTGGCAATGGCCCGCACCTGTCCGGCCGCGCCGTCCACCATGTTCACGATTTCGGTCAGCGCCGTTCCGGAAGTCCGGGCCTTGGCGGCGGCGGATTCGATGGAACCCACGGCCGCATCCACGCTGGCGGTGTTGCGATCGGTGGCGGCCTGTATATCGCGCACGGCATGGGCCACATTGTCCGTGGCCTGAGCGGTTTTTTCCGCCAGTTTACGCACTTCGTCGGCCACCACGGCGAAACCGCGTCCGGCCTCGCCCGCCCGCGCCGCTTCAATGGCGGCGTTCAGCGCCAGCAGATTGGTCTGATCGGCAATATCGGTGATCACGCCCAGAATGCGGCTGATGGCCTGCGTCTGTTCGCCCATAGCGTGCATGTCGTCCTTGAGTTCCAGGGATTGAGCCTGTACGCGCTGCATTTCAGTCATCACCTCGCGCACCAGTTGCTCGCCGTCCACGGCCTTCTGCCGGGCCGTGGCCGACATATCAGCGGCCGAAGCCGCGCTGCGGGCGACGTCCTCCACCGAATCGGCCATGCCCTGCATGGCTTCGGCTATTTCCTGCAGACTGGAACTCTGATGCCGGGCTCCTTCCTCCGAATGCAGAATGTGCCCCGACAACTCTTCCGAGGCGGCGGACACTACGCCGGTCACCTCGTCGAGACGCCGGGCCGCTTCCATCATTCCCTCGCGGCGCGAACGCTCGGCCGCGTGGCGGCTTTCCTCAGCTTCGGCCACGGCCTGATTGGCGCGCGCCGATTGTTCATGCGCCTCACGAGCCCGGTCTTCGCTGGTGGCGATCATGGTTCGCAGATTGCCCACCATGCGCCGCAGAGCGTCGGCCAGCGTGCCCAATTCATCCCTTGACTGCAGGGTCAGTTGCTCGTCCAGATTGCCTCGGGCCACGGTTTCCGCAAAGTGCACCGTGCGGCCGAGGCGTCGGGTCACGCCGCGTACCACCAGCAGAATAACCAGACAGAAAAGCACCACGGAAACGCCGCTGCCGATCAGCATGGTCCGCATGATGTCGGACATCGAGGCGTACACTTCATCATCCCGCACCTTGACGATCAAAGTCCAGTTGGTGCGCGGATCGGTACGGAACACGGCGGTCCAGTCTATATTGCTCCAGGTGTAGGACAGGCTGCCGTCCCGTTGCGCCACCATCTTGGGCGTCAAATCCGTGGGCTTGACCGGTGCCATGACCTGGTTTTTATCAGGATGGGACATGATTTCACCCACCCCGGTGGCCACAAAGGCAATGCCCTGCTCGCCGATACGCACGGGCGCCACGTATTCGTCAGCCAATTTCTGGAAATTGACCATGCCGAGCACCACACCCGCGGGCGTGCCGTTGATGAGGATGGGCGCTCCCATGGGAACCAGAGCCGTGTGGTCCGGGCCGGCCTCGGCCGGTCCCACCACGGGTTCGGAAGCGTCCAGCACGGTGCGGAAAAAGGGTTTATCGGCCAGAGAACTGCCCAGGGCGTCGGGCACAGTGGAAGCTATCACCTGCCCCGAGGCGTCGGTCAGATATACGGCCGCGAATATGCCGTCCCGCACAAAAGGCCGGTTGCGCAGGGAAAGATGCACCTGCTCGCGATTGGTTTCCAAATCAAAGCCCGGCTGTGTCAGCATACGGACAACCGGCGTGATGGACCCCATGTTGGCGAGATCGCGGGTCAGACTGTCCACCATGCCGTTCAGGCCGATGCTGACGCCCCGCAGTTCAGCGTCCAAAGTCTGCCCCACCGATACACGCAACGCCTGATTCACGCTGCGCGATACGCCCCAGGTCATGGCGGACAGGATAAATATAAACAGCACAATGATCGGAAGAAGGATTTTCCCTTGCAAATTCAGCCTCATCCCGTTTCCCCCTGCTAAAAACAGCATTAAAATAGGGTAAAGACTCCAGTCTTCACCACCATAGTTCCCATATCATTTTATAGTATTAGTTCTTGTTTTCCGACAAATTTTTTATCCTGTCAAGAATGCGGCCGGACGAATTCTCCAACTTGAATTCAAACATTCTTTTTTCAGTCGAATTCGTCTCTCCGCCGAAGGGCGGTCTGCGAAGCAACGACAGGCGCAGCGCCGTGGCGCAGTCGGGTTGCATGATGCCGGTTCTGCCCCCGGAAGAAGCGGAAAAATCAAACGCGTGGCTGTGGAGGGCCGACGGGGGACTACCGTGTACCCTACCATGCGAACAACGCGGTCGCCAATCCGCCCGAAGTCTACAGCCTGCGTGGCGACTTTCAGGGGGACTGTGAACGCTGTATCGTGGGGCGCGCAGTGTGGCTCCGGGCGGACATCAGTGAAAAATAACCGCATTGCGCGGCGCGCACGAAGCTCGGCTCGTCACGGTGTTTTCCTCGAAAGCATCCGGCGGGTGCGCCGACCGGGAAAAGGGAATAACTTTTAAATTGAATATTCCCCACGGATACAGTACGACTCAAAAGTCGCCGACACGCACGGCGCACCGCGGAGGGATGGCAGAGCGGCTGATCGCGGTGGTCTTGAAAACCATTTAGGGTTTACGCCCTACGGGGGTTCAAATCCCTCTCCCTCCGCCAAACAAGAATTTCAGAATCGGCACCGAAAGCGGACGTAAAACACATTGCCGCCGTCGGGACCGGGACGATAATTCACCGCCCAGCCCAGATGTTCACAGGCCCGGCGCACCAGGGCAAGCCCCAGTCCGCTGCCGGGCGTGCCGTTGCCGCCGCGTACGCCGCGCTCGAACAGACGTTCGCGCAAATTTTCGGTTATGGGCGGACCGCCGTCCTCCACAATCAATCCCTCGGCGTCCAACCTCAGCACCACTCCCCCCGTCTCGGCGTAGCGCAGGGCGTTGTCCAGCAGATTTCGCACCACCAGACCGGCCAGTCCGGCATGTCCCCGCACGACGATGCCGGGAGCCGCATCGATTTCAAAGGCGAGCCCCCGCCGAGCGAAGGCTTG
Organism: uncultured Desulfovibrio sp.; assembly: GCA_900541395.1. Classification (GTDB taxonomy): domain Bacteria; phylum Desulfobacterota; class Desulfovibrionia; order Desulfovibrionales; family Desulfovibrionaceae; genus Mailhella; species Mailhella merdigallinarum. The sequence goes on from UQJT01000015.1 coordinate 32,385, forward strand.
CTCCACGGCATTCGCCTGCGCGCAAACCAAAGCGGTCATATCCAGCGGTCCCCTTTCCAGTTGCTCCGGACGCCGGGCCAGCAGAAGCAGCGTATTGACGGTTTCGCTCATGGAGTCCACCGTACGCGTCATGCGGGCCAAAATGGACGCGTCCGGCCCGCTTTCCATAGATCGGCCGGCCTCCAAAATTTCCAAGCCGCCCCGCAATACGGTAAGCGGCGTGCGCAATTCATGGCTGACATCCCCGGTAAACAACTGCTCACGGACCAGAAAGGCGCGCAGTTCCCCTTCCCGCTCGGCAAAGGCGCGGGTCAACAGACCAACTTCATCCCGACGGTCAAGCAACTCCGGCGTATCACCCGGATTTTCCCCGTCCCTGATTCGCCGGGCCAGGGTCAGCAAGGGGCCGGATATACGTCGACCCAACGTCAGACCGAACACGACCGCCGCCAACAATCCTCCCGCCGCGCATAACAGGAAAGCCTGGAGCAGGACTTCCTCGAGATCGTCAAAATCATCGATTTTGCCCACCAGAACATATTCCCTCCCCTGCTTGGAACGCCAGGACAATGCATAACGCTCGCTTTCCAAGCGGGTCAGGCGGGGTTTGCCGCGCTCCGGGGCGGGAATATATTTGGTGGGGCCCGCTCCATCCCGATAAATCTTGATATCCATGTCGTCGGCAAGCTGCGCCAATACGGCAGCCGCCGCCTCGTCGCCGTCCCGGTCGACTTCGGCCACAAGTTCCAGCACGGGTTCGAGATGCCAGCGTACGAGGTAGACGCTGAGAGCGTGATAGGCCCCCCAGGCCAGGACACCGAATACCAGACTCTCCAGAAGAGCCAACGCGAGGAAGGCGCCCGCCATGCGTCGCCGCAGCGAACCGGAAAAAAAAACGGTCGCCCATGTGATCGGGCGCCTCGGCCGAGACCGCCGCTCAGTCACGGTACGCCTCATCCGGAAGCGTCAAGCCGTAACCGACGTGAGGCACGGTGCGCAACAGGGGAACAGCGAAAGGCTTGTCCAGAACTCGGCGCAGTTCGTGGATATGCGTACGCAACGCGTCGCTGTCGGGCGGAGAATCTCCCCATACGGCCCGCTCCAGAGCCTCGCGCGGAACGACGCGGGGCGCAGCGCGCAACAGTTCGCCCAATAAAATAAAGCCGGTAGGGCTGAGACGCAGAGGACGGCCGTCACGACTGGCCGTATGCGCGGCTTCGTCCAGCTCTACGCCGCCCAGCCGCACAACGCCCCCGCCCTGTCCGCCGCGCGCCCGTCGCACCAGGGCCCGCAGGCGGGCGTCCACCTCTTTCAGGGAAAAGGGCTTGACCACGTAGTCGTCCGCTCCGCAGTCCAGACCGCTTACCTTATCGGCCACGGTATCCCGCGCGGTGAGCATGAGTACGGGCGTGGCGTCGCCGTACTCGTCGCGCAGGCGGCGGCATACGGTCAGGCCGTCCAGCCCGGGCAGCATAACATCGAGCAGGATGACGTCAAAACTTCCGGACCTGGCCCGCTCCAGTCCGGTTCGGCCGTTGTAGGCGCAATCCAGCTCGTACCCCAGCGGTTCAAGAAAGGCATACAGATTGGCCACGATATCCGGATTGTCCTCAATAATAAGCGCCCGTATGCCTTCCACGCTTCCCTCCTTGCACCCCCGGGCTAAAAAAACGGGAGGAACTCGCGTACCTCCCGAAACTGACGGCAAACTCCGCTTTGCGGCGTTTGCGCCGCCGACGGCGGCGAAGCCGCCGCCGGCGGGGTTGAAACGCTTTTCAATGCTACCGGATGATTTCCAGAACGTCCACATCCAGTTCACGTCGGCCGAAATGCTCGACATCCACTTCTCCGTGCAGGCGCACGGTGTTCTGCGGGGTCACGGTACGGTCGGCGAACTTCTTACGGTCGATGTCCACCTGGATCTTGCCGGTTGAATCTTCAAAAATGTACTTGTCCTTGGCACCGACGATCTTTTCCACGATGCGGCCTTCCACGGTGCAATAGGTGTCGTCCCAAGCTTTCATGGCATCGGCCGCGGTGCTGCACTGAGCATTGGCTCCAGGGCCCTGAAAGCCGCCGCCCATACCCATCTGGGAGGACGGTTGCGTAGCGCCGGGCCCTTCAAAAGCGGCGAAAGCGGGGACGGCCATAGCCAGGGAAAGAGCGAAAGCGAGCAGATAACGCATGATAAATCTCCTTTGTCGGCATGATGATACGTCCTGATCAATCAAGACAAAGGCATCATGCGCGAAATGGGGTTAAGAAAATGTTAAACCGCGTGGCGCGCGGACTATTCCCCATTTAAAACCCGCCACGGCCACGGCGCAAGGAGAGACTCGGAACCGCCCCTGATAGTGTAGCCCCGCTCCGTGGCCGATGAAATCGTGAACGCGACGAATCTGGAGTATTTTGCTTGTGAAATTATCCAATTTCAAAAGCGGCGCTGCCGTCATTTCGCCCGAAAAGCGTGTTTTTCAGGCTCATTCGACGCGGGCGTCCGCTCCCGCGGCCGCCGGAGCGCTTGCCGTTTTCAACAGCAAAACGCTCTAAAATAAATCGCAAAGGCGCGCCACGGCTTGCGCCGCGTGCGCGGAGAATTGAGGATGGCGGGCAAAGGGCGCTTCAAAAAAAGCCCGTTACACCTGGGCGTTGAAATGGCGGGAGGAACGGGCGCTGACGATGACCTTGGCCGGGCGAAGAAGGCGGTCCTTTAAAGTATATCCTTTCTGCATGACGTGCAGAATGCGGCCCGCTTCGTGCTCCGGGCTTTCCTCCTGGCCGATGGCCTCGTGCAGCGCGGGATCGAACTCTTCACCCACGGACCCCACAGGTTCCAGTCCATGTCGCTTTACCGCATCGAGCAACAGCTTGCGCGTCATCTCCACGCCGGTCAGCATGTCCTTGCAGGCTTCGGACTGGCCGCCGTATTGCAGAGCCAGATCGAGATTGTCCAGTGTGGGCAGCAAATCACCCAGCACGTTTTCCGTAGCGTAACGCGTCTGTTCGTCTTTTTCCCGCTGCAGACGCTTCTTGAAATTTTCCATTTCGGCCAGGGCGCGCAAACGCACTTCCTCAGCCTCGGACGCCACGTCGCAGGAAGGGCATATACGCTGCTTGCAGCTTTCCAGAAGCTCCTCGTCCAGAATTTCCTGAGGCTCCTGAGGAACCCCTTCTTCCACAACAGGACTGGTGGTTTCTTCAGGGGCCTGGTGATGATGTTCGCTCATTATAGAACTCCTTCCTGAACAGTCTCCGAAAGGTAGGAACGATGCGGCGGACTGTCAAGAGGGCCGGACAGAAGCGTGATAATGCCCTCGCTCCGCAGCGACGGGAATACATCGTCCGAAGCCGCGGGTTTCATGGAAGCGCCACGCTGATTTACCGCCGGATCGGCGCTTGGCGGCCATGAGGGCATTTTCCTTCAAAAATGCTCTACGCTCTGATTACGCGGGCGGGGTCGAATGAATGCGGGGTGAGGTCGTCTCACGAAGGAACGCGGCCCCGCGTCAGCCCGTAAAGCTGCGTGGCCATATAATCCAGCACCAGTCCCGGGTTGACCTGGGCCTGCAATGCTTCCTGGCAACGGCTGAACAGATCGTCCGCAGCGGGCAGCAGGGCTTCGGGGATGCGGCCGAAGGGGGCGGCCAGCCGCCCGCCCGGCCGCCCGGCCAGGCGGGCGGCCAAAGCTTTTTGGGCGACGAGCACCACTTCCTGCCCGCCGGCGGCGTCCAAGCCGCCTTTGACCGCCGTTTTTTCAAACCAGCCCGCGCCCCGCTCCAGAAACAGCGCCAAAGCCTCCTCCCATTCGCGCAAGCCTCCGACGGAGGCCGCGGCGGGGTCCGGCCAAGGCAACGTGACCACCCAGCCCCGAGACACCAGGGTGGGCAACAGCCGTTCGCGCTGAGGAGCGGTGAACACGAAACAGGTATCCGGGCAGGGGTCCTCCAGAACCTTGAGCAGAGAATTGGCGGCCTCGATACCCAAAGCCTGGGCCTCGGCCATGACGATTACCCGTTTACGCCCGAAGCGCGGGGGCTCGCCGAGCAGGGGACGGAGGGCGCGCACCTCGTCGATTTTTATACTGCCCGCCCGACCGTCCAGCAGCAAGAGGTCGGCAAACATGTCCGCCCCCACACGCAGGCAGCCCGAACACGCCAGGCAGGGCGCGTCTCCATCCCGTTCGCAATTGAGCAGGGCCGCCCACCACAGGGCCAGAGCCACGCGCTCGCGCGTAGTTCCTCCCTCCAAATGAAGAAGCTGCGGAGGCGTCCGCCGCAACCCCGCCAGCAGGGAGCGAGGGCGCTTCAAGCCCTCGGCCAGGGCCGGAACGAACGCCGCGCCCGCCTCGTCCGGGGTGGGCAGACGTTCAATTTCAGCCTTCGGCCGAGGAGTCGCGCTTTTTTTCACGGTTTTGGCGGCAGGCATGATTCGTCCTCAAAATGGAAAGGAATGAAAGACCATGTGCGAAACGGGACTTCGGGGAAGGCAGGCCCCCTCACGGGACGCATACCACAACGGGAGCGCCGTCGGCGCTATCGGGGTACCAATGGTACCAATCCTTCATGAGGTAATAGTACCACTCCACAGCGCCGTCGTACAAGGAGATGATCCTGACGTCTTGGTCGTCGCCGTCGCCGCATGCCTTGCCGGTCCAGTAAAGAAAAAAGCCGGAGCCGTATGCGTCATCCCGCCATCCCGCCGCATGGGCCGCGCCGTACCGTGAACGGCCCGCCACGGCGTAAAGTTGTTCTTCCGTCGGAAGCCTGGTTTGGGGCTGATAATAACCGGACATATCCACATCCCAGGTTCCGCCGCAGGCTTTCACCGCTTCGCGCCATGTGGACGCCCCGTGGGGCGGGCCCGCGAACGCCGCGAGCGGGCCCGGCCCGAAGTGCACTTCCGTTGTCGCTTCGTAAGTTTGTCCGCCTATGGTTGTTACCGCCTTCACCGTCACCTTTCGTTCTCCCACAATGTCCGTCAGAAAAGCCCTGACACCGGTGGGGGGAGTGCCCTCCATTTTTGATCGGTCATTTTCCGAAGCGGACAGCGAAGGGGCGGACTTGCCCCAATACAGGCCGTTCAGCAAAGTTCTGTCGGAACGCGCCCAAGCCTTGGCGGAGACATAGGAAGCTTCCACCGTCCATCTCACTGTTCGCGGGTCAAGCGCGACATATACTCCCCCCGCCAACCACATCACCGTTATTTCCGCCGTTTGGGCGGCGGAAACGAAAGGTTCCCCGGCTATGTCGCAGGACAGAACAATCCGGCGAGCCTCTGCCTCGCGGGGGGAACAGGCCGGAAGAAAAGCGGGCAGACTCAACATGAAAATCAGCAGCCAAGCGGACGCCGTCCGCCCGGCTCGCGGGCGATCATGCTTCATGCTCAGTTCTCTCGAAAGCAATGAGTCTCCACTTCTCAACGGAACAGGAAAAATCGCTCGCAGAAAAACGCGTCTTCCCATCCACGGACGCCGACGCACCTCTCCGGATTTTGTCGTATCTGCTTTTACAAGCAGATGCTAGCGTCGAATGGTCTGGTGCCGATCGGGTCCCACAGAAATAAAGGAGGCGCGCACCCCCATAAGTTCCTCGACGCGCTCGATGTAACGCCGGGTATTGGCGGGCAACGCTTCCCAAGTTTGGCACGCGGAAATGTCTTCGTCCCATCCGGGCAAGGTTTCATACAGCGGCGTGACGCGGGCCAGGGCGTTGGGCGTTTGCGGAGGATACTGAACCTCCTGCCCCTGGAATTTGTAGCCCACGCAAATCTGGATATGCTCCAGACCGCCCAGCACATCCACCTTGGTCAGGGCTATGGCCGTCGGCGCGCACAGTCGGGCCGTTTCGCGCAGAACCACGGCGTCCAGCCAGCCGCAGCGACGCACACGCCCGGTGGTTGCGCCGTATTCGCCGCCCTTCTGCTGCAAGTGCATGCCGACAGGACCGTCCAGTTCGGTGGGGAAAGGGCCGGCCCCCACCCGAGTGGTATAGGCTTTGACGATGGCTATGCGGGTATCGATGGAACTGCTGGGCACGCCCGAGCCCACCGATGCGTTATCCGCTATGGTATTGGACGAGGTTACATAGGGATAAGTACCGTGGTCCACATCGAGCATGACGCCCTGAGCGCCTTCAAAAAGGGCCTTTTTCCCCTGAACGGCGCCGTTCAGAACAACCGAGGTCACGTCGGCCAGATAGGGCAGAATGCGGGGAGCCAGGGACATAAGCTTGCCCTGCACTTCGTCGGGGTCCATAGTGGGGATGCCGTACAGGGCCGAGAACAAGACGTTTTTTTCACGCAGAGCCTCGGTCACCTTGCGCCGCACCAGGCCGGGTTCGGCCAGATCGCCCGCGCGAATGCCGATGCGGGCCTTCTTGTCTTCGTAACAGGGGCCGATGCCGCGCCCCGTGGTGCCCAGGCGGGCTTCGGCGCTGTGCCCCTCGCGTGCGGCGTCGATGGCGCGGTGATAGGGCATGATGAGATGAGCCTTGGGGCTGATCATAAGCCGCTCGGGGCTGACATCGATGCCCTTGGCCGCCAGAGCGTCCACTTCCTCAAGGAAGGTTTCCGGATCGAGCACCACCCCGTTGCCGATGACGCACACCTTGCCGTGGTGCAGGATACCGGAGGGAATAACGTGCAGAACATAGCGCTCGCCGTCCACAATGACCGTATGGCCGGCGTTGTTGCCGCCTTGAAAGCGGACGACCATATCCACTTCGCCGCTCAGAAGGTCGACTATCTTGCCCTTTCCCTCGTCACCCCATTGCGCACCGATAACGGTCATGTTGCCCATACGTTCGCTCCTTGCGGCGAACACGCCGCACGACAGTGAGAAAAAAGAAGCCCGTCGCGCCGGACGTGCCAAGCCATTTTTATACGGGGCTTTGCAAGCAGCGTCAACCGACATTCCTTTAAGCACAAAGCCGGATTTCCCGTCGGCACCGCTGCCGGAAACGAAGGCTCGTCCGTCGGCAAGCACGCAAAAAGAGAGGGGACGGTCCGAAAACCGTCCCCCAGGGATGTTCACAGGCAAGGAGAGAACTCAGCGGCTGGCGACGTGAATGCGCCCCACCGCACGCTGCAAAGCGGCCGTGGCGCGTATCAAGTCCACATCGGCCTTGCCGGGCTTGGCTTCAAGCCGGGCCTGCGCCCGTTCCAGGGCCTGCTGGGCGCGGTCCACGTCGATGTCGGAAGACAATTCCGCAGCTTCCGCCAGGATACTCACCTTGTTGTCCGATACCTCGGCAAACCCTCCGGCCACGAACGCCCAATGGGTTTCCGCGCCCTGCTTGTAATAGAGTTCGCCTATGGACAGCGCGGCCAAAAGGGGAATGTGCCCCGGCAGAACGCCGAATTCGCCATCGACGCCGGGAGCGCCCACATAGTCCACATTCGCTTCGAGCACGACCTTGTCGGGCGTGACGATTTCAAGGCGGAGCGCTTCCATGCCGTTCTCCTAGGCTTCCTGCCGCTTGTTGTACTTTTCAATGGCCATATCGATGCTGCCGACCATGAACACGTCGCTTTCGGACAGGTAGTCGTACTCGCCGCTGAGCAGGCCCTTGAACGCCTTGATGGTGTCTTCCACCTTGACGTACACGCCGGGCGTGCCCGTGAAGACTTCGGCCACATGGAAGGGCTGGGACAGGAAGCGCTGAATGCGCCGGGCCCGCGCCACAGTGAGCTTGTCTTCGTCCGACAGTTCATCCATGCCCAGAATGGCGATGATGTCCTGCAGGTCTTTGTACTTCTGCAATACCTGCTGTACCTGCCGGGCCACCATATAATGCTCTTCGCCCACCACGTTGGGGTCGAGAATGCGCGAAGTGGAGTCCAGCGGGTCCACGGCCGGGTAGATGCCCAGTTCGGAAATGGCGCGCGAAAGCACCAGGGTTCCGTCCAGATGGGCAAAGGTCGTGGCCGGAGCCGGGTCGGTCAAGTCGTCGGCGGGAACGTACACGGCCTGCACCGAGGTGATGGACCCCGAAGTGGTGGACGTGATGCGTTCCTGCAGGCCGCCGAGGTCGGTGCCCAGGGTAGGCTGGTAACCCACGGCCGAAGGCATACGTCCCAGAAGCGCGGACACTTCCGAACCCGCCTGAGTGAAACGGAAGATATTGTCGATGAACAACAACACGTCCTGGTGTTCCTCGTCGCGGAAATATTCCGCGCAGGCCAGGGCGGTCAGAGCCACGCGGGCGCGGGCTCCGGGGGGTTCGTTCATCTGCCCGTACACCAGCACGGCGCGCTCCAGCACCCCGGCTTCCTTAAGTTCGTTATACAGGTCGTTCCCTTCGCGGGTACGTTCACCCACGCCGGCGAACACCGAGTTGCCGCCGTGCTGCTTGGCGATGTTGTTGATCATCTCCATGAGCACCACGGTCTTGCCGACGCCCGCGCCGCCGAACAGGCCGATCTTGCCGCCCTTGGGGAAGGGGATGAGCAGGTCCACGACCTTGATGCCTGTTTCAAGCAGTTCCACGTTGGTGTTCTGCTCGGTAAAGGACGGGGCCGGGCGGTGGATGGGCAGGTACTTGTCGGTTTCGACCGGTCCCAGGCCGTCCACGGGCTTGCCCACGACGTTCAGTATGCGGCCGACGGCGGCCTTGCCCACCGGAGCCATGATCGGCTTGCCGGTGTCCACGGCTTCCATGCCGCGCACCAGACCGTCGGTGGCGTCCATGGCGATGGTGCGCACCACATTGTCGCCGAGGTGTTGCGCCACTTCCACGATGAGGTCGGGCGCGTTGGGGTTGTTGACGTTGTGGATCTCGAGCGCGTTGAAGATGTTGGGCAGCTTCCCTTCCGGGAAGGCCACGTCCACGACGGCGCCGATGACCTGTACGATCTGGCCTTTATTTGCTGTCATGCCGTGATGCTCCTACTGGCTTTGCAGCGCGTTGGCGCCGCCGACGATATCCATGAGGTCGTTGGTGATCGAGGCCTGGCGCGTCTTGTTGTACAAGAGGGTCAGAGACGCGATCAAATCGTCACAGTTGCGCGTGGCGTTGTCCATAGCGGCCATGCGGGCCGCGTTTTCGCTGGCGGAGGTATCCAGCAGGCCGCGGTACACCTGTACGTTCACGTAGCGGGGCAAAAGCTCGGCGAGCAGGACTCCCACTTCGGGTTCGTACACGTATTCGGCCTCCGACGCGGCGTCCACGCCTTCCGCCGGAGTGGGCACCACGGGCAGCAGCGGCAACGCGGTCGCCACCTGCCGGGTCATGCTCACGAACTCGCTGTATACCAGATGCACCTCGTCCGCGTCATGTTCGGTATACAGGCGGGACAGAATCGCGCCCAACTGCACGGCCAACGCATAATTGAAACTGCCCATGACATCCACGAAAGAATCGAGCAGTTCATACGACGTCTTGCGCACCGCGTCGCGACCTTTGCGGCCCACGCACACGAACTTGACGGCCAGACCTTCCGCTTCCTTGGCTTTGGCCAGGCGCAGAGCGGCGGTGATGAGGTTGACGTTGAAGGCCCCACACAGGCCGCGGTCCGAAGTCACCAGCAAGATGACCGCGGTCTTCGGCTTGTCGTGGACCTGGAGCAGCGGGTGGGCCGCCCCCTCGGTTCTGGCCGCAAGGTCCCCCAGCATGCTTCCGAACTTCTCGGCATAGGGCCGGAAACGCTCGATGCGCCCCTGAGCCCCGCGCAGCTTCGACGAGGCCACCATACCCATGGCCTTCGTGATCTGCTTGGTCTTGCCGACGCCGGCAATCTGGAGTTTGACGTCTTTCAACGAAGGCATGAGTTACCCCCGCGCCTGAAAGGTAGCCTTGAACTCTTTGATGGCCTCGGAGAGCCGAGTTTCCAAATCGTCGTCCAGTTTCTTGCGTTCGCGGATATCCTTCAGGATATCGGGTTTGGCCGAGCGCAGCATGTCCAGCAGCCCGGCTTCAAAGGGCAATACCTGCTCCACGTCGATGTCGTCCAGGTACCCCCGGGCGGCCGAGAAGATGGAGGCCACCTGCTCTTCGGTGGGCAACGGACGGTACTGCGGCTGCTTGAGCAGTTCGGTCATACGCGCGCCGCGGGCCAGGGTCGCCTTGGTGGCCTTGTCCAGATCGGAACCGAACTGGGCGAAAGCCGCCATTTCGCGGTACTGGGCGAGGTCCAGGCGCAAGGTGCCGGCAACCTGCTTCATGGCTTTGATCTGGGCGGCGCCGCCCACGCGGGACACCGAGATGCCCACGTTGATGGCCGGACGGATGCCCGCGTTGAACAGGTTGGACTCCAGAAACACCTGACCGTCGGTGATCGAAATCACGTTGGTCGGAATGTACGCGGACACGTCCCCGGCCTGAGTTTCAATAATAGGCAGAGCCGTCAGCGAACCGGCGCCGAGTTCGTCGCTCAGCTTGGCCGCGCGCTCCAGCAGGCGGGAGTGCAGGTAAAACACGTCGCCGGGGAAGGCTTCGCGTCCGGGCGGGCGACGGAGCAGCAGGGACATCTGACGATAGGCCACAGCCTGCTTGGAAAGGTCGTCGTACACGATAAGGGCGTGTTTGCCGTTATCGCGATAGTATTCGGCCATCGTACACCCGGCATAGGCGGCGATGTACTGCAAAGGCGCGGGTTCGGAAGCCGAGGCCGAGATGATGGTGGTATATTCCATCGCCCCGTGCTTGCGCAGGGTTTCGGCCACCAGGGCCACGGTGGACTTCTTCTGGCCGATGGCCACATAGAAGCAATGCACGTCCGTGTTTTTCTGGGCCAAAATGGCGTCCACGCACACGGCCGTCTTGCCCACCTGCCGGTCGCCGATGATCAGCTCGCGCTGCCCGCGGCCGATAGGCGTGATGGCGTCGATGGCCTTGATGCCGGTGACCATGGGCTCGTGCACGCTTTTACGGGCCATGATGCCCGGCGCCTTAAGCTCCACGGGACGGGTTTCGCTGCTTTCCACGGGGCCCATGCCGTCCAGGGGCTGCCCCAGAGGGTTGAGCACGCGACCGGTGACGGCTTCGCCCACCGGCACCGAGAAAATACGACCGGTACGCTTGACCGGATCGCCTTCCTTGACGCCCGTGTCGTCACCCAACAGGGCGACGCCCACATTGTCCTCTTCGAGGTTGAGCACCATGCCCATGAGCCCGCCCGGAAACTCCAGCAGTTCCATGGACATGGCATTATGAACACCGTACACGCGGGCGATGCCGTCGCCCACGTACAACACGGTGCCAGTCTCGCTCATCTCCACGCGCTGGTCGTAGTTGCGGATCTGCTCCTCGATGATCTTTCCGATCTCTTCAGCCTTGATGTGCATGGCCTACTCACCCCTCTTGATGGATTCCCTGAGGTTGTCGAGTTGCGCACGCAGGCTTGCGTCCAGCACCGTATCGCCGATTCTGAGCACGAGGCCGCCCAGAATGGCCGGATCGACGGCGTAGGCAAGTTCCAGCTTGCGCCCGGTTTGAGATTCCAATTGCGTCTTTATGGCGGCCTTGCGCGCGTCGTCCAATTCCACAGCCGTGGTAAGAACGCCGCGACTGAGGCCCTTGGCCTCGTCCAGAAGGGCGCCGTAATCGGCCGCGATGGCCGCGATCAAGGACAGCCGGTCCTTGTCCGCCAACAGCTCGACGAAGCGCCTTTCCACGGAGCCCCCGCCCGCCGCTTCCAGCAGGGAGAGCGCCACTTTTTTCTTTTCCTCCACGGTGAGCACGGGGTTGCGGAATACGTCCGCCAGCGGACGCGACTCCTCCACCGCCTCGCCCAGAGCGTTCAGGGTCGCCCCATACCGCTCCATGTCCGCCATACCCGACTCCTTGCCCAGGGCAAAGAGTGCGGAAGCGTAACGACGGGCTACGACATTGCCGATCACTGGAGCACCACCTTGGTCAGCGAGTTGTCGATCAGCTTCTGCTGCGCGGCCGCGTCGAGCCGGTCAGCAAGCCCCTTTTCCACGGCCGCCACAATGTCGTCCGCCATGCGGGCGCGGATGGCGTCCAGTTCGGCCTTGCCTTCCTGTTCCGCGCTGCGACGGGCCTGCTCCACGATATGAGCGGCCTGGCGTTCGGCATCGGCCAGAATGGCGGCCTTGAGCTGTTCAGCCTGAACGCGCCCCTCTTCGAGCAGGGCTTTGGCCTCGGCTTCCACCCCGGCCACGCGACGTTCCACATCGGCCAGATGGGCGGCTGCTTCTTTTTTGAGGCGGTCCAACTCTTCCATCTCGGTAATGATGGAGGCACGGCGGCCTACGAAATACTTTTTGATCAGCCCCCCGGCCGCGTACCAGATAATACCGAGGAAAATGAGAATGTTGACCAGGCGCAAAGCGAAGTTGCCCCAGGGCAGCCCCTCGTGCTCCAATTCGGCCGGTTCCGCGAAGGCGACCACGGTCGTCAACAGCACCAGAGCGCAGGTCATGATTACGGTTTTGATTCGCACGCCGTTCTCCTTCCTGAACAGTGCGGCCTCAGGCCGCCGCTCAATGATCCCGCCGAGGCCCGCAGGCCCGGCCCGTCCGCACGGACGCGAACGTGTTTCTGGCGCTAGGCGCCCAACAGCTTGTCGACGGCCAACCGCGCGTAATCGCCCACCTGCGCGTCCAGTTCGCGCCGGGCGTCGGCGCTTTCGGCATGCAGACGGTCGGCGGCCTCGCGTCGGATGACGCGGGCTTCCTCACCGGCGCTCTCCAGACGACCCTGAGCGTCTTTTTCCCCGGCTTGCTTGGCTTCGTCGCGGACGGCGGCCATTTCGGCCCGAGCCCGAAGCAGGCGGGCCTCGTAGGCTTCCAGCTTGCGGGCGGCCTCGTCGTTCAGGCTGCCGGTATCGCCGCGAAGCCCGTCGTTGCGGGCGCGGCGCTCGGCCATGACCCGCCGCACCGGGCCGATGATGAGCCAGTTGAGCAGCGCCAGAGTGACAAGAAAGTTCACCAACTGGAACAGGAGGGTTATGTCGAGGCTGATCACGCTGAAAATCCTCCGGCCGGTACACAACGAGACAGCGCTTGCGCAAGCGCCGCAATCAACGCTGTCCCCGGCAATTGTTAGGGAGCCGTATCGAAGTGTCTCTAACTGTTTTCTTTTCTCTTGTCAAAGCCCTATGCGCTTTTTTCGCGCTTTCTCGGCAAACGCGCTGGGGGCGCGCCATGCAGCGGCTTGTGCGCAAAAGAACGAATTTCGTATCCGCCGTCACTCCCCTTCGGGCAGGGCTTCGGCCCCTCCCGGCAGGGGCATGTCGCCTCCGACGGGCTCACGTATGTGGATCGCCCCCTCCAACACGGCCCCTTCCTCCACCACCAGCACGGGGCTGATGATGGTGCCGTTCAGCACGCCGCCCCTGTGCACCAACACCCGGCGTTTGGCGCGCACCTCGCCGGTAAAGGAACCGGACAATTCCAGTTCGCCCACGTCCAGGCTGCCTTCGATGACCGAATCCTTACCCGCGCGGAGCACGCCGTCGGAGCTGATTTCGCCGCTGAACATACCGTCCACGTGCACGGCGCCCTGAAAGGTCAGTTTGCCCTGATAGGCCGTCCGGGCCCCCATGTAGGCGTTTACTTCATCCTTGCTCACAGACCGACTCCTTGCCGACAACATGGTTGACTATCCTTTGAATACGAAACGGCGCATGGACACGTTGAGCACAATACCCAGGAGCGCGCAGTTGACCATCATGGCGTTGCCCCCATAGCTGATGAAGGGCAAAGGCATACCCACCACGGGCATCAGGCCCACCACCATACCAATGTTGACGATGATCTGCCAGAAAAAATAAAAGAAGATTCCGGCCGCCAGGGTGCTGCCGAAGCGATCCTTGGCGTCGCGCACGGTGTTGTAAATGGCGCACAAAAACAGACAGAACAGCGTCACCAGCGCCATGCAGCCCGCAAAGCCCCACTCCTCGCCCAGCACGGCGATGGCGAAGTCGGTGTGTTTTTCGGGCAGAAAGCGGAGCTGGCTCTGCGTTCCCGCCTGAAAGCCCTTGCCGAACAGCTCGCCGGAACCGATGGCGATCTGGGATTGGATGATATGATAACCCGCGCCGCGCGGATCGCGCGTGGGGTCCAGAAAGGTCAAAATACGTTCCTGCTGGTAGTCGTGGAGCACAAACCAGCCCATGGGCAGCAGCAGAGGCACCGCCACCAGGCATACGCGCAACACGCGCCATTTCACGCCGTGGAACAGCACCATGCCGCCGAGCAGCACCAGCACGGTAAGCGCCGTGCCCAGATCGGGTTGACGGACGATAAGCGCAAACGGTACGAGTCCGATGCACAACACCGCGCCCAGGCGCTTCCAGCCCAGGGGTTCGCCGTTTTTGGACAGGGCCTTGGCCCCCATGATCAGGACGGTGAATTTGGCCAGTTCGCTGGGCTGAAGGTTGAGAAAGCCCAGATCGATCCAGCGCTTGGCCCCGTATACGGTTTTGCCGAAAAACGGCACCAGACACAACAGAATGATGACCGTCACGTAGGCGGGCACGGCCATACGCTCAATCTGGCGATAGCTGATCAGTGTGCAGGCGATCATGGCCCCGAGCCCCATCAGCCCCCAGATAAGTTGTTTCTGGTAGTAAGGCGACAGGCTGATGCCGTCCTCCACGCGCACGCCGCTGGCCGAATACAGATTGACGATGCCCACCACAAACAGCAACAGGGCCGAAATGACCAATCCCCAGTTGATATGGAGCAAAAGGCGACGGTCGGGCATGGTCATGAATATATCCTTGAGAGGGCCGATGGGGCGGAAGATGGGAACGGACGCGGGCATCACCCGCATCACCCCGGCTTTTTACCCGTTTTTTTAAATTTTCTCTACCCCTGGCTTTCGAGACTTTTTTCTTCCATCAACCGCCGGAAGCACGCGCATCAGCGATCGTGGAGCACGCCGCGAAGGCGCATCGCGGCTTGGCCGCGTGCGTATGAAGCTGAACGGCGAGCGGCCGAATGGCGCACGCGCGTCAGCGCGTATGCGAGACATTGGGCCGCTCCTCGCCCCCTCCATGCCGTGCTCCACGCGGTGGGGAGGGCTCCAAGCTCGCTACGCTCGCGGCTCCGTCGATTAATGGGGATGCGTGTGCAATCTGAAGCGTCGGCCGCGGGTTTCGACCAAGCCCTCGGCCCTCAGGCGGGAGAGCACCGTGGACATGGCGCTGCGTTCCACGCACAAATAATCGGCCAGCTCGGCCCGAGTGAAGGGAATGGTGAACTCGTCCGCCCGTCCTGCCGCTTGCTCCTCCAGATAGGACAGCAACTTGTCTCGCGTGCTTCGTTTGCTCAGGTGCCCCAGGCGACGGTTGAGGAACAGGTTTTTATCCGCCAGCACAGTCAGCATATTGGCGATCAGCCGGGAATGACAGGCGCAGGTGGCCGAGCACCCTGTGGCAATGCGACCGGGTTCGATAAGCAGGACTTCGCAGGGCGTCATGGCCAGGACCGAGACAGGCAGCGTCGCCCCGCCCGCACAGGCGAAGGCCTCGGCAAACAACTCTCCGGGGCCCGCTCCGGCCAGGATGGTCCGGGTGCCGTCCTCGTCTTCCCGGATGATCTGAACTTTTCCCTCCAGCACCGCGCCCAGGCGCTCGGCCGCCTGTCCGGCCCATAAAATGCGTTCCTCCGGTTCATAACGGCGGCGCACGGCGTTCAGGCAGCCGAGCATACGTTCCGCTTCTTCCGGTGAAACACTGCGAAAAAGCGGAATTTTTTTTAAAATTTCCCGGTCCATGCCTATCCTCGGGCGGGTAAAGAGAGCAGATGTCAGTCGCGACCGACGACGGATTTTCAAAACTGTCGACGTTGCGACACTCTAACCTGACTTTTTGTTGGAAAAACAACATACTTTTTCGTCCACGTCCAGTACTCTGCATGTCACGAGCCCCTCGCGCGCCGGCGTCCGGCGCATGCAGCGAGCATTTTCGGGCTTCGGAAGGAGATCCATGAAACGCAGAATCATCGTCATCGACGAAGGGGCCTGCACCGGTTGCGGCCTGTGCGTCACGGCCTGCCACGAAGGCGCCATAGGCTTGGAAAACGGCAAGGCCCGGCTACTGCGGGAAAACTATTGCGACGGACTGGGCGACTGTCTGCCCGCCTGCCCGGCCGGAGCCATAGCCTTTGAGGAGCGCGAAGCACCCGCCTACGACCATGCGGCCGTCCTGGCGGCCAAACGGGCCGCTTCCGCCCTGTCTCCGGTCCCTGTCCGCCCCGCCGGCGGAGATACTCTGCTCCACTGGCCCGTGCAGCTTAAACTGACGCCGGTCAAAGCGCCCGCCTTCCGCCGCGCGGAACTGCTGCTGGCGGCGGACTGCGCGGCCTACGCCCATGCCGCGTTTCATGACGATTTCATACGCGGCCGGGCGCCCCTTATCGGCTGCCCCAAGCTGGACGGAGTGGACTATGCCGAAAAGTTGACCGCCATTCTGCGCGACAACGAGGTAATCGGCCTGACCGTAGCCCGCATGGAAGTGCCCTGTTGCGGCGGGTTGGAACAGGCCGCCCGGCGCGCCCTGGCGGCCAGCGGGAAGGTTCTGCCTCTGCGTGTGGCGGTGCTGACTACCGACGGACGAGTCCTTGAGCAGTGAGTCGTTTTGTTCCTCAACCTTTTCCCAAGGAGATTCCCATGTTTTGTTATCAATGCGAACAGACGGCCAATCACACCGGCTGCGCCGGGCGTGCCGGCGTATGCGGCAAAAGCGCGGAGGTGGCCGATCTGCAGGATGAGCTGACCGGTACGCTCATTACCTTGGCCCGCACGGCGAACGAATTGCCTTCCCCGGCCCTGGGGGTCATCCGCGACGGCTTGTTCGCCACCCTGACCAACGTCAACTTCGACGGCGAGTTCATCCGGAAGCTGACCGACGACGCCCGCGCCCACATCCGCGCGCAGACGAACGGACGGGATGAAGCGGCTTACGCCATGGAACGGGTGTGGAAAGAGCCGGACGAGGATATCCGTTCTCTCAAATCGTTGTTGCTGTTCGGCCTGCGCGGCATAGCGGCGTATGCCTGGCACGCCCGCGTCCTGGGGAAGGAAGACGCCGAAACCGACGCCTTCCTGCGCCGGGCGCTGGCCGCCGTGGGCGAAGACCACAGCGTGGAGGAGCTGCTTGAACTGGCGCTGGAGGCCGGGCGCGTCAACCTGCACTGTATGGAAATCCTGGATGAGGCCAACACCGGAGCCTACGGCACCCCCGCGCCGAACACGGTATCCATGACGGTGGCCAAAGGGCCTTTTATCGTGGTAACCGGCCACGATCTGCACGATCTGCATCTGCTGTTGGAACAGACCAAGGACAAGGGCGTGGCCGTTTACACTCACGGCGAAATGCTGCCCGCCCTGGGTTACCCGGAACTGCGGGCCTACCCGCACCTCAGGGGGCACTTCGGCACGGCCTGGCAAAACCAGCAGAAGGAATTTGACGGGCTGCCCGCTCCGGTGCTGTTCACCACCAACTGTCTGATGCCGCCCCGGGCAAGCTATTCCGACCGGGTGTTCACCACCGGAGTGGTGTCCTTCCCCGGCGCAACCCACATCGGAGAGGACAAGGACTTCAGTCCGCTTATCGCCAAGGCCCTGGAACTGGGCGGTTATCCCGAAGATCGAACTCTGAGCGGCGTCAACGGCGGAACCAGCGTCACCACCGGCTACGGCCACGGAACCGTATTATCGGTGGCGGATAAAATTGTGGAAGCGGTGAAGGCGGGAACCATCCGCCGCTTTTTCCTGGTGGGCGGCTGCGACGGAGCCCGGCCCGGCCGCAACTACTATACCGAATTCGTGCGGCAGGCTCCTCAGGATACCGTGATCCTGACCCTGGCCTGCGGGAAATACCGCTTCAATGACCTGGACCTGGGCACCGTGGGCGGCCTTCCCCGGCTGTTGGACATGGGGCAATGCAACGACGCCTACGGAGCCGTCAAAGTGGCGGGCGCTCTGGCCGAAGCCTTCGGTTGCGGCGTCAACGATCTGCCGTTGAGCATGGTGCTCTCGTGGTATGAGCAAAAGGCGGTGTGCATTCTGCTTTCCCTGCTTTATCTCGGTATCCGGAACATGCGCCTGGGGCCCTCGCTGCCCGCTTTCCTGTCGCCGGGCGTGCTGAAGCTGCTGGGGGAACGCTACCAACTGACCCCCATCACCACGCCGGAAGCGGACCTGAAGGCCATGCTGGCCTGACGGACGTTTTCACCTCACACGCCGGGAGGCCGCAATTGCCAGCCTCCCGGCGTCCACAGCAGATGGGGGTTTTGGAAGGGCGGGCTTTCCCGCAGCAGGCCGGACCAACGCGCGGCAAAAATTTCGCCCGCCACTCTGGGGACTTCGACACGAGGGGTGAGAAAATCCGCGTCGGGCAGCACCACGGAGCGCAACCCGTCTCCGTTCAGCGCCCGCAGACAGAAATCCGCGTCGGCCAGATCGCCGCAGGCCGCATCAAAGCCGCCCAGACGCTCGAATGTTTCCCGGCGACAGCACAGGCCCGTCAGGGGGACGGCAAACGCGCTCCGCATCAGGTGCGCCTGCCGGAAATACCCCCCCGCCTCCACATGCAGCCCTGCATACGCGGGGCACAGCGTCAAACGCCCTTCCCCGCCC
>UQJT01000016.1 GCA_900541395.1 uncultured Desulfovibrio sp.
GAGGCTGCCGATAAAGTCGGCAGCTCCGAAAATCAGGAGCAGGTCGCGGCTTTGCTGCGCCGTAATCGACTGATTTTCGTGCCTTTCCGTCAAGCCGCTTTGCGGCTTAGACGGCGCAACCCCCGCAAGGCGGGGTTTGTCATCAGTCTGAGAGGCGCCTGAGGCGCCCCTCTCTTCCGAAGACGTTGTTTAAGGCTGCAACGCCGCGTCGTCCGGCGTCGGGGGCGCGAGCGACGCGGGGGCGGAGCTTGCCATATCCACCAGCCGCAGTCCGTCGGCGTCGATTTTCAGGGCCTGCTTGCGGAACCTGTGGAGCCAGTCGTCGCCCAGCAGGACTTGGGCCAGCCATTCCACGCTATGCAGCACCGGACGATGGGTATCCACCTCGGGCGGAACCGCCGCGCCGTCGGTGTGGGCCTGCCTCCGCGCGCCCCGGGCGGGGTGGTCCTCCTTCATGGTCAGCAGCGTGCGGGCGATGCCCAGCTTGCACGAGGGACAGCCCACCAGAATGGGCGCTTCAGCTTCGTAGCCGAGCAGGGCGGTTTGCAGGCGGCCGCGCTTACGTTCGCGCAGGGCGTTGTAAATGCCGGGCGAGGTGTAGGCGCCGGTGCCGGATTCGCCGCAACAGCCGGGGTTGAGCAGAATGGAAGCTCCGGTAAGTCGCTCCAGGGCGCGCGCGGTTTTGCCTCCGCCCTTGACGGCCTGCACCCCGGACCATTCGGGATGGCAGGAGGCGTGGTAGATAAGCCGTTCGCCGCTGAGAGTTCTCTCCAGGGGCAACTTGTCCGCCAAGAGTTGCACGATGTCGCGCTGGGCCAGGGCCCGACCGTCCGGGTCCGTCAACTGATGGCGGGACAGGCTGTCGCGGCATGAGCCGCAGGCCGTCACCACACTGCGGACGGCGAAACCCGCCTGCCGGGCCTCGGTCAGATATTCGGCCAGATAGGCGCGGTTGCGTTCCAGATTTTCGCGGTAATTGCCGTCCGCCCCGGAGGAAAGCAAAGGATAGCCGCAGCACAGGTGCTTGCGGGGCACCACCACGGGCACGCCCGCGCGCATGAGCAGGGCCAGGGTGGCCAGGGCGATGCGGCGGTAAAACAGACTGCCCCCGCACCCGGGGAAGTAGAGCACGGCCTCGTGCTCGCCCCCGTCCGCCGGCCCGGCAGGCAGGAAAAAGCCGCCCCTGTCCAGGCGCAGCCCCTCGTACAGGTTGGCCATGCCCATTTCCGGCCCCTTGCCCGAGAACAGAGGGCTTTCGATGCGTTCGCGCCACATGCGCGGCACCAGGCCGATGACCCGGTTCTGCACCTTTTGTCCCAGGGCCGCCGCTTTGGCCGCCCGAGGCACGCGCCCGGCCGGGTCGTGGGACAGCCAGTTGAGCACCCGGCTTTTGATGGGATGGCCGCCCATGCCCTCCTCTTTGAGGAAGGCCAGCATGGCCAGAGCCACTTCGGCGGATTCGATTTTGACCGGGCACACCGATGTGCAGCGGCCGCAGCCGGTACAGTGCTCCACCATCTGCCGCAGTTCCTCCAGCAGGGAGGGGTCGGGTTTGCCCTTGGTCACCTGGGCGTAGTAAATGGCCTCGGTGATGGCCCCGAGCACCATATTTTTGTTGCGGGGATGGTACTGGTAGGAGCGCTCGGGGTAAACCATAGGGCACACCTGCTTGCATTTGCCGCAGCGGGTGCAGGTCTGCACCGTGGACAGCAGGCGGATAAAGCGTTCCTTGTCGGGCAGGCCGCTCTGGCGGATATCCTCGATGAGCCGGTTGAAGGAAAAGGTGAAGGGGCGCACGGGCAACTGGCGCTGCACCAGCTTGCCGGGGTTGAGGATGTCGCGCGGGTCCACGCGGGCCTTGAACTCGCGCAGGGCGTCCATCTTGCTCTTGTCCAGAAAGGATATTTTAGTGATGCCGATGCCGTGTTCGCCGGACACCGCGCCGCCCATTTCCTGGGCCATGGCCATGGCCTGCATGGCGGCCTCCTCGGCCTGCTCCATCATAAGCGGGTCGTTGGAGTTGACCGGAATGTTCACGTGACAGTTGCCGTCGCCCGCGTGCATGTGGCTGGCCACCACGATACGGCTGGCGCGCATGTAGTCCGCGATCTTAGCGATTTTGGAGGCCAGACGAGGATATTTTTCCTCCAGGCCGCGCAGGAAGTTCCCGGCGCGGGCGGCCAGTTCGTCGTCCGTCATGTCCTGCGCGGGGTCGTCGCCCTGGGCGATGCGCGAGGCCAGGGAGAATTCGCGGTTGAAATCCCGGTCCTCCATGGGAAAGCCCGGCAGGCGGCCCACTTCCTGCATGGCGTGGCGGTAGGCGGCGGCGCTCATGCCCAGATTGAGGCGTTCGAGGAACAGGGCGAAGTCGGGCATGCGGTCCATGGGGATGACCACGTCCTCGTTCATCTTGAAGCCCGAAGTGCGCTTGGCGATGGCCGACAGTTTGTGGCGATCCTCCCAGAACAGTTCGCCCTCCTTGGCGTCCCGGGCGATGGTGGCGGCCACGAATTCGTTGTCGCCCACCAGGGCGGCGATTTCGTTGACGGTCTGATCCAGCAGGTATTCGTCGTCGCCGTCCACCTGAACCAAAATGACGGAAATGGGATCGCCCTCGTGGCGCAGAGATTTACGCTGATAGCCGATGGCCTGCACGTATTTGACGTTGAACTCTTCCAGCGCCGACACGCGCACGTAGTCGCCCTCGCCCCGGATACGGTCGCGCAGGGCCACGATTTCACCGATGATCACAGCGGCGGGCCGCATGGAGCGGCCGAAGAATTCCAGCACCATGACCCGCGAAAAGGCGGGTTTTTTGTGCACAATGAAGGTCGCCTCGGTAATGATGCCGTCCACGCCCTCTTTCTGCATGCCGGGCAGGCCGCCCAACACTTTGTTGGTCACGTCCTTGCCCAGGCCGGGCAGGCGGATTTCGTCGCCGCGCAGTTCCACCACGCTGCGCATGCCTCCCGACTGATCCCGAACCTCAAAGACAGCCTTTTCGTCGGGCAGAATTTTGTGGCGGGGATGGTTCGTCCGGACCACTTCAATAAGTTCGCCGGTGGGGGTGACCATGTTCCAGGACAACAGGTTGTCGAGAGTGGTGCCGTATTCGAAGGCGAAGGGGCCGCCCGAGTTTTCGGCCACGTTGCCGCCGATGGTCGAGGCCGTCTTGGAGGCCGGATCGACGGTGAGCAGCAGGCCGTCCTTGGCCGCGCGGTCGATGGCGTCCTGGGTGATGACCCCGGCCTGACAAGTCATGGTCAGGCGCTCGGCGTCCACGCTCATGGCGGTGAGGCGGGTCATGTTGACGATGACCGTGCGCTTGCGCGCGGGCACCGCGCCTCCGGTCATGCCCGAGCCGCCGCCCCGAGGGATGAGGGCGAACTTCATATCGTTGGCCAGGCGTACCAGGGCGGCCGCCTGTTCGGCCGTGGCGGGCTCGACCACCAGCAGAGGCAGTTCCATACGCAGGTCCGTGGCGTCGGTGGCGGCTTCAACCAGCGAGCCGGGCCGGGTGATCACGCAGTCGGCGGGCATGACCTCGGCCAGGCGGACGATGAGTTCCTTGCGGAAGGCCGCTTCGGCGTCGTAGGCGCTCCAGAACATGGTGATGCCTTCGCCGATGCTGGTGGCGTACTGGTGGGCCAGAGCCTGGGATTCTTGTCGGAAGCGGGCGTCCACGCTGGCTTTGACCGTGGCCGGGGAGATGAAGGGATTGTAGGCCACCAAAAAGAGTTCCTCGGCGATTTCGGCGGCCAACTCGCGCACGGCGTCGGGCCAGTTTTCATATTCGTCGAGGTTGATGCGCAAAATACGGTTGACCACGAACGCGGCCGAAATGGAAACATGCGGCCCTTTGTGGGGCATGACGGACTCCTTGGCAAGGGGGACAAGCCGTCAATATAAGGCCTGCCCCCTGAAAAGACAAGAAAACCCCGTACGGATTCTCTTTTCAGGGGGGAAGCCCCCGGCGCCGCGGATGCCCGGCGCGTCGGGAACGGAGGGCGGCCGCGCCGGGCGGCGTTCAGCGCGAAGCGGCGGGTATCTCGGCCAGGGCCCGGCGATGGGCCTCGGCGCTCGCTTCGGAAAAGCAGCAGAACACGACGGAGCGCACGGACGAAGCCGGATGGCCGTGCAGCCAGGCGCGCACGGCGGTCACGGCCACAATGGCGGCCGCTTCGCGGGGATAGCCGTACACGCCGGTGGACAGGGCGGGAAACGCCACGCTGGTCGCGCCCAGGCGGTCGGCCTCGTCCAGGGAGCGGCGGTAGGCCGAGGCGAGCAGTGTCGCCTCGTTCCGGTTGCCGCCCCGCCACACGGGGCCCACGGTGTGGATGACCCACCGCGCGGGCAAGCCGTGGCCGCCGGTGCTTTTGGCGTCGCCTGTGGCGCAGCCGCCCAGGGCGCGGCATTCGGCCAGCAGCCCCGGCCCGGCCGCGCGGTGGATGGCCCCGTCCACCCCGCCGCCGCCCAGCAGACTTTCATTGGCGGCGTTGACGACGGCGTCCACCCGCAGGGTGGTGATGTCGGCCACAATGACGGATATGGCGGGGGAATCGGACATGAAAAACTCCGGCGGCGGGTATTTCGGCTTTCAGGCCAGAGTGAACTCGTTGTGGTCGGGGCTCATGATGTGGCATTCGACCTCGGCCCCGGCGTAGCGCGTCAGCCAGCCCGTCAGTTCGGCCGCGATGGGGGCCAGGGCGGCCTCTCCGTCGGCGCTCATAACGTCCACGTTGATGGCCGCCCGCGTGGTGGAGGGCAGCAGTTTGCTGCGGTCGCCGTTTTTCCAGCACCAGGCTCGGCAAAACACGTCCTTGTTGCCCGTGTCCATGTAGACGATTTCATCCACGGGCGGATGTTCCAGCGTGTCGGGCCGGCCCAGGGGCACGTAGCATTCGTCTCCCCGGGCGAAGTCCAGACGCAGATCGCCGGTCACCGCGTCCAGGTCGTCCCCGCCGCAGGGCACCAGATGGCGCAGGCTGACGCAGTTGAACAAGGCTACCAACGTATTGACGTAGGGCAGATCCGTGCCTTTGCGGGTACGTTTGATCAGATTGACCACCGAGGGCGGGTAACGGTTGGGGTTGAGGTTCATGGACCGGAAAACATCCGCCCAGGCGGCCAGGGCCGGGTGATTTTTGAAGTCGGCCAGCTCGTCGCGGCGGGCCGTGGCCTCGGCGTCGCGCAGCAGGGCTGCGACTTCGGAAAGTTCGCGCCTGTTGTCCACACCCCGCGCCACCAGCACGGCGCGGCGGAAAAGAGGATAGCGTTCGAACACGGCGGGGGCGATGGTGTAGCGCATGACGAAGAGCTCCAAAAAACGGGTTGCCGAGATGGACCGGCAACCCCGGGTAATGGGCCTGCGTGCGTCAAGCGTGGTCAGGCCCCGTTGCGTGAGCGCTTTTTGCGCCTTCCCGTCAAGCCGCTCCGGCGGCTTGACGGGGCTCATTTCACGGTACGGAACGAGTCATGGCTTAAAGTGCCGTGTTGAGTCGGCGGGTGATGTTGCTCTGCACCCACTTGGCGTCCAACCACTCAATGGGGGTGACGGGAATGCCGCCTACCAGCACGCCGAAATGCACGTGATCCCCCACCGCCATGCCGGTGGTGCCGGTTTTGCCCAGAATCTGGCCCGCCTTGACCTCGTCGCCGGGGTTGACCTGGGTTTCGCTCATGTGGGCATACAGGGTCATGAGTCCCAGGCCGTGGTCGACGAGCACCATATTGCCGTAGATGCCCAGGTAATCGACAAAAACGACCCGCCCCGCCTGCGCGGCCGGGATATCGGCACGGGCCACGGAAGCCAGGTCCAGGCCCGTGTGCGTTTGTTCGTCGATTTTCTGGCCGTTGAGCATGTAAGTGCGGAAGTCGCCGAAGTTGGCTTTGACCGCCGAGCGCGGCAGGCGCTGGAAGGCTCCTTCCCACACAAAGACGGGGTTGGTGGTCTGGCCCAGTTCCAGCAGTTTGGCGTCGTTTTCCACCCGAACCCTGTTGTTGACGCAAATATACTGATCGAGTGTGGTGGTTTTTTCCGGGCACAGATTGGCCAGTTCATCGGCCTTGAGGGTCAGCATCCGATCCCCGATGGTCACGGTGTCGGCCTTGAAGGTCCGGTTTTGGGCGTTGACCAGCAGACGGCTGGAAGTCACGTTGCCCGCCATGTCACGGGCCATGATCTCCGGCGCGAAGTCGGCCGTGGTCATGGTGTAGGGGAAGGGGAAAAGGCAGGCATAGCCCCCGTTCGGCTGGCGATGACCGGGGAAGAAATGGTCCCCCACTTTGACGCCCGTTTTGCTCACATCCTCGGACACCGTATACACGATGAGCGCGCTGCCCCCGCGTCGGATGCCCGGGGGCACGGTCTTGACCGCGATGCGCGGCGGCTGGGAATCGAGACGCATGGGCAGGGTAAGCGTGGCGCTGTTGCCCTTGCCGAACCCGGCGTACGAACCGTCGTAGGCTTTGATTTCCAGATCGAAGGCCCCTTCGGGGAGCTTGGCGTCCTTGAGGTTGAAAGTCACGTCGCGTTCGGGAGCCTTGTCGTCGAATTCCTGATTCAGCACCACCAGGGATTGCGGGCCGCGTCGTACCGTGACGATCACAAGGCGTACCCCCGAGGGGTCGACGATATGCGCGGTAAGGTCCTGTGTGGGACCGACCCGCGAAGTTTCCGGCGAAACGGTCACGACGGGACCGTTGAGATCGCGCAACAGCATATACGCGCCCGCCGCCACGGCGCCGAGAAAGATCAGCGCCACCAGAGAGGACAGGCCGGATTTGCTTTTACCCATGAATATGCTCCATAACAATGAAATAAGCTGCCGGGATATGCGGCGGGCTCGGGTCAGCGGCAGGCCGCGCCGTCCAGAAGGGCGATGGCCAGGCGCAGGAAGTCGGCTTCGGTGATGATGCCCACAAGTTTGCGGCCCTTGAGCACGGGCAGACAGCCGTACTTGTGATCGTACAGCAACTGGGCCGCCTCCCGCAACGAGGTTTCGGGCGCCACGCACACCACGTCGCGGCGCATGACGTCCGTGACGCGGATGGCGGTATCGATTTCCTCCTGCACGGCCGCATCGATTTCAGCCAGGCGCGAAATGGTGCAGGCCAGAAGATCGCGGTTGGAAATCAGGCCTTCGAAATTGCCTTCGTCGTCGGTGACGGGCGTATGGCGGATCTTGGCCAGATGCATGAGCGAACGGGCGTCGCTGAGGGTGTCGGTGGGTTGCAGGGTGAACACGGTATCGGTCATGAGGTCGGCGACGGAAACCATACTATGCCCTCCGGTTTGGATGGGAACGCCGGACAAGCCTGCCGTGCGGGAGCGGGACGGCCTCGACGGCGGCCCGGCGAAATCTTGAATCTATTGTCTGATATAGTGTCGCATACCCCGGTCCCAAGTCAAGGATGGGAAAAGGTGAAATAGGCGTTCGGGGGGAGTCGGATCGGGGGCGGCCTGAGTGTCGCGCAATCGGTCGACGGGCATCGACCCGGCCCGATGCCCGTTGTCTTTTTGGTGGATGGGGGCGGCTTTGCCGCCTCAGGCTGCTGATAAAGTCAGCAGCCCGAAAATTGCGAGTAGGTCGCGGCTTTGCCGCGCCGTTAAACGAGCGATTTTCGTGCCTTTCCGTCAAGCCGCTTGGCGGCTTGGACGGCGCAAACTCCGCAGAGCGGGGTTTGTCATCATTCTGGGGCGGTTTCGCCGCCTGCGCATGAAGCCTCGCGCCGAGCGGAGATTGACTTGCGCCGGGTAATTTGGTTGAGTTTGCGGCCATGAGCCCCGTTTCCCTCGATTACCGCATTCCCCGTCAACGCATGGTGCGCGACCAGATCGCAGGCCGGGGCGTTGCGAACGCGGCCGTGTTGCGGGCCATGGGCGAGGTGCCCCGTCACCTGTTTGTGCCCGAAGCTCTGGCGCCTACGGCCTATGACGATCGCCCCCTGCCCATCGGGCACGGTCAGACCATTTCCCAGCCCTATATCGTGGCCCTCATGTGTTCGATGCTGGAGCCCCGGCCCGGCCTGAGCGTACTGGAGGTGGGCACGGGGTCCGGTTATCAGGCTGCCGTGCTGCACGCCCTGGGGCTGACCGTATTCACCGTGGAACGCCTGCGCCCCCTGTATCTGGAAGCGCGCGAACGCTTCGGCCGCCTGGGCCTGCACACCATACGCACCCTATTGTCCGACGGCACCCTGGGCTGGCCGGACATGGGCCCCTTCGATCGCATCATTGTGGCCGCCGGCGGCCCCGGCATACCGGAGGCTTTGACCGAGCAGCTCGCGGACGGCGGCGTGCTGGTCATCCCCGTGGGCAAGCGACGGGGCGCGCAGCGCCTGGTGCGGGTCGTCCGGCACGGCCTTGATTTGGCCGTGCGCGACTGCGGCCCCGTGGCCTTTGTGGACCTGGTGGGCAGCTACGGCTGGAACCGGACGGACGGAGACGAGCCGACGGGGCGTTGAGCCGCGCCGGACGACGTCTTTTCGCCCCCGCGGGGGAGGGGCTTTATAAGACGACCGCCCCGGTCCGCCCCCCCCGTCCGCCTTGCCCCTTCCGTACGGTTTATGGTAGGGGAGGGAACAGCGTCCGTCTGCAAGCAGGAGTGGGGTCATGGCGTTCTCGTTTTCCATGCGCGGCATCAAAGAGCTGAATTGGGCCAATCGCATTACGTTACTGCGTATCGGAGCCATTCTGCCCATTCTGTTGTTCATTCACTTCCCCGGCCGCGTCACCTGCTGGCTGGCGGCCGTTTTATTTATTCTCGCGGCGTTCAGCGACTTTCTCGACGGCTATATCGCCCGTCGCGAGGGTATTGTCACTAATTTCGGCAAATTCCTCGATCCGTTGGCGGACAAGCTGCTGATTTGCTCGGTGCTCATCGAGATGGTGGGGCTCGGCTGGGTTCCCGCCTGGATCGCCATCGTCATCGTCATCCGCGAACTGGCTGTGACCGGGCTGCGGGCCGTGGCCGCGGACAACGGCATGATTATCGCGGCCGACCGTTACGGCAAGCTGAAAACCGTGCTTCAGATCGTGGCTCTGGTGCCTCTGCTGGTGCACTTTCCTCTGTATGGCATGCCTATGCAGCAGTTGGGAATTTTTATTCTTTACATTGCCTTGCTTCTCACGGTAGTGTCGGGGATAAACTATTTTTATCGATTTTTCCGTGACTGGGCCGCCGAACAACAGGCCAGCACGGCCACGCCGAATAGTTGATATGGCGTCCGTCCGCTCCGGGCGGCACGGACAACAAAATAAACGGTCATCGTCGGGGTTCCATGAGCAAAAGCGCCTCTCCCGTCTCTTTTTTCTGGAAGGCCGCCATATTGGCGCTGGCGCTGGTTATGAACGCCACCTTGGCCTATCGTCTGGTGTGGGGGGACCAGAGCGTGTCGGCCTGGCGCGCCCTGAAGTCCCGACAGGGGCAGTTGACGGCCGAATTGCGTGATCTGGACAAGCGACGGGCGGATTTGAGCCGGGAAATACGGCTGTTGCAGACCGACGACAGCTATGTGGAAAAGATGATACGCCAGCGCCTCAATTACGTGCGCAAAAACGAAATTCTCTATCTGTTCGACGAGGCAAGGCCGGAGGACTCGACATGGGCAGGAGCCGGAACCGATGACGAGCGCCAGTGACATGGCGACCTGTTCGGGCGTCGCCGGAGGCTTGGCGGCGGGCCAGGAAAAGGCGGCCTGGTACCGGGAGGTTCTGGACCTTGAACCCGGTTCCAAGGTGTTTCTGCCGTATGCCCGGCTGTTGCTGGAACTGGACCGCGCGGACGAAGCCGTGTCCGTGTTGCGGGACGGTCTGGGGCGGCATCCCGAATTCATGGAAGCCCGCCTGCTGCTCATCGACGTGCTGCACAAGCGCGGCGAGCACGCCGCGTGTGGGGGGGAAGTGGCGCGTCTGGCGGGCCTGTTCCGTTCGCACCCCGATTTTTGGGAAGCATGGGGCGATGTCAGCGCGTCGGCGGGCGGCTCGGCCGATCTGGCTGTTTCCCTGGGCTTTCTGGGCGCCCTGTTCCGTCACGAAGGGCTTACCCTGGCCGATGTCCTGGCCGCGGGATTGAAGGCCCTGCGCGCAAGTCCGGCCGGACGGGACGCCGCCGCGTCGCCGAATGCGTCTCCGGCGGCGACATCCGCTCCCCGCTTCGACGACCTGCCCCTTATCTTTGCCGCCGAGGATAGTTCGCCGGACAGACAAAACGACGTTTCGTCCGATATTTCATCGGAGGCCGCTTCGCCCTTTTCTTTCGACGCTTTGTCGACGCCGTCGTCCGCGTCGCCGTTCATCCCCGGTGACGGACAGGAAAAATGTTCCTTGCGTACTCGTTCCATGGCCGAGGTTCTGGCCGAGCAGGGCGATGTGCGCGGCGCGGCGGATATTTACGAGGAGCTTCTGGTCTCGTGTCGGCCCGAGGACCGCGCCGCTCTGACGAGTCGGCTGGAGGACCTGCGGACGCGTCTCGGCGCGGAGGGAGGAGCTTCCCCCGTGTCCCGCGCTTCGGCTTCGGCTCCGGCCCGAACCGTGCCTTCCGCCCGGAACGGTATGCTGGACCTGCTGGAAAAACTGGCGGTCCGTCTGGAAACCAAGGCCCGTCAATAGGGCGGGTTCGTCACAGGAGACGTTTGTGCGTATTCGTTTTGTTTCCACGGCCGCGTTGGCGGCCGTGGCTTCGTTCGGCCTGATATTGCCCCTGAGCGGGTGCGGTCTGACCGATACCCAGGCCTGGAAGAGCAGCCGCCGCTTCTATTACGCTCACGTCAATACACCGGCCAAGCTTGATCTGTCCGACCCGGCAGGCCTGTCCCGGGCCGACAGCCGTCTTGCCTCCCGTCTGATGGCTGTGGACGAGCAATTGACCGGCCTGGAGCGGGCCCTGGAAGCCCTGGGCACGGTGCCTGATCAGGCCGCCGTCGACGAACTTTTGCGCCGTTTTCCCTGGTTGTCCGGCCTGACCTTGACCGACGCCGCCGGCGCCGTCATCGCCGCCGAACCGGCCATGTCTCTCAAACAGCTTGACTATACGCCCCTTCTGGAGCCCGCGCCTGAAAGCACGCCCCGCGCTCTGCGCGCCGCGGTGCAGGACACGCCGTTGGGGCCCGAAGTGCTGGTGGCGCGTCCCTTCCTGGTCGGTTCCGAACTCCAGGCCCTGCTGGTGGCCGCTTTTGATTTCCGTTCGTTGCTGCCCTATGTGTCCACGCCCGGCGATCTGGTGGTCCGTACGCCCGAAGTGCTGGTGTGGTCCGGCGATCTGTTTTACGAGGATACCCCGCTGGCCGGTACCGATTGGAACGCTTTGCTTGCCAAGCGTTCGCACGGCATCGTCGAACCGGCCTCCGGCGAAAGCGGGTCTTTCGTCTGGCTGGTCCGCTATCTGGGCGGTCGGCCTCTGGTGTTCGCCACGCCCGCCGCGTAGACCCGGCATTCCTTTTTCTTCGGTTGCCGCAAGGAGCGCGTCATGCCTGAAATCACGGTTACGGAACATTTGCTGGCCACACAAATGAAATGGTCGCCCCAGGCCACGGGACAGTTCACCTCATTGCTGCACGATCTTATCGTATCGGCCAAAATTATTTCCCGCAATGTGAAGCAGGCGGGGCTGGTGGATATTCTGGGCGGTACCGGCGAAGTCAACGTGCAGGGCGAGCGGGTGCAGAAACTGGACGAGTTCGCCAACCAGACCCTGGTATACCGGATGCGCACCTGCGGAGCCGTCTGCGCCCTGGGCTCGGAGGAGCTGGAAGAGCCGCTGATCATTCCCGAAAACGGCTCCCACGGCAGCTATATCATATTTTTCGATCCCCTGGACGGTTCGTCCAATATAGACGTCAACGTCAGCATCGGCACCATTTTTTCCATTTACCGGCGGAGCGAGGGCGCTACGGACGCCTTCCGGGGCGAGCGCATGTTGCGTCCGTGTTGCGAGCAGGTGGCGGCGGGTTATTTTTTGTACGGGCCCTCGACCATGATGGTGTATACCACGGGCCACGGCGTGCACGGCTTTACCCTGGACCCCAGCGTGGGGGAATTTCTGCTGTCCCACCCCGACATCCAGATCGCCTCCCACGGGAGCATTTATTCGGTCAACGTTTCCAACGACAGCTTTTGGGACGAAGCCACGCGCGAATGCGTGGATTGCTTCTGCCATCCGGATAAAGGCGACCCCTATTCCTTGCGCTATGTGGGGTCCTTGGTGGCGGATTTCCACCGGACGTTGCTGTACGGCGGCATTTTTCTGTACCCGGCCGACTCGAAAAAGCCGAGCGGCAAGCTGCGT
Source organism: uncultured Desulfovibrio sp. (assembly GCA_900541395.1). Classification (GTDB taxonomy): domain Bacteria; phylum Desulfobacterota; class Desulfovibrionia; order Desulfovibrionales; family Desulfovibrionaceae; genus Mailhella; species Mailhella merdigallinarum. The sequence continues at coordinate 12,288 of UQJT01000016.1, forward strand.
TTGATGTACGAGGCCGCGCCTATGGCTTTCCTTGCCGAGCAGGCGGGAGGCAAGGCCACGGACGGCGTATGCCGCATTCTGGACAAGAAGCCGCGCTCCATCCACGAGCGTACGCCGCTGGTCGTCGGGTCGCCCGAAGACGTGGATCGCGTGTCGAATATCTATCGCAAGCACGGCCGGGCGTAAGCGCGGCCCCACCGGGGGCGGATCATGCTGGTACTGGGCGTTGAAAGCTCGTGTGACGAAACGGCCCTGGCCCTGGTGGGCGACGACGGCGTGGCGGCCTCGGTCATGGCCACCCAGGCCGATTTGCATGCCCTGTTCGGCGGCGTGGTGCCCGAACTGGCGTCGCGCGAGCACGCCCGTTTGATCGGCCCCCTGCTGGACGAGTTGTGGCGGGCAAGCGGCCTGACCTGGAACGACGTGGATCGCATTGCCGTGACCAGGGGGCCCGGTCTGCTGGGCAGCCTGCTGGTGGGGCTGGCCTTTGCCAAGGCCCTTGCCCTGGGGCGGGGACTGCCGCTCATCGGCGTCAACCATCTGCACGCCCATCTGCTGGCGGCGGGCCTGCCCCCGGATGAAGAGCGTCTGGCCTTTCCGGCTCTGGGCGTTCTGGTGTCGGGGGGACACACTCATCTTTACCGCATGGACGGCCCCACGGCGTTGACCGCGTTGGGGCGAACCGTGGACGACGCGGCGGGCGAGGCTTGCGACAAGTTCGCCAAAATGGCCGGACTGCCCTATCCGGGCGGCGCTTTGCTGGACGCCCTGGGCCGACGGGGCGAGGCGGACCCTCGCTTATTCCCCCGACCTTACATTCACAACGACAACCTTGATTTCAGTTTCAGCGGTCTGAAAACCGCCGGAGCCGCATGGCTGGCCGCCCATCCCGACGCCCGTTTTCCCGCAGGCGAAGCTCCGGCCCGGGAGCGCCTGGGCGAAGCGCCGCAGGCTTTGTGCGACGCGGCCGCCTCGTATCTGCTGGCCGTGGCCGAAACTCTGGGAATCAAGGCCCGGCGGGCGGCGGCTTTGTTCCGCCCCCGCACTCTGGTGGTGGCCGGGGGCGTGGCGGCCAACAGCGTGGTGCGCCGGGTCTTTAGCGAATTGGCGGACGAGTGGAGCGTTCCTCTGCTGGTCCCCGCCCCGGCCCTGTGTACGGACAACGGCGTCATGGTGGCCTGGAACGGCCTTTTGCTGGCCCGTGCGGGGCTGTATCACGGCCCGGACCTGTCCGCCGTGCCGCGCGGCCGGGCCATCCCCGAGGACTGGAGAAAAGTCTGACGGAGCGTTGCCGGATATCGGTTCCGGAGCAACTTCACTCTGAAACGGCGGACGGACTCGAGTGAAGCGAGACTCGGCCGCGACGGCGGAGACGTGAAACTTGAGCGAAGGAACATCGTGTCCGGCCTGATAAATTTTGAAAGTCAAACCATTCTGAGAGAGTGAGAGAACGCGTAGCCGTCTTGACAGGTTCCGTGCTCATATCTACAATCCTCAGGCTTGAATTCCGTCGTTTAACGGCCACGGCGGCGGGCCCGCCGAATGACCTAACCAAATACTTACAGGAGACGACAATGGCTGCTCAAGTTACCGATGCCACGTTTGAAAGTATGGTTCTCAAGTCCGACAAACCTGTGCTGGTGGATTTTTGGGCTCCTTGGTGCGGCCCCTGTCGCGGCATCGCTCCCATTATCGACGAAGTGGCTTCCGAATACGGCGACCGCATGGTGGTGGCCAAGATGAACGTGGATGAAAATCCCCTCACCCCCGGCCGTTTCGCCATTCGCGCCATCCCCACCCTGATTGTGTTCAAGAACGGCGAAGTGGTGGAACAGGTAACGGGCGGGGTGGCCAAGTCCAACATCGTGGCCATGCTGGAAAAGGCGCTGTCATGAAAACCTGCGACGCCGTCGTCGTGGGTGGGGGGCCGGCCGGTCTGACGGCGGCCCTTTATCTGGTGCGCGCGGGCGTAAGTACGGTGCTGGTGGAAAAGGCGGCTCCCGGCGGTCAGGTGCTCAGCACTGCCGAGGTGGAGAACTACCCCGGCTTTCCCCAGGGCATCAAGGGTTGGGAATTGGCCGATTTGTTCTCGGCTCATCTGGACGCCTATCCGGTGGAACGTTTGCGCGGCGATGTGAGCGGCCTGGAAGTATGTTCGGAACCGGGCGGGACGCATCGGCTGCTGCTGGCCGAGGGCGAAGAGCCCGTGGCCGCGAAAACCGTGATTATTTGCTCGGGCGCGCATCATCGCGCGTTGGGCGCTCCGGGCGAAGACCGGTTGACGGGCAAGGGGGTTTCCTACTGCGCCGTGTGTGACGGCAATTTCTACCGGGGCCGCGATGTGGCCGTGGTGGGCGGGGGCAACTCCGCGCTGGAGGAATCCCTGTATCTGTCGCGCATTGTGAATAAGGTTTACCTTATTCACCGGCGCGAGGGCTTTCGCGGTTCCAAGGTATATCAGGACAAGATCGCGGCCATGCCGGACAAGATCGAACTGGTCACCAGTCATGTGGTGGATGAACTGCAGGGCAAGGACAACCTGGAAGCCCTGGTTGCGCGCCATGTGGAAACCGGCGCCACACGCGTCATTCCCGTCGAGGGCGTGTTCGTATACGTGGGCATGGTGCCCATGAACGCCTGGCTGCCTGCTTCTCTGAATCAGGACGGCGGGGGCTTTGTGATCACCGATGCGGAAATGGCCACCAATCTGCCGGGCATTTTCGCCGCGGGCGACATACGGTCCAAGCATTGCCGTCAGGTCAGCAGCGCCGTGGGAGACGGAGCGACCGCCGCCACGGCGGCTTTGGCCTATTTGGAGCATCTCGATGCGTAAATCGGTCTTTCTGCCTCTTTTGTTGGTCGCTTCTCTTTTTCTGTCCGGCTGCGGCATTATCGACCGTTATTTTCTGCCCGTACCCGATGATACGGTTCAGGAAATTTTTGAGGCCGGTAACGACGCCATGCAGGAAAAGGATTACGTGGCGGCGGCCAAATATTATTCCCGCATCAAGGACGACTATCCCTTCAGTCCCTATGCGGTGGAGGCGGAACTTTCGCTGGGCGACGCGTATTTTCTGGATAAGGAATACGACCGCGCCGCCGAGGCTTACCGTGATTTCGAAACTCTGCATCCCCGGCACGAGGCCATTCCCTACGTCCTGTATCAACTGGGCATGGCGTTGCAGAAGGGATATATATCGGTGGACCGTCCGGCTACCCAGGTGGAAGAGGCGTTGGAGTATTTCCATCGCCTCGAACAGGTCTACCCCGATACCGAATACGCGGCCAAGGCCGAAGAGCAGATCGCGGCCTGCCGCAAGTTGCTGGCCCAGCGCGAGGTGTATATCGCAGACGTGTACTGGAGCATGAGCAACTATCAGGCGGCCTGGACCCGTTACGAAAACGTGGTCAAAAACTTCCCCGACGTGGAGGATGTGGCGGAATACGCGCGCAAAAAGGGCGAAGTCGCCTACCTGCGTTACCGGGAAGGCACGTCTGAAGCCATCCGCGAACAGCGGGAAGGCACCTGGAAAAATATGTTCCGCTGGCTGTAGTGCCCGCCGGAACCAACGTCGGAACAGACCGCGAAAAGTCCATGCGGAGGCTAAAAACCTCTTCATGGACTTTTTGCGGTCCGGATTTCTCGGTTTGGAGCGCTTTCAAAGCGCAAGCGCGTGGAACCTTTCCCCGCGCGGACATCAGGGGGAGGAAGCGGTTATGCTGGGAACGCTGGTCAATGTGGGCGCCATTGTGGCGGGCAGCCTTATCGGCAGTGTGGCGCGTCGGGGCATCCGTCCGGAATATCAGGAGGCTCTGTTCACGGCTATGGGCCTGGCGGCAACCGGTCTCGGCATTAACGCCGTGGTGCAGAACATGCCGCACAGCGTCTTTCCCGTGCTGTTCATCATCAGTCTGGCCGTGGGAGGGGTCGTCGGCACCATGCTGGATGTGGAGGGCCGCTTCAATCGGCTAACCGGGCGCTTTTCCTCGGGCAATCTGGCCCAGGGGCTGTCCACCGCCATCTTGCTGTTTTGCATGGGCACTCTGTCTATTCTGGGTCCCATGCAGAGCGCGTTGAACGGCGACAACACCTACTTGTTCACCAACGCCACTTTGGATTTCGTCACCTCAATGGCCCTGGCCTCCACCTACGGGCCGGGCATCGCCTTCGCGGCCGTGGTGTTGTTTTGCTGGCAGGGGAGCATCTACGGGGGCGCGGGGGTGCTGTCCGACTTTCTCACCCCGGAACTCATGACCGAACTGTCCGTCGTGGGCGGCTTTCTCATTGCGGCATCCGGGTTGGCCATCCTCAACATCAAGAATTGCCGGACGTTGAACTTGCTGCCCGCGCTGCTGGTGCCGCCCGCCTGGTTTCTGCTCAAGGGGCTGTTCGCGCCCATGTGACGACCCCACGCCGAATGGGGCAGAGTTCATGACGCGCTTTGTCCAGAGCGGATTAACTTTAACATTTTACAATATTAAAGTTTAAGACACGCGCGCTTCGGCATCCAACAGCGCCAATGAATGGCGCTTATGCCTTCGCGGCGACCGCCTGCCCCGCACTCGGAAGAGTATTCTCGTTTTAAACCGCGTTAAAGACGCTACGAAAAATTCCCGCACGATCTGAAATCGCACGGGAATTTTGACAGGCTGACATATTTTGCCCAATTGGCTTTATACGGAAAAGGAAAGTGCCGGAATTCTGTTTCCGTCCAAACTGCGACAGGGACGAAAGCGCGACGCTTGGGGACCTGCCCGCCGCGTTTTGCCCACGGCGCTACGCGCAGATGCGCGAGGCGGGCAGAATGGGAATATTGTGCTGCTGAAGCACTTCCAATGCCTGTTCGGTGCGGTCGAAACGGAAGATGAGGGTGGCGTTGTTGCCTTCGCGCTGGACAAAAGCGTACATGTATTCAACGTTGATGTTCTTTTCGCTGAGCACTTCCAGAATGTGATCGAGGCCGCCGGGCTGATCGTTGACTTCCACGGCCACCACATTGGTGCGCCCTACGGTAAGCCCGCGTTCCTTGAGCACCATCTTGGCCTTTTCTGTGTCGTCGACGATGACGCGCAGAATGCCGAAGTCGGAGGTGTCGGCCAGGGACAGGGCGCGGATGTTGATGTGAGCCTCGGCCAGAGCCCTGGTCACTTCCACCAGACGACCGGCCTTGTTTTCAAGAAAGATGGAAATCTGTTCCACGATCATGGGGAGCTCCTCGCGCGTTTTTGCCCCGCCCGGACCGCGCCGGGAAGGCGGACAGTCGGAAGATGGAGATCAGGCCTGCTTGTCGTCGCCGCCTGTTTTCTTGTCTTTGGGAGTGATGTCGATTTCGTCCGGTTCGGACGAAGCCTGTTTGAAGTTGCGGATGGCCTTGCCCAGGCCGCCGCCGATTTCCGGCAGGCGCTTGGCCCCGAAAATGACGACCACCACAAGCAAAATAACCAAAAGTTCCTGCATACCGATACCGAACATGGTAACCTCCAAATGTTCTTGTTGATATATATGGGGCCAAGGCGGCAAGGTCAAGCGCGTACCTGCCCGCGGCCCCGTCTTTATCGGGAGGCGGGCCTCCGGAGGCCCATTGCCTCGACGCGGGCGAATGCCTACTATACCCCGCACGGAGGCTCCCATGCCCTATACCGCTGTTTCGTATCTCGCCCTGCCCCGCTTGCATCCCGAACTGGCGGCCGCTTCGCCGCGTCCTTTGCCCGAGGGCACGCTTTTTTTATGGCCCGGTCTGCCCCGGCCGCCGCAAAGCGGAGTTTTTGCGCCGGATTACCCCTGGACTCCGGATCAGGCGGCCGCCTGTCTGGCCGATTTCGAACGGGCAGGCCGGGAGGGCGTCCGGGGAGCGCCGGTTGCGGCCTTCAGCGCGCTTGGCGCGCTCGGCGCGGGCGACGATTTGTCGCCGGAGGAACGCCGGGCCCTGAGCGAACTGATGGGAGAGCTTTCATCCGCTTCCGACCGCGCCGTCGATGCGAATGACGAAACCGGACGGCAGGCGGCGCAGCGGACGCTGCTTTTGGCGTGGTTGCAGGAAAAACAGGTTCTGGAACTGCGCGAACTGGAACAGCGCGTGCGCCGGGGGCAGTCCGCCCTGGCCGGGCTGCTGGGCGAGGGCGTCGTGCCGGAAGCGGACTTTGTCGGCGTCGCTTCGGGCGGCGCGTCTCTGCCGCCGTGGCGTTCCGTGCTGGCGGCGGCCTCGGTGTTTCTGCCCCGCTCCGTCGCCGGTTCCGACGACACGGCCGTACTGGCTCTGGATCGGGACATGGTCGCGACTCTGGCCGCTCTCGCGTCCGATCAGGCGGCGGGAACAAACGAAAATGCCTGGATGGGGGCGGAACGTCTGCCCGAAGGCTTTTCCGGCGCCCGCATCCCCCTGGGCCGGGCGCTGGGTCGGGGGTGGACCGTGCCGGAATCGACGCGGGCCGTCTTTTTTGTCTATCCCTCCGCCTGGTTGTAACCCGGAGTCCGCATGACCACGGAACCCTGCCTCGACGCCGCGTCCCTCGTCGCCGCTTTGCATAAGGCATACGGCGGCGGGCCGGACGGCATTATTTTCGATTGCGACGGGGTGTTGGTGGACTCCGGTCCGTCCAACATCCGTTACTACAATTTGCTGCGGGAGGGGCTGGGCCTGCCTCCCATCACTCCCGAGCAGGAACGTTATGTGCACATGAGCACCGCCGAGCAGGCCATCGACGCCATTATTCCGCTTTCTCTGCGCCCCGCCCTGCGGGAAGTGGCCCGAACCATCTCCTATGCCCGCGACATTATGCCCCTGCTGACGCCGTTCGAGGGGCTGCGCGAACTGCTTGACGCCTGCCGTGAACACGGTCTGCGGCTGGGGGTCCATACCAACCGTTTCGACACCATGCCCCAATTGCTGGAGCACTGTGGGCTGACCGGCTATTTCGACCCGGTGATCACGGCGGCCGTGGCTCCGGCCAAACCCGATCCCGCAGGAACCCGCATGGTGCTCGACCAGTGGGGGATGCCCGCGGGCCGCGCGCTGTTTCTGGGCGACAGCCCCACCGACCGCGACGCGGCCGGGGCGGCCGGCGTGCCGTTCCTGGCGTTCCGCAACCCTGACTTGTCGACGTCGGGTTGCTGTTGCTCCTACGACGATATGCTTGTCGCCCTGGAAACGGTGTGGAAAGCCCGGTAGCGCGCCGAAACCCGCAACCGGGCTGACCGCGCGCGGGGGAAAGCGGGGCAACCATGTGGTTTAATTCCTTTACATTCCCCTTTTCCTGTTTTATATTCCTTCGGCTTAACAAAAGTCGCGGCGGCTTGCCCAACACCGCCCCGGCGAGGAGGAAGCTTGACCCCTGAAGAACTTGAATACTTCCGCAATCTGCTCCGCGCCATGTTGGAAGAGGCCCAGCGTAAGGGCGATTCCACTCTGGAGGAGCTGACGGACGGCGAGGCGGCCTTCGCCGACCCGGCCGACCGGGCCACGGCGGAGTCCGACCGTTCCTTCACTCTGCGCATCCGTGACCGCGAGCGCCGTCTTATTCATAAAATTCAAGAGGCTATTAAACGTATGGACGACGGCGTCTACGGCGTCTGCGAAGAATGCGGCGAAGATATCGGCGTGGCCCGCCTGAAGGCGCGGCCCGTCACCACCCTGTGCGTTTCGTGCAAAGCGCGGCAAGAGGAGGGGGAAGACGTACGGGGCAACTAGCCCCCGTTTCCCGCGTACTGTGGACGCTCATCTGTTCCGACGCTTCTGCGACACCCTGATTCCGGCGCTTCTTGGAGCGCGTGTGGAAAAAATCCACGAGCCGGGTCAGGGTGTCACCGTTTTTACCGTATACGGCGGCGGACTGGGGCGGGCCGACGGCGGCCCGGCCAAGCGCTATCTGGTTTTGCGCGCCGACCGCAAGGCCCCTTTACTGTTTCTGTCCGCCCATCGCGTGCCGGTCAACGCGCAGCCGCCCGCATCCGTCATGCGCCTGCGCAAATATCTTTCCGAACGTCGCATCGCGCGGGCCTCGTGCCATTGGACCGAGCGCCGTCTGTATCTGGAAACATCGGGCGGCTCCACCCTGCTTCTCGATTTGCGCGAGGGACCGACTTTGTTGTTCGGGCCCGCGCCCGCGTTTGAAGAACCCGCCTGGCCCGATCCCGAAGTTTCGCCTTCGGCCTTGTGTTCGGGCGACGGCTGGCGGGCCTGGCCCGTGCTGACTCCGGCCCTGCGCCGCACTTTGCCCTACCTCGACCCCGAGGACGGCCGGGCTCTGCTTATGGATTTGCAAGCCGGGGGCGGCGATGTGTTTATGTACGAAACCGAGACCGGAGAACGCGAAGTTTCCGCCTGGCCTCTGCCCCGGGCCCAGTGGCTCCGCATGAAACCCGTCCGGGGGGAAGCGCGCGAAAGCGTGTGGGAGGACCCCGTGGCCGCCCTGGCTCTTGCGGGCGAAAGCCGGGTATACGCCGCCGTGGCGGCCGGAGCCCGGCAGATGGCGGCGCGCCCCTTCGCCGCCGAAGTCAAGCGCCTGGACAAGCTGTTGGACAAGCTGGACCGGGAGGAAGTCCGCCTGGCTTCCCTGCGGGACAGACAGGCCGACGCCCTGCTGCTTCAGGGACAGTTGTATCGTTTCGGGCCGGAGGAAAAGCGGGCTTCCGTCACGCTGGACGGTCCCGGCGGCCCGCGTGAACTGGCGCTGGAGCCGCGCCTGACCGTGCGCGAAAACATGGCCGCTTTGTTTCACCAGGCGGCGCGGGGCAGGCGGGGCCTGGAACATCTGGTCGAGCGTCGGGCAGCCGTCCGGGCCGAAAAAAACGCCGCCGTGGCCGCCATGTTGCAGCGCGAGGCGGCCTTGAACGGCACGGGCGATACGGGCAGCGCCTATACGGGGCACGCGGGCCGCGGCGCCGCCCGCCCGGAGAGAGCGGCACGCCCCGGCGCGGGCCGCCCCTCCGGCCTGCCCAAGCAGGTGCAGGCTTTCCGCAGCGGCGACGGTTTTTTGCTGTTGCGCGGCCGCGACACACGGGGCAACGCCTTGGCCCTTAAACTGGCCGCTCCCCACGACTACTGGCTGCACACGGCCGACGGACCCAGCGCTCACGTCATCATCCGGCGCGACCACGCCGGACAGGAGGTGCCGGAACGCACCCTGGCCGAAGCCGGGGCCCTGGCCGCGCTGAAAAGCCGACTGCGCGACGAGGCGCGGGCCGAAATCCAGTACTCGCTGGCCAAGTACATCCATCCCATGAAAAAAGCCGCGCCCGGCATGGTTCGCATCGACAAAAGCGAGGGAACCTTCTGGGTGAGCCCGGATCGCGATCTGGAAGAGAAACTGCGCATGCCGGAGTAGAGCCGGGGCGCGGTCGCAGGAGCACATTGCGGCGTCGGGCTCGCCGCTTGTCATGCCGTTCTCGGTCGGTCTTCCCATGTCGGGCGGTCGAGCGCCGTCCGACATTTTGTTCGGGTGCGGTCTCTACCATGAGGAATTGTTTAAAAAAGCCGTGATAGGTTGTGCGGAACCGGCATTGCCGGAATCAAAAAGTATTCCGGCAGTGCCTCCCCCTTGTTTCTTTATCAGGAGGACCGCACATGGCTCGTCGCTATCCGGCAATTCGTTCAGCACTTTCTTCCCCCGCGCGGGCGGAAGATTGCGGCAGGCGCGCGAAGCCTGCCGCCGTGAAACTCGACGCCTTTATCTGGGACGACTACTTGCCGCATATCCGCTTGGACAAGCGGAGCTGGCGCGTGGATGAGCGCATTGCGCGTCAGTACCTGTCCGCGGCGTTCGGGGCCCGGCGGCTTGCCGACATACAACGCCACGAAGTGGAAAACTGGTTGCGCGGCCTGTCGTCCGGCGGCCTGTGCGCGGCCACCTGCAACCGCATTCTGGCGGTCTTCAAGGCAATCTGTTCTCTGGCCGAAATACGCGGCGTCCTACCCGTCGGGCAATCTCCGTGCACGGGCGTCTCTTCCTTTAAAATCCACGCGCAGCGGGAGCGCTATCTCACGCGGGACGAGGCTTGGCGGCTCATGCGGGCGCTGGAAAAAAGCGACCGTGCGGAAGCCCTTGCTCTCCGTCTGCTTCTGCTCACCGGCGCGCGCAAGAGCGAAGTCCTCAAGGCTCGATGGGAACATATCCGTCTGGATTTGCGGCTGCTTATCGTGCCGCTGTCCAAGTCGGGCAAGCCGCGCCATATTCCGCTGTCCGACGAAGCCATACGGATTATCCGCGTCATTCCGCGCGTGCCCGGCTGTCCGTGGCTGTTTCCGGGGCATGCGCCGGGAAAACCGTTATCCGATATATACCTCTTCTGGAACGGAGTGCGGCGGGGGCTGGGCATTGCCGACGTGCGCATCCATGATTTGCGGCATAGCTTCGCCTCGTTTCTGGTCAACGCCGGCCACTCGCTCTACGAGGTGCAAAAACTGCTTGGACACAGCGATCCCCGCACGACCATGCGTTACGCGCATCTGGGACAGGAGGCGCTGGTGGCCGCGGCGGAAACCGTGAGCGCTTTTCTTGTCCGACCCGACAAGGAATGCGCCCGGGAAAAACGCGGCGGAAGTGTCGATTCTTCTCCGTCGCGCGACGGGAGTGAGGACGGCCGCGCAAGTTCGGCAAGTCTATAATGACTGGAAATAAAAAATAGAAAAAATAAGAAAGAACGCATTGAATATGTAGGGCTGTTTCAAGCCAGGAATATTCCCTTTCAGCCGCGAAGAGAGGGTTCATCGACAGATGTACTGTCAATGAACTTTGAAAAGACAATACGCTTAGCAGCCGTGATTTGCAATGGCGTCCTTCGGAAAAAATATTGATCAACTTGTTTTTTGTCAAAAAATTATTATAAATTCAGCTTATTATGTTTTTCTTAAGGTTTTGTCAGACGCCAAACATTGCCAGTACATCTGTCGGTACATCATGGGGAGCTCGGCTCCACAGAATTTTTGGGGGCCGCAGGCCCCGGGAGGAGTGTCTATGCTTACGAAAGGCGCTATCGGCAATCTTGTCAACAGGTATCGAGCCGTGCTCAGAAAATGCCGTCTGCTCAATACCTTCGGCTCGCTGGCCGTGGCGGGCGCGCTGGTTCTGGGCGGCGCGGGGGCGGCCGCGGCGGCCGTAAATTGGTCCGAGGGAGCGGACGTGCGGATTACCGCCGTGGATACTGATACAGTCTCTGGCGGGCACCGTCTCAACAGTCTTTCTGTTGAGGGCGGCAGCCTTGCTTACACCGGCACGCCCGGGGGTGGTGAAGGACAGCTTTTCATCAGGGAATTTCTGAATATCAGCGGCGGCGAGCTCTCCGTCAACCAAGCCGCACACGCGGGCATTCAGGGCGCTGTCGACGACACGGCCGATTATACAGCCATTTTCAACATGAGCGGCGGAAAGCTGTCGATTAGCGGCAGCCAGGTGCAGATGAAGGATGTGAACATCAGCGGCGGCGAGGTCAGCGTCTCCGGCATAGCGGGCAAGGACGCCAGCCCGAACTGGAATGACGGGGCCATGCTGGGTTCGGTGGACGGCACGTTTGCCCTGTCCGGCGACGGCAAGATCACGCTGGGGAATAACGCCCAGCTTTTCGCGCCCGAGTTCAACCTGAATGGCGGCACCATTTCCATGAGCGCTTCGGACAATCCTGCGCTTGTCCGCACCTATGGCGAAAATGGCGCGCTGAACCTGACCGGCGCGGCCATTGAGGTTGACGGTCAAGGCATCCTGGCCGCGAACAACCTGAACATCAGCGGCGGCAATCTGGGTGTGGGCGAAGATGGCAACTTGGTCATGGGCGTTACCGGTTTTAAGCAGGGGATGTCTGTGTCCGAGGCGTTGAAGAGCTCCTCCGAGGCCACGGTCACCCAGACCGGCGGCACGGTGAATGTGGCCGGACGTATGGATCTGGGCGGCACGCTGAACATACAAGGCGGCGAGTTCACCGTGAGGAAGGAGGGCAAGGTCTTCGTTCTTCAGGATGCAGCGGACGCGCCTGCATGGGGTAAAAATTCCGCCATCAACATGCAGGGCGGCGTGCTGAACGTCGACGGCTATGCCGAGGCATCGCAATTGTCCATCACCGGCGGCACCACCAATATCATCGGCGATGGAAACGAGTGGCATCAAACCGGCCTGGGCGGCTATAGCCAGACGTGGGATGTCGAGACAGGCGCATGGGTAGCGTCGGGCTCGCCCACCATGGTCAGCGGTCCCGATACCGTGGTCAACATTGAGAACGGCAACCTCTTCGGCGGAGTAGCCGTCAAGGGTGCCGAGGGCGGACTCACCATCACAGACGGCGCTATCGTCAACCTTTCCGGCGACTCGCTGAATCGGGCGGGCATGCTCTTTGCCTCCGACGGCCAGACGCTGAACATCGCCCGAGGTGCTTCCGTCAATGTGGCGGAAGGGCAGCACGGCGTCTTCAATGCCGCGACGACCACAATCGGCAAGGACGCCACGGTCGACACCGCCGGTACTTTGATCATGGCGAAAGCATCGAAGGCGGCTGCTCCCGACCTCTCGGCTGCCGTCGTCACTGTGGAGGACGGCGGCACAATGCGCGTGACGGGCAAGGGCTATATTGATCTGGGCGCCAAGGGCGGCTCGTCCAGCTTGACCTTTGCGGACGGCTCTCTCTTTGACGTCAGCGCCGCCTCCGTCAGCAACGGCAATACCGCCATCAGAAACGCAACCGAAAACGCGGTGCATGTCGCCGAGAACGCGAAATTGCGCGTCAGCGGGGCCAAGGCGGGCGAAAGCTACACGCTGGCCTCAAACAGCATCGACATACAGGGCTCCGGTTGGCAGGGCGACAATCTGCTCAGCAGCACCTCGTTCCTTGGCCTTGATTTCGATCCCGTCACCGGAACATTCACGGCCAAGGCCAAATCCGCCGCCGAGGCCATGCCCGAACTGAACGGCGGGCTGGGCAATCTGGTTTCGGGCATGTACGCGGCCGGCCTCAACGACGCGGATGCGATCGAAAACGGCCGTCGCTTCCTGTCCCGCGTCACGGATGTCAACTACATCGCGGACGCCGGGCAGCAGGTCACGAACCTGGAAAGCGCGGCCCGGATGGGCCTTGTCCTTGCCCCGCACATGACCTGGGCCGCTCATGACGCGGCGGGCGCGGCCGTCGCCCGGCGCGCCGCGTTGGCGCAGCCCGAAGGAAGCGGCTTCCGGTCCATGTCCGCCGACGGGACCGACTTCGGCATGTGGGTCATGCCCCTCTATCAGAACTGGAATGCCGACGGGCTGGACAACGGCAGCCGCGATCTGGACGTCAGCGCCAATCTGGGCGGCGTGGCCCTGGGGGCGGATTACACCTTCGCCGACAATGTCCGCGCGGGGCTGTCGTTCCATGTCGGCGGCGGTCACGCCAAGGGAGAGGGCGAAATCAACAAGACCGCCGACGACTTCAATTTCTGGGGTGTCGGAGCTTACGCCGGTTGGGCGCGGAGCAGTTTCGGGCTTGCCGCGGACTTGAGCGTCACCGGAGCGAGCCACGACCTCGAGCAGGACCTGCCCGTCTCTCTGGGCATGGGCAATCTCAAAAGCGACATCGATTCCTGGGCGCTGGGCGCCGGTCTGCGCGGCGAGTATCGGTTTGAAACCAACGGCCTGAACATCGTGCCGCACGCGAGCGTGCGTTATACCCTCCTCAACACCGGCAGCTACAAGGGGGTAGCCGACGGGGGCATGGTGCTGGAAGGCGACGCCATGCGCCAGAACGTCTGGACCTTCCCGGTGGGCGTGGCGCTTTCAAAGGACTTCGATACGGCAGGCGGCTGGAGCGTGCGGCCCTCGCTTGATCTGGGCGTGGTCGCCGCCGCCGGCGACGTCAAGGCGAAGGGCGACGTGAGCTTTGCCGGGGTGAAGGGCAAGGCCGCCCTGGAGACCCAGGTGCTGGACCGCGTCAGCTTTGCGGGTCAGGCGGGAGTGGAACTGGGCAAGGACAAGCTCAGCTTCGGCCTCAACTACAATGTGCGGGCGGGCGAACGCAACACGGCGCACGGCGTGTTCGGCACGTTCCGCTATACGTTCTGATCCGCGGAACCGTTTTCCTTGGGGGATGCTCCGCTTCGTCGGGGCGTCCTCCATATTGACGACAAACCCCGCTTCGCGGGGTTTGCGCCGTTTAAGCCGTGACCTCGCGCGCGTTTTCCAAGCGCGAGCCCGCGGGACGGCTTATGATGTCCGCCCGGCTTTCGGGGCCAGGGCCGCCACGGCCGCCCAGGCCGTGGCCACGGCCAGACCGGCCCCGCATTTTTCGCGGAGCCAGTCCTGGTGGGCCAGAATGGTGCCCGCCGCGTACAGGCCCGGCCGGACCACTTTCCCCGTAATATCCACGGGGCGAAAGGCGTCGTCCACCACAATGCCCGCGCGATCCACGGGATGTCCGGCCGGATCGAACAGATCCGGGCTATGCCATTGTTCACGGCTTGGAGGTTGGAATACGGGCAGGTCCATGAGGCGTTCGCGCACGCCGTCGCGCTCGGCCCGCAGGCCGCGCCCGATGAAGCGCCCCGTGGCCAGCAGCACCTGGCGGGCGTAGACCACGTGTTCCTCGTCTTCCTTAATGCCGTTTTCCTCGGCGTCGGAATTGTCGGGACGGGTATTGGGACCGTCCAGCTCCACGCGGAAGCCCGCTTCCCCGGCATGGGGACCGTCGGGCAACGGGGTCGGGAGCACGGCGCGCGCCCTGGTCAGGCGGCGGGCGTCCACGCCTTCGGCCTCCAGGCCGTTTTCCAGCACGGCCTTGAGGCGCATACCCGGCACCGAGGCGGGCAAGGTGGGGATTTCGAAGACGGACACGCCCAGCCGGGCGGCCAGATCGCCTGTCGCGCCGCCGTCGACCCCGGCGGGCGAGGAGCCCAGCACGGCGGGCAGGCCCACGTGGGTTTCGCCCCGCAACAGGGGGCGGATGGCCTCGGCCAGGGCGGCGCGATGGGCGGGCAATTCCAGGGCTTGAGCCATGACGCCGGGCAACAGGGGGTGAGGCGCGGGGGCCGGAAAATGCACCCGCGCGGCCCGCAGACCGGGCCAAGTCCGGCCTGCCACGGCCGCGATCTGAGCGGCGCTGTATTCGCGCAGGCCGTGGAAATCCACCAGCAGAGCGGGGGATTTGGCCGCGGCCGCCTCCACGCCGGGCCACATGGTGGCGGGAACGGCCCAGGTGCGTTTGAGCCCGCCCGCCGGGGTCAATACCCGACAGGCCGCGTCGCCGTTGTGGCGGTAGGGAAGGCCGCGTCGTCCCAACCAGTCCAAAAATTCTTCCAGAGCCCGACGGGCTTCGGCGGTTCGCAGCCGGGCGTAGGGATGGAGCGGACGGCCCTCGGCTTCATCCTGCGGCCGCCGCGCGCGCAGTCGCTCCAGCGCCGCCCACGGGTCCGGCGCGTCATAGACGTCGAACAGGCCGCTGGCGTACACGATTTCGGCCGTGCCGCCCGCCTGGGTCACGCTCAGGCCGCGCCGGGCCGCGAACAGAGCGGCCGCCGCTCCGGCCAGGCCGCATCCGACCACAAACAGATCGCGGGTTTTCATCGCTCGCCGTCCTCCGGCACGTCGGCGTCCACGCCGTCCAGCCCCATGAGGCCCAGATACAGGGCTTCTTTCAGTTCGGCCTGGGCCATCTGGTCGCCCCACAGCACGGGACGTTGGCCGCGCCAGCGCTCGCGCAGAAAGCGCTTCAGACCGGCCGTGCCTCCGGTCCCGGCGGCCAGAGCGCAGTCGTACAGATGGGCCGTGATCCGCGCTCCGCAAAACGTACCCTGGCACGACCCCTTGCCCACCCGACTGCGGTACGAAACGGCGGGCAGAAGGTCGGCGGCGGGCGTGAGTCCGTCGTCGTTCCCCCTTTCGTCGTCCGGGTCGGCGCGCCGTTCGGTCAGGCCCCGCAGCAGGCCGTCCACGGCCGACTGGGGCACCACCTCGCACTCGCACAACAGATAGTCGTCCGGGCTGTGTTTTTGCCACCAGGCGTATTTGTGGGCCGGGCTGGGATCGCTCCAGGCGGCCAGGTCCGAGGGGGGGATCGCCTCCTCGGCGGTGCGGCAGACGGCGCTTACGCCCAGGCGGCGGCACAGGGCGTCCGCCGCTCGTTCGGCCATAAGCCGGTAGGTGGTCAGTTTGCCGCCGGTCAGGGTCATAAGGTTGTCCACGCCGCCCGCCTCCGCCTCCTCGTAAGTCAAAAGGGCGAAGTCGCGCGATGCTTTACGCCCCTCGCCCGAGGCGCCGGCCGCGCGGACCAGGGGACGAATGCCCGCGTAAGCCCGCCGAAAAGGGGTGGTCGCCAGGCCCGGCAGCAGGGGCAGGGCTTCGCTCAGGTTGGCGTCCACCTCGGCGATGGTGGGCGTATTGTCGTCGGGGTCGGCCACGGGTACGGAGGTGGTGCCCAGGATGGACACCGAACCTCCGGGGACCAGAATGTCGCCGTCGCCCGGTCCGCGCAGGCGGTTGATAACGCGTTTGGTCAGTCGGCTCTGCGTGACAAGCAAGGTGCCCTTGGACAGCAGAAGGTCGGCGCGACACCCCGCCAGGGCGGCCACCCGACCGCTCCAGCCTCCGGCCGCGATGACGAACTGGAGCCCCGCGTAAACCGCCGTTTCGCCCGTTTCGGTATTGCGGACGCGCACGGCGCGCAGATGTCGGCCGTCGCGTTCAAAGCCCGTTGCTTCATGCCGACGCAGAAAGCGGCCGCCGTGGCGTTGGGCGTCGGCCACGTTTTCCAGAGACAGCATGAAGGGGTCCACCGAGGCGTCGGGCACCGCGTAAACCGCTGTGATGTCGCGCGCCAGGGCGGGTTCCAGGGCGCGCGCCGCGACCGGGTCCACGGCCCGGCAGCCCACGCCGGCCGCGGCGCAGTATTCGGGAAAGGCGCTGATATAGTCCGGGTCGTCGCCGGGCACGGCCACGAACAGACCGCCGCAATCATCCACGCATTGGGGCAGAATGCGCTTGATGATCGCGCCTTCGCGGGCGCATTCGGCCGCCGCTCGGGGGTCCACCACCGCGTAGCGCGCGCCGCTGTGCAGGAGGCCGTGGTTGCGGCCCGATGCCCCGGCGTTGACGTCGCCCCGTTCAAGCAGCAGACAATCCACGCCCCGCAGGGCCAGGTCGCGGGCCAGACCCGCGCCGCTTGCGCCCGCGCCGATAATGATCACCTGATAGGTATGCGCCATACATGCCCCCGACAGAAAAAGCCGAAACACTTTCGCGGCATTTTCCCCGTCCTGTCAAGACGGCGAGATGGAATGCGCCGCGGAGTTGAATTCAGCCGGAGAATACAGGCGGACCTGTCGGAGACGGCATACGAAAACGCCCGCCGTTTCCCGTAAGAAACGGCGGGCGCATAGGCCGGAAACGGACGGCGCTTAGTATGCGCGCGACTTGCGTTGTTCCGCTTCGTTCACCCTCAGGGAACGTCCTTCATAGGACGCGCCGTTCAGGGACGCGATGGCGGAGCGGGCGTCGGGTTCGCCCATTTCCACAAAACCGAAACCTCGCGAGCGGCCGGTGTCCCGATCGGACATGACGCGGGCGGACAGAACCGACCCGAAGGAGGCGAAAAGCTCTTTCAGACTGTGGTCATCAGTGGAAAAAGGAAGATTGCCGACATAAAGAGACATAGACATACAAAAAACTCCACGGTTACGGGGTGTACACTTTAAACCGTGGCGCTTGTCCCAAGAGAAGTTCCATTGTAAAAGCTATACAAAACCCAATTGATATTGCTGAAAATATATTTACGAAAAAAATACGGGATGTCAATATGTTTTTTTAGGGTAAATCGCATAATATAATATTTTGGTATGAAACGCCCAAAAGCGGCAAATAAGAAAATATCAAAATATATAGAAGTGAAGGTATCTATTGCTCTCAATTTTTCGCTTACGACATGAGAAGGTAAAAACACGTCGAGAACAGGGTGGTAATATTTATTTTGACCGCTAATATGAGTAAATTATGTTGTGCTCTAAATAATATTGGGTGGCAACATATTGGAATATTTTGTAAAACTATGGAAATTCTGAAAGGTTGACCAAGTAAATTTGAAGAGGGAAGAGAATGGTTATTTTAATTATGGGAGCTTCACATACAGGAAAAACGGTCCTTGCGCAAAATTTATTGGAAAAATATAAAGTTCCATATTTTTCCATAGACCATCTTAAAATGGGACTGATAAGAAGCGGAAATACCTCTTTGACGCCGGGGGATGATGCTGAACTAAAAGAGTATCTTTGGCCTATTGTCAAAGAGATGGTTAAAACGGCCATAGAAAATGGTCAAAACCTTATAGTTGAGGGTGGATATATTCCTTTTGATTGGAAAAAGGATTTCAGTCGTGAATATTTAAAATATATAAAGTATTATTGTCTTATTATGTCGGATGATTATATTGATAAAAATTTTAATGAAATAAAAAAGTATGCGAATATTGTCGAAAAACGAATTGACGATTCATGGTGTACAAAAGAATTTCTTATAAAAGAGAATAGGTATAATTTTGATATGTGTAAAAAATATGACTGTAATTATGTTTTGATTGACAATAATTATCCAATAGAATTTTTTCTATAAAATCAATTTCTATATTAATAAAAAGAAATGTATGTTATTGTCATATAAATTTACATGACTGTATAGAATGAAACCGGAGCGAGGCGTCTTGCCGGGACGGCCTCTTTCGGTTAATTCTCCTTCCTTCACGGCGCGCGGCCCTTTGTCGCGCAAGGAGCGTATTCAATGGTCGATGTGTTGACCGAACACCCCGCCCGGCCGCGGGAGCAAACGGGCGTCTTCGATTCGTTCGCGGGGCGGGTGGCGGCCATGCTGCCCGAGGGCGGTCATTTTTCGATGTGCCTGTCCTGCGGGGCCTGTTCGGCTTCGTGTCCGGCCACGGGGCTGGACGATATGGACCCGCGTAAATTCGTGCGCATGGCTTCGTTGGGCATGGACGAGGAAGTGACCCGCACTCCCTGGGTGTGGCAGTGCAGTATGTGCATGCGTTGCGTGGCCAACTGCCCCATGCAGATCAACATTCCCCAATTGGTATACGAAGCTCGCCGGGCCTGGCCCCGCGAGACGCGCCCGCGGGGCATCCTTCAGTCCTGCGACGCGGCTTTGGCCAATCCGGGCAACAGCGCCATGGGGGCTTCGTCCGACGACTTTCGCTTTGTGGTGGAGGACGTGCTGGCGGACACGCGGCTGGAAGCCGAAGAGCGGCCGGAGCCGGACGGGGAATCGAAAACCGCAAAATACGCGCCCGCCCGCCCCGATTTCAGGGCTCTTCAGGCCCCGGTGGACAAGGTCGGAGCGTATTACTTCCTCAACCAGAACTCGCGCGAGCCCGTGACCGAGCCCGAGGAAATGCCTCCCCTATGGAAAATCCTCCATCTGGCGGGGGCGGACTGGACCTATTCCTCCCAGGGATGGGCGGCGGAAAATTACTGTATGTTCGCGGCCGACGATGAGGCTTGGGAGCGCATTGTCCGCAACAAGGTCGAGGCCGTGGAAAAATTGGGATGCAAGGTGTGGCTCAATACCGAATGAGGGCACGAATTGTACGCATTCCGGGTCGGAATGCAGAAATTCGGGATCAAGCCCTCGTTCCGTATCGAATCTGTAGTGCGGCTTTATGCCCGCTGGATACGGGAGGGACGGCTGAGGCCGTCGTCGGCCTGGAACCGTGAGCGGCGAATACGCTTTACGGTGCAGGACCCCTGCCAGCTGGTGCGCAAGGGATACGGCGACGCGGCGGCCGAGGATCTGCGCTTCACTCTGGCGGCCTGCGTGGGGCCGGACAACGTGGCGGATATGTGGCCCAATCGTTCGGCCAACTATTGCTGCGGCGGCGGGGGCGGTTTTCTGCAATCCGGCCGGGCCGCCGCGCGACGGGCCTTCGGCCGTGTCAAGCACGAGCAGATTTTGACCACCGGCGCACCTTATGTGGTCACTCCCTGCCACAACTGCCATTCGCAGATTCACGACCTGTCCGAGCATTACGGCGGCGGATACCGGGCCGTGCATCTGTGGACTCTGCTGGCGCTCTCTCTGGGGGTGTTGGGAGTCAACGAACGAACCTATCTCGGCCCCGACCTGGCCGACGCGGTTTTGTAAACGCGGGCTTATCGTTTCCTTTCGCCGCGCTGGAAGTGCGGCCGCCTTTGCTCTGCCGTGCTTGCCGTCGTCGGCCGTCAACCGAAAACTATGACATAGCCTGTCGTTTTCTTATTTCATAAAGGAATTATCCATGCTTATCGCGCTGTTGGCGTACGCCGCCGTCATGCTGGCCGTGGGTTTGTATCATGTGAGGCACGTGGGAAGTTTCCGCGAATTTGTCATCGCCGGAGGTCGCCAGGGCAGCGGTCTGGTCACGTTGTCTCTGCTGGCGTCCATGATCGGTGGTTCGGCCACGTTGGGCTTGGCCGATCTGACTCTTAAGCTCGGTTTTCCGGCCTTCTGGTGGTTGGGAGTGGGGTCGGCCGGGCTGCTGCTTCAGGCCTGGCTGCTGTCGGCCCGGGTTCGGAATATGGGGGCCTGCACTCTGCCCGATGTGGCGGGCATTGCCGTGGGGCCCGAGGCCCGCGCTCTCGCCGGCTTGATCATCGCCGTCACCTGGACCGGTATCGTGGCCGCCCAGTTTACGGCCCTGTCGCAGATTTTTTCCGTGCTGACAGGGCTGGACGACACCCGCGCGCTGTTGATTGCCGTATCTCTGGTGGTGGTCGCGTATACCGCGGCGGGCGGCCAGCTTTCGGTACTGCGCACCGACGCTTTGCAGTTCGCCCTGGTGCTCGGCGGAGTGGCCGCCGCCTGCGCGTGGCTGTACGCCGCGTCCGGTGAGGGGATCGGCGCCTGGCTGGCCGGGGTGGAACCCCTCAACGATCGCTTCGGCTGGTCCGATCTGGGCTCGTTGTTTCTGCTGGTGGGGGCAACCTACTTTATCGGGCCGGATATCTTTTCCCGCAATCTGTCCGCGCGCGACGGCGCGACGGCCCGGCGATCCACGGTGATCGCGGCCGTGGTGCTGTTCGGGTTCGGGCTTTTGGTTGTAGCTTTGGGGCAGTGGGCGGCGGCCCACGGCGTAAACGGCGGCAATGTCCTGGTGCTCCTTATCCGCGATCATCTGCCCGCGCCCGTGGCTCTGTTGCTGGGCCTGGGCCTGGTATCGGCCCTGGTGTCTTCGGCCGACACCTGCCTGATGAGCGCGGCTTCCATTCTGGAGCACGATTTTCTGCGCCGGGAAAGCGTGGGCCGAACCCGCGTGTTCGTGCTGTTCATCGGCGGCGTATCGTTGTGCGTCGCTCTGCTGAAAAGCGACATTATCGGCCTGTTGCTGGCCGCGTATTCGGTGTACGCGCCGGGTGTGGTCGTTCCGTTGTTCGTGGCCGTCATGGCCCACGGGCGGCGTCCTCTATGCCGTCCGCTGTGGCTGACCGGCGTGGCCGCCGGGGGATTGTGCGGCTTCGCGTCCGGGGTGGCCGGTCTGCCGGGGTTGCCGCTGGTCGGTATGGGCGTTTCGGCCGTACTGGCCGTGGCCGCGCTGGCTGTTCCCGTCCGGGCGGCGGCGCGAAGCTGACGGCGCGCGCCGCGTTCGAACATGAGGACAAGGCAGGGGCCGCCGGAACGACTGACGCCCGCCGGGCCTTCGAACCGAGGTTCGTCCCGTCGTGCGCTTGGGGGCGGCGCGTTCCGCTTCGTTCCTCCCGGCGAGGGCTGTCTCCGTCCGGCCTCAGCCCCTTGCCTTGGGCGGGAGGGAAGCTTATTTTGTACCTGCGGCGGTGTCGCTTTTCGGCGGCTCCGGGCGCGGCCGTATGCCGCTCCGGCCGGTGCGCCGCGTTTTTTGTGCGAGAGCGGATATGGACGAATCACGTCATGAAGACGCGCCGGAACGCGAATCCGGTTTTCTGACCGAAGAGGAAGTGCGCGAACCCAAGCTGTATCGCGTGCTGCTGCACAACGACGATTACACCACGATGGAATTTGTGGTGCTGGTGCTGGTGGATATTTTCCGCAAAAGCCCGGAAGAAGCGTCGGAAATCATGCTCTCCGTTCATGAGAAGGGCATAGGCGTATGCGGCGTCTACCCCCGCGAAATCGCGGAATTCCGCATTCACCAAGTCGCCAAACGGGCGCGGCAGGCGGGCTTTCCGTTGCTGTGCACGATGGAAGAGGAATAACGCCTCCGCAAGGAGGGCGGCGGACCGGAGCCCGGTTCCGCCAGTGGAGGAATACGACATGATGGGTCGCTCGTTGATGCAGACCCTGGCCGTGGCCGTCATGGAAATGCGCGGCCGCCGCCATGAATGCCTTACCCTGGAACATATTTTGCTGGCCATGACACACGAACGCACGGGACGGCTCATTCTTGAGGGCTGCGGCGTGGACCTGGCCGAACTGCGCCGTCAACTCGACACTTACCTGACCACGTTCATCGCCACGCAGAGCGAGTCCGACGACGGCGAGGTGCTCCAGACCGTGGCCGTGGAGCGAGTGTTGGAACGGGCCATACGGCAGATTCGTTCGGCCGGACGCGTCAAAGCCGAAGTGGGCGACGTGCTGGCCGCCATGTTTGAAGAAGAAGACTGCTGGGCCGTTTACTTTTTGCGTCGCCAGGACGTGACCCGGATGGACGTGCTGGAGTATATTTCGCACGAGCTGCCCGCCGCCCTGCGCGAGGCGGGCAATGCGGACGACGAGGAGCGCGCGCCGGGCGCGCGTCCCCTCGAAATCGGAAGCCGTGAAGGCGAAAACGCCTCGGCCCTGGACAAGTACGCCGTGGATCTGGTGGCCCGAGCCCGAGCGGGAGGCATCGACCCTCTGGTGGGGCGCGAGGTCGAACTGAATCGTGTTGTCGAAGTATTGTCTCGTCGGCGCAAGAACAACCCTTTGTTGGTGGGCGAACCCGGAACGGGCAAGACTGCCGTGGCCGAGGGGTTGGCCTTGCGCATAGCGGAAGGAAACGTGCCCGAGGAGTTCAAGGATGCTCCGGTTTATTCTTTGGATATGGGCGCGTTGTTGGCCGGAGCCAAGTACCGGGGGGATTTCGAGGCCCGCATGAAGGGCGTGGTGGGCGAACTCAAGCGCAAACCCGGCGCCGTGCTGGTCATCGATGAGATTCACACCATTGTGGGGGCGGGCGCCACTTCCGGGGGCAGCATGGACGCCTCCAACCTGCTCAAACCCGTGCTGGCCGCGGGCGAACTGCGCTGCATCGGCACCACCACGCACGAGGAGTTCCGCAACCATTTTGAAAAGGACCGAGCCCTGACCCGACGTTTCCAACGCGTGGACATCCGCGAGCCTTCGGCCTCGGACTGCCTGAATATCTTGCGCGGGCTTCAGGCCCATTACGAGAGCTTTCATAAAGTGCGCTATTCCAAGGGGGCCGTGCGGGCGGCCGTAGAGCTCTCGGCCCGTTACGTGCAGGATCGCCTGCTGCCCGACAAGGCCATCGACGTTCTGGACGAGGCAGGGGCCGCCGTGCGGTTGCGGCCGGGCTTCCGCCCGGGGAGCAGCGTCACCGGGCAGGATGTGGAGCGCGTGGTGGCCCGCATGGCAGGTATTCCCGCCCGTTCCGTAAGCCGGGGCGAAAAGGACCGCCTGCGCACCCTGGGGGATGATTTGCGCGGCCGCATCTTCGGTCAGGACGACGCCGTGGACAGTGTGGTGCGGGCCATTCTGCGCTCGCGTGCGGGGCTTGGCCGGGGCGATCGGCCCACGGCTTCCTTTCTGTTCCACGGCCCCACCGGCGTGGGCAAGACCGAACTGGCCCGCGCTTTGGCCGACCTGCTGGATGTGACCTTCCTACGCTTCGACATGAGCGAGTATATGGAAAAACATGCGGTGGCCAGGCTCATCGGGTCGCCCCCGGGGTACGTGGGCTTCGAGCAGGGCGGGCTGCTCACCGAGGCCGTGCGCAAGTCGCCTCATGCCGTGCTGTTGCTGGACGAGGTGGAAAAGGCCCATCCCGATATCTACAACGTGTTGCTTCAGGTCATGGATTACGCCACCCTGACCGACAACACGGGGCGCAAGGCCGACTTCCGCAACGTTATCCTGATCATGACCACCAACGCGGGCGCGCGGGAAATGGAAAGTTCCCCCGTGGGCTTCACCGGCGGGGGCGACGCGTCGGGGCGTGGGGTCAGAGCCGTGGAAAACGCCTTCAGTCCCGAGTTCCGCAACCGGCTGGACGCCATGATTCCTTTCCACAGCCTGACGCCCGACCTCATGGGCCGTATCGTGGACAAAGCCGTGGCCGAGCTGTCCGCCGGTCTGGAGGCCAAAAAGGCGCGCCTCGACCTCACCCCCGAGGCTCGGGACTGGCTGGCCCGGCGCGGTTTTGACGCCAGGCTCGGAGCCCGCCCCCTGCAACGCCTGGTGCGCACCGAGCTGGAAGACGAACTTGCCCGCCTGATTTTGTTCGGCGATCTTGCCAAGGGCGGCGTGGTCACCGTCCGCGCCGCTTCACCCGCAGCCGAACACCTGACGTTTGAGATGGAAAAATAGGGCGGGGCTCCGCCCCGTTCCCCGCCGGGGGAATAATTTCCCCTGCACCCCCATTAAGGGGCCGCGCCGATTTTGAACAAGGGTGTTTTTATGGAAGTCCCCATGCCGTGCCTCTGTTCAAAGTCGGCGCGGCCCCTTAATGGGGGTGCAGGGGACGCAGTTCCCTGCCGGTGGGGTATGGGGAGGCAGAGCCTCCCCAAGGAAAGGAAGGCATGAGCCAGCGTGCGGACAGGCGGCCGGTGCCGTTGATACCGGAGGGCGGGCCTTTGTGGTTTCCGCCGGAGGACGGATGGCGGGCGTCGGGCCTGTTGGCGGCCGGAGGCGATCTGTCGCCCGAACGTCTGGTCTACGCCTACGGGCGGGGCATTTTTCCCTGGTACGATGAGGATACGCCCATCCTGTGGTGGTCGCCCGATCCGCGTTGCGTGCTGTTTCCGGACGAATTGCACGTGCCGCGCAGTCTGGCGAAAACATTGCGGCGTGGAGCGTTTTCCTTTTCGTTCGACCGGGCGTTCGAGGCCGTCATCCGCAACTGCGCGGCCGCGTCCCGGCCGGGCCAGCGGGGCACATGGCTGGTGCCGGACATGATTGATGCCTATATCGACCTGCACCGACTGGGACTGGCCCATTCCGTGGAAGCCTGGGCCGATGGCGGCCTGGTCGGGGGCGTGTACGGCGTGGCATTGGGGCGGGTATTTTTTGGAGAATCCATGTTTCACTTCCGTCCCGATGCGTCCAAGGCGGCGCTGGCGACGTTGGTCGGCCGTTTGCGGGAGCGCGGCTTTGTTTTGCTGGACTGCCAGCAGACCACGCCTCATGTGGTGCGCTTGGGAGCGCGGGAAATACCCCGTCGGGAATTTTTGGCTCTGGTGCGGCGTTACACTATTCCTGCTTCGATTAACCTGCGGAACAGCGCGCGGTAGCGCGCCTGGAACGACGTCCCTCCGGACATGCTTCCGTTCGTCGCTCGTCACTATGCGCGGCAGGCAAAGCCTGACCGCGCCCTCGCTCCTCACTCCAAGTTCGCTGCGTTTACACCTCCGGCGGTCAAGGAACACGGCATGCCGCGCAGCACGAACGAGCTCGGCAGAGCCGACCGAGCGTCATGGAGAGGTCGCGGACCAGGGTCGCGCGAAGCGGGGCCGGAACAAACTTTTGGTTTGTTCCGGCGCGCTTCCGCCGGCGTCGGTCGAAGCCTGCCTTTGCTTGTTTTCCGACACCATTTTTTTTTGACAAAACAAACTATTCCTCGGGCAGAGCCTATGACAAAAGCAACATTCCTCAGAATGTATAGGTAAAGGTCAGCCCGGCCCGCCAGGCGTCGGAGAACGAGGCTCCGGCGCCCGTGGTCCCGGGCAGATTCCGCCATACTTCGCCGTCAAAGTCCTGGAATACGTAACTGAGCTCCAGCATGGCGGCCAGGTTGGCGTAGATGCTGATCGTGGTGTCGAGATCCAGTTCCACGGCGTGATCCCGGCGGGTCATGTACAGCGCCGGACCGGAGTTGACGGCATAGCGAGCCATGTTCGGGTTGTTGGTGCCCTGGACGTAGGTGGCGCGCAGGCTGTGGAACACCCGGGGGACAAAACTGGCCGCGTTCCACTGGAGCGAGGCGCCCCAGGTGCCGGCCGCCTCGCCCCGGTTGCTGGTTTCGGACAGGCCGTAGGCGAAAGAGTTGAACAATACGGGGGCGCCGGGGGTGAAGCCGCCGCGCACGCCGAGCGCTCGTTCAGAGCCGTCGGTCAGGTCTCCGTTGTCGCCCGAGGCGTACCACGCCTTGAAAGCGGGTACGCCCCAGGGCGTTTCGTATTCCGCCGAGCCGCCCACGAACCAGCCGGAACGTTCGGTGGAGCGATGGGCGTTGATCGAGGCCGAGTAATAAGCGTCCAGAGCCAGACGCAGGGGAGCGAAGCGGGTCAGTTCCAGAGAGAGACCGCCGAACCACAGGGTGGAATCGGAGGGCGCCAGGCCCAGGGAAACCACGTGGCCGTCGGCGGCCCGGCCGAATTGTTCGTATCCCGTCACGGGCAGCAGGCCGTTTTTGACGTAAATGCTGTTGTACGGCTGGTTGAAGTTCGTGACGGCATCGCCCAACCGCCCCGCCATAAGCCAGGGCGTGGCCTGGAAGCCGTCGATACGGTAGTTGGCGGCCAGACTGACCAGATCGAGATTGTCGTTGCCGGGGGCGGCGTTGTCGACCGTTCCCCGCCGAAAGTCTGAATAGGCGCGCAGCCAGAAAGCGTTCAGGCGCAGGGAATCCGTGGCCGGAGCGGACACCGCCACGCCCGTGCCCCAATTGCCGAGCACGGGGTTGGGAAAGGCGAAGCCGGGCAGCATAAGGAATTGCTGCCCCATGCGGACCCTGGCGTCCGTGCCGGGGATCATCCAGTCCAGGTAGGCTTCTTTGGTGACGATGTTGGCCGCGCGGCTGCCCAGGGCGCCGCCCGAAGCTTCGGACGCATTGCCCGCACCGATGCTGTAGGAAGGAGATGTTGGGCCGCCCCAGGTGAACGCGCCCGCCTGCGCCGTGTAGCGGGCGCTCAGACTTTCGGACAGGACGAAATCCAGGCTGAGTTTCAGCTTTTGAACGGCGGAAAAGTGCTTTTGATGGGAGCCGTTGTCGTCGTAATCCTGAAAACGGTTGGCCGAAGCGATGTTGTGTGCGGATTCGAACAGAATTTCCATGACGCCTGAAGCCTTGACTTCCACGGCGTGGGCGGACGGCGCGGCGCCCGCCGACAGGGCTGCGGCCAGGAGCAGAGACAGGAACGGGGAAGACGGTTTGAACACGACAGGCTCCTCAGGAGAGGTTCCGGGCAAGGACCGGAAGTTGAAGGTGGGAATTCCGTCCGGCGGGCACTCCGCAAGACCGCGTGTTCCGGGGCGAAGAGCGCGGGAAGAGGACGGAAACGGGATACGCGATGGGGGGCTCTTGCGGTCTGAGCCTCAGATGGCCGCGGGCGACGATATCGGGACGTTTTCGGCACCGCCCGAACGCGGAACGAGGCGGCCGCCCATAGCCTGGAATACGGCGTTGACGTATTCGATGACGTTGTACTTGCCCTTGAGCACGGACAGCATGGAGTCGTTGGCCGTATTGCGGGCCTGCACCCAGTCTTTCAGTTCGTCCGCGCCCAGGTTGTAACGGGTTTCGCGATAAGCGCCGATGCGCACGTCGGCCTCGTGCTTCTTTTCCATGTTGGCGAGCAGGGCTACGGCGTTTTCATAGCTGTACCAGTAGGTGTCCACTTCGTTGAGGGCCGTGGTCAGAGTCTGCGCGAAGTCCAGCTTGCGTTCTTCGAACTGGCTTTCGGATATGCGCACGTTCCATCTGACCTTGTTCCATTGCAGGAAGGGCAGGTTGATTTTGAGCGTGCCGCCCAGGAAAGGCACGCTGAACAGGGTATCCACGCTGTTCGACGATACGCTGAGGCTGCCGCCCAGGGTGACGGAGGGGTACAGAGCGGCCTTGTCCGCCTCCCAGTTTTTGAAAGCTTCCTGAATGCGGTATTCCGCTGCCCGAACGTCGGGCCGCAGACCGAGGGCGGACAGAGGCGCGTCGAGGTCGGGGGAGGGCGGTCGCACGGCCAGCAGGTCCACGGCCGGGATGTCCAGTTCGGCGTCCGGCCCCAGATTGAGCAGGTTGCGCAGGGTTTGTTCGCCGGTTTTCTGCTGCCGTTCCAGGTCCATGAGGTTGTTGCGCGCGGCCAGCAAGGACTGTTCGGCCGTAATGGGTTCCAAACCGTCCACCTTGCCCGCCCGATACTTGTCGTTCACGATGCGGTACAGTTCCTCGTAGAATTCGATGCTGCGCCGGGTGACTTCCTGAGCCTGGCGCACATACTGAAGGTTGTAGTAAGCGTCGATGACGTTGTTGATCAGAGCCAGGCGAGCGCTTTCGCGATCCTGTTCTGTGGCCTTGTATTCCCATTCCTGGGCCGAGGCCGCGTCGCGCAGCTTGCGCCACAGGTCCAGCTCGTAGCTGATGCCCAGGTTGCTTCCGTAGGATTCGGAGGAATCGCCGGTTTTGGCGTTGAGCGTGGTCGCGGCGTCGCCCCCGGCCGAAAATTCGGGCACCAGGTCCGCGCCCACCTGGCGGGCCTGATATAAGGCCCGGTTGACGGCGATGGCGCTTTTGGCCAGGTCCACGTTGTTGCGCAGGGCGGCGTCCACCAGAGCGTTCAGCGCCGGATCGCGGTAGGCTTTCCACCATGCGCGATCCACGCTCCATTCGGCTTCTATTTCGGCTTCGCTCATCAGACCGGTGGGCGGCATGACGTAGTCGCGTCCGGCGCAGGCGCCGAGCAGAATCGGCAGCGTCAGCAGAACCAGCGGGCGGACAAGCCGCGAAGGGGGAAAAAGGGAAGATGTCATGACGGCTACTCCCGCGCGAGGGCTTCCACAGGGTTGAGACGCGAGGCGTTGCGGGCCGGCATGTAGCCGAACACGACGCCGATCAGGGTGGAACAGGCAAGGGCCAGCAGCACCGACCCGGATGAGAAGGCCATAGTGAAATCCTGAACCAGACTGTTGAAGGCCGCGCCGATAACTACGGAGATGAGCACGCCCGATGCCCCGCCGATGATGCAGATGAGCACCGCTTCGATGAGGAACTGTTGCAGCACGTTGGACTGCCGGGCTCCGATGGCCATGCGTACGCCGATTTCCTTGGTGCGTTCGGTGACCGACACCAGCATGATGTTCATGACCCCGATGCCCCCCACCAACAGCGATATGAAGGCGATGCACGAGATGAGCAGAGTCATGGTGCCGGTGGTGCTTTCCACGGTCTGGCGTATGCTGTCGGAGTTGACGGTGAAAAAGTCGGCCTTGCCGCCGTGGCGCACGGTGAGCAGTCGGGTAAGATTCTGCTCGGCCACCTGCGGGTTGACGTCGTCGCGGATTTTGACCGTGATGGACGAGATGTAGCGGTCGCCGCTGATGCGGTTCATGACCGTGGTGTACGGCGACCACAGGTTGAGGGTGTCGGCCGGGCCGAAGGCGGCGTTCTGTTTTTTGGCCAGGCCGATAATTTCCAGGGGTTGCTTGTTGAACAGCAGCACCTGGCCGAGAGGGTCTTCGCCGTCGGGGAACAGATTGGCCCGGGTGTTGTCGTCGATGATGACCACGGCCGCTCCGGTTTCCACGTCGCGGGCGCTCAGGTTGCGTCCGGCGGCCAGTTCCAGGCCCTTGACGTCGAAGTACTGTTCGCCCACGCCGTTCAGACGGGCGGTGACGTCCTGATTACGCCAGGTGATGGTGCCGCTTTTGCTGGTGGTGGGGGTGGAACTGGCGATGTAGCTTTGCTCGGCCAGGGCGTCGGAATCGGCCACCGTCAGGGTGCGGATGCGCCCGGCCCTGCGGTCGCCGAAGCCCGTGCCGCGCATGATGTCGATGGTGTTGGTGCCCATGGCATTGATGTCGGCCAGAATTTTTTGTTGCGAGCCCCGGCCCAGGGCCACTACAGACACCACCGAGGCGATGCCGATGATGATGCCCAGCATGGTCAGGATGGAGCGCAGCTTGTGGGCGAAAATGGCCTGGACCGACATGCCCAGGGCTTCCATGAACTGATCCTTGTGAAACAGCAGGGAGCGTCGCGGCCGCTTCGGAGCGAGGGCCCGGTCCGGGGCGGCTATGCCTCGGCTGCGGGTGTCGGCGATGATCTCGCCGTCCTTGATTTCGATGACTCGACCCGCGAAGCCCGCGATATGGCGGTCGTGGGTGACCACGATAACGGTATGTCCCTCGGCGTTGAGCCGCATGAGGATGTCCATGACGTGCTCGCCGCTTTTGGAGTCCAGGGCGCCGGTGGGCTCGTCGGCCAGTATGATTTCGCCGCCGTTCATCAGGGCGCGGGCGATGCTCACCCGCTGCTGCTGCCCGCCTGAAAGCTCGTTGGGCCGGTTGTCCACCTTGTCGGCCAAACCCAGTTCGCCCAGGAGTTTTTCGGCTCGTTCCTGTCGCTCTTCATGGGGCGCTCCCGCGTATACGGCCGGCAGGGCC
Organism: uncultured Desulfovibrio sp.; assembly: GCA_900541395.1. Lineage (GTDB taxonomy): Bacteria > Desulfobacterota > Desulfovibrionia > Desulfovibrionales > Desulfovibrionaceae > Mailhella > Mailhella merdigallinarum. Next base: position 42,780 of record UQJT01000016.1, read on the forward strand.
ACGTTGTCCGCCGCGCTCATGCTGTTGAGCAGATTGTAGCGCTGGAAGATAAAGCCGAATTTTTCCCCGCGCAGCCTGGCCAGACCGTTGCCGTCCAGCTCGCCGGTATGCACGCCGTCCACCAGGTACGCGCCGTCGCTGGGGGTGTCCAGGCAGCCCAGAATGTTCATGAGTGTGGACTTGCCCGAACCGGACTGGCCGATGATGGCCACAAAGTCGCCCCGCTCCACGGTCAGGTTCACGTCTTTGAGGACGTGTACCCGGTTTTCGCCCTGACCGTAATATTTGTTGATGTGGCGGATGTCGATGACGGGCACGACCTACCTCCTCGGCCCGCGCATGGACCCGGCCCGGGCGGCGGCCTCGGCCTGGGTCATCTGGGCGGAAACAACCCTGTCCCCGGCCTGAAGGCCCGAACGTATTTCGGTCAGCATGTTGTTGGACAGGCCTGTTTCCACCGTACGTTCCTCCACGGAGCCGTCGGGGCGCAACAGGCGCACGTAGTCTTCGCCGCCGGGACGGGTGAAGACGGCGATGCTGGGCACAGCCGTCACCTGATCGGCGCTTTCCACCACGATGACGTTCTGGGTGGTCATGCCGATGCGCAGCGCGCCGTCGGGGTTGGGTACCACGGCCTTGGCGTAGTAATACACCGCGCTGTCCGAGCTGGAGGAACCGGAGCTTGTGTCGTAGGTGCCGTCGCTGAGGGTGGTCAGACCGGGGTCGATGGAGTCGAGCACGGCCCGACGCGTCGCGCCGGGTTCGGCCAGGATGGTGTAATCCACGGTCATGCCGGGCTTCACCTGGGTGATGTCGCCCTCGGCGATTTCGATTTTGATCTCCATGTGCGACAGATCGGCGATCTGGACGATGGTGGGCGTGGTCTGGTTGGCGTTGACGGTCTGGCCTTCCTCCACGGGCACGGCCACCACGGTGCCGTCCAGAGGAGCGGAAATTTTGGTGTAGCCCAGATTGGTTTCAGCCGTGTTGACCGCGATTTGAGCCTGGCGAATCTGGGATTCAAGTTCGGCCACGGCGGCCTTGGCCGTGGCCAGGGCGTTTTCGGCGTCTTCCAGGCTTTCGCGCGAAGTGGAATTGGTTTTTCTGAGCTGGGCTTCGCGGTTGTACTGGGTCTGGGCCACCTTGAGGGCCACCTGCTTGGCCGCCAGTTGAGCCTGGTAGGTATCGAGCTTGGCCTTGTTGATGTCCAGGTCGTTGCGCTGGGTGGTGGAGTCGATGTCCGCGATGGGATCGCCCTTGCGGACCTGTTGCCCCACGCTCACGTAAAGTTTTTCGATTTGGCCCGAAGCCTGGGCGCCCACGCTGACCAACTGGACCGCGCCCACTTCGCCGGTGGCGTTGACCACCTTGCGGATATCGGCCACGCGCGCGGTTTCGGTAATATAGTCGACTTTGTCCTGCTTGCCGGACAGGGCGAACCAGGCTCCGGCCGCCGCGACGACGATGACGATGAGAAGGATGGGCAGAGCTTTGGCGCGACGTTTTTTCATAGGGGTTGTTCCTGCTTGAAAAGTGCCCGGGGGCGGGCGGACGCAAGGCGTTTCCGTACAGTTTCGGTATACAATTTCGTAAGGACTTTGAACAAGTTAAGAACTGTATCGAAATATTGCCGCCGCTAAGCTCTACAGTAACGGAGCGTGACAAAGCGACACGGGGAGAGGATGGAGTGTCGCTTCGACATGCTCGGAAAAAGAGGCAAGTTTTTTCTCAACACCGTGGTTCTCCTGAATTTTTTTTCTGTCGCTCCGCGGGGAAGGGGGCCGGTTGGGGAAAAACTGCGGTTTCCCCCAACCGGCCCCCCATTCCCTTTTTCTACCTTGATTCACCGTTTTTCTATGCCTCGCCTGTTCAACAAAACTTCGCGGCATCGCGCAAGAGCGCAAGGTGGCGGCCCTTCGTCGCTTAGCCGGGACAAGGTCGGGCCGCTCGTTTCGAACAGGTTGCGGCCGGGCGAAGGAACGCGCTTTGAATTGTTAGGAAAGACTTGGTAATACGGTGTGAGCCGCGAAGACCCGTCGCGGTTTTACCCCGCGGACATAAAGCTGAGCGGGGAGTGGACGAAGGTCGCTCCTCGCCCCCCTATCCGCTCCACGACGCTCGGCACCCGCCGGCGCGGGGCACTCGCTCTCACTCGCCGCACAAGTGCTGCGCTCGTTCGCGCTGCGCGGCATGCCGCCTTCTTTGACCGCCGGAGGCGCGAGCGTAGCGAACGTGGAGAGAGGAGCGAGGGCGCGGTCAGGCTTCGCCTGCCGCGCATAGTGACGAGCGACGAACGGAAGCATGCCCGGGGGGCGTCATCTCTGCTCTCGATGCCCGTAGGCCTCGCGTTGCTCGGCAACGGGCACGGCCCCTGCGGGGCCGCCCGTCAGGTCGGTCTCAAAGCTCGCTACGCTCGCGCCTCCGGCGGTTTACTGGGTGGGATACAGCCTTCTCGTTATTCCCTCAGCGCGTCCAGCACGGCCCGCGCGGCTCTTTCCGCGCTGCCGGGGGGGCCGCACAGCTCGCGCAGTTCGTCGAGATCGCGGCCGATGGCGGCCAGGGGAACGGGATCGTCGAGCCATTCGGTCAGGCGGCGGGCCAGGGGGGCGGGGTCGGCGTCGGCCTGGATGTGCTCGGGAAAGGCCGTCCTGTTCAGGATGAGGTTGGTCAGACTGATCCACGGCACGTTGAGCACCCGGCGGCCGATGAAGGCGGACAACGGATGGACTTTGTAGGCCACCAGGGTGGGTACCCCCGCCAGGCCGGTTTCCAGGGTGGCCGTGCCCGAGGCGGCCAGTATGCACTGGCAGGAGCGCATGAAGGCATAGCGGCCTTCGGCGGGTTGAAAGCGCAGAGGCGCGGCGCTGGTCCAGAAACGGCGCAGATACTCTTCGCTGAAATGGGGCGCGCGGATACAGTGGAATTCCAGGTGGGGGAAACGAGGCAGCAGCAGGTCGGCCGCGCCGGAAAAGGCGGGCAGCAGGCTTTCCACCTCCTTGCGGCGGCTGCCTGGCATGACGCCGAGCCGACCCGGCACGGGGCGAACGGCGTCGATGGAAGCCCGGTCCACCAGGTCCACCAGAGGATTGCCCACATAGACCACGTCCATGTCGTGGCGGCGGTAGAAATCCACCTCGAAGGGCAGGATGGAAAAGACGCGGCGCACGTGGCGCCGGAGGAAGCGTACCCGGCCGCTCCGCCAGGCCCACAACTTGGGAGGAATGAAGTAATAGACCGGGATGCCCAGGGCGTGGGCCATGCGGGCCACGCGGAAGTTGAAGTCCGGCGCGTCGACCAGCAGCACGGCATCGGGCCGCGCCTCGGCCAGCTTGGCCCTGATGCGGCCGAGCAGGCGCAGGATGCGGGGCAGGCTGGTCAGCACCTCCACCACGCCCATGACGGACAGTTCCTCCACCCGGAACAGATTGTCCTGCCCGGCTCGCGCCAAGTTGTCGCCGCCCATGCCTACGGCCTTAAGCGTAGGGTCCAGCCGGGCCAGGGCGGTCAGCAGGGCTCCGGCCTGCACGTCGCCGGACAACTCGCCCGCGTTGATCCACAAGGTGCTCACGGCAATAATCCTTCGCCGTCGGCGGCGCAGCCGCCGTGTTTTTCCGAAGGCGTCAGGCGTTCGTAGACCCGGTTGATGACCACGCCCGCCGTCAGGGCCAGCAGCAGCCGCACCAGCAGCACGCCCCACAGACTGGCCCCCAGCAGGGCCATGAGCAGGGTGTCTTCGATGAGGGAATGGGCGAGGCCCATCAGGGACATGGCGCAGAACACGTCGTGGCGGGACAGGGTGCCCTCGCGCGCGTTTTTGATGATGATCCCGCTGCCGTAGATGAGCCCCATGCCGAAGCCCACGATGATCACGGCGGCGGCCCGGGGCGAAATGCCGAGCAGGCGCAGGACGGGATGCAGCGCCCGGCCCAGCAGATCGGATACACGGAAGAAATCGATGCCGCGCTGCAGCAGCATGACGCCCCAGACCAGCAAGTAAATTTTGGCCAGATTCAGCGTTTCGCCCCAGACCCATCCGGTCAACCCCGCCGGAGCGGGACCCGGTTCCAGCAGAATGGCGGCCGGGGAGGCCAGCGTGCCCGTGGCCGCGCACAAGCCGCGCATGATCAGCCCGGCCAGCACGGCCATGCCGAGGCGCAGGATAAGCTGCACGGGCATGGACAGGCCGCATTGTCCGGCAATGCGGGTTTCCAGCACCAGGCTGTGGGCCACCAGCATCATGAGGGCGAACACGGTGGCCTGCCCCGTGCTTAAAGCGGGAAGATCGGGCAGCAGGCCGAGGAAGACGATGATCCCCGAATAAATGTTGACCAGCATGGCCGCGGCCCAGGCCAAGCCCAGTTCGGCGGGCAGTCCCACCAATTCCATCACGGGCCGCAGAGGCAGGGCAAGATACCGTATGGCTCCGACTTCGGTGAGGATTTTTACCGCAACGACAATGGGGATGAGAAAGCGGAACAGGCCCAGCGCCACATGATGGCCGTCCCGCCAGGAGGCGGCCAGGGCGCGCGCGAAAGCGCGGGGCAGAGAGCGTAAAGTCGGAAACATGGCAAAGCGCCCATCCGGAAGTCGGTGTTGGAAAAAATGCCTGGAACTCATTTCATAATTCAGTCCAAGGGTTGAATTATGAAGATCATTCGCCAAAAAACGCGGTTTTGGGCTCATTCACGGCGCTTTTCGCGCCGCGCCGGACTCTCGTCCGGCGTTGGAAGCCATTTTATAATTCGTATGAAATGACTTCTAATGAGCTTCCGTCCCGGCGGCAAAGGACTGGAAAATATAGTCGCGCAGGGCTTGAGGCCAGGGCCGGGGCTTGATGCCCGTCAGTCGGGTCAGACGACCGGTATCGAGCACGGAATAGGTCGGACGTCGGGCTTTTTGCGGCCATTGTTCGGAGGTGATGGGCTGCACCAGGGAATCGACGTTGGCCAGCGAAACCGCTTCACAGGCCAGTTCGCACCAACTGGCCTGGCCGCCGTTGGCGGCGTGCACCACGCCCGTGGCCTCGGCTTCGGCCAGGGCCAGACTCATGGCGGCCAGATCGGCGGTGAAGGTGGGCGACCCCACCTGGTCGTGGACCACGGTCAGACGGGGAGACGAAGCCGCCAGACGCAGAATGGTGCTGACGAAATTTTTGCGGCCCGGTCCGAACAGCCAGGCCGAGCGCAGCACGCAGGCGTTATCCGGGGCGGCGGTCAGCAAAGCTTGCTCTCCGGCCAGTTTGCTGGCTCCGTATACCGACAGGGGATCGGTGGGGTCGTCTTCGACATAAGGCGTGCGCTTTTTGCCGTTGAACACGAAATCCGTGCCGTAATGGATAAGCCGGACGGAGGAGCCCCGCACAATGCGGCCCAGCAGGGCCGGAAAGGATTTGTTGACGGCATAGGCTTCGTCGGCGTGCTCCTCGGCGTCGTCCACGGCGGTGTAGGCGACGGCGTTGAACACGTAGCGCGGATTGAGGTCGGCGATGCGCGCTTCCAGCCAATCCGGGGAGGTGATGGGGCCGTCTTCGCGTCCCAGGGTGCGCACGGTCCAGCCCTTGGCCTCGGCGGCCCGCGTCAGGGCCTGGCCAAGCATGCCCGTGGCTCCGCCCAGCACCAGGGCCACGGGCGGCAAGGGCGCGGAACCCGGTACGTCCGTGGAGGACAGGTCGGGAGCATCGGCATCCGTTGCGTTCATAGGCGTTCTCCGTACCAAAGTTTTTCAAAGTCGCGGTAGGTTCCGGATTCCACCTGCTCCACCCACTCGCCGTGGCTTTCGTACCAGGCCACGGTATCGGCCAGGCCCTGTTCAAAGCTGCGGACGGGAGCAAAGCCCAGTTCGCGCGCGGCCAGGGAAAAATCCATGGCGTAGCGCGCGTCGTGGCCGGGCCGGTCCTTGACGAAGCGGATCAGGCTTTCGGGGCGATTCACCAGGCGCAGAACGGCGCGCACCACATCCAGATTAGTACGTTCCGAAGCGCCGCCGAAGTTGTATACGCCGCCGGGCCGTCCCTTTTCCAGGGCCAGCAGAACGCCCCGGCAGTGATCCTCCACGTGTATCCAATCCCGGATGTTGGCCCCCGTCCCGTACACGGGCAGGGCCTCGCCCTTGCGGGCGCGGGAAATCATAAGCGGAATGAGTTTTTCCGGAAACTGATACGGGCCGTAATTGTTGGAGCAGCGGGTGACGACCGTGTCCTGCCCGAAAGTGACGTGGGCGGCGCGGACCAGCAGATCCGACGCGGCCTTGGAGGCCGAATAGGGGCTGTTGGGGGCCAGGGGCGTGTCCTCGCGGAACGCGCCCTCCGCGCCCAGGCTGCCGTACACCTCGTCGGTGGACACGTGCACGAAGCGCGGCACGCCCGCCCGGCGGGCGGCGTCCAACAGAACCTGGGTTCCCATCACATTGGTGGCCACAAAGGGCGAGGCGTCGGCGATGGAGCGATCCACATGACTTTCGGCCGCAAAATGGACCACGGCGTCGAAAGAGCGGGTCGCGAACAGCTCGCCGACAAAGGGGGCGTCGGCTATATCGCCCTTGACGAAGCTGTAGCGGGCGGCCCGGTCCGGCGGCAGATCGGCCAGATTGGCGGGGTTGCCCGCATAGGTCAACTTGTCCAGATTGACCACCCGCGTATCGGGGCGCTCGGCCAGGACCAGCCGGATGAAATTGGAGCCGATGAAGCCGCAGCCTCCGGTGATCAGAAGCGACATGACGCCCTCATGGTGCGGTTGGTGGAGTAAAAGAAGGCAAAAAGATACGCCCCGGTTTCCGCCCCGTCAACGCGACGCGGCTTTCCGGCGCGACAAGGCCCCGCCGGAAAGCCGCGTCGGCGCTATTGGGGTTGTTCGGGGAACAGATAGCCGTAGCGGGTGGCCATCTTGTCGGTCTGTTCCACGATGCGGGCCGCCAGGCCGTCCACGTCCTCGGGGGTGAGCACGCCCACCTCGCTGTCCAGGTAATGGCGCAACGTGGCTTCGCTGAGCGAGAACACCCAGACCACGGAATACACCGAGCCCACGCCGGGCCGGTCTTTGAATTCCGGCGCGGTGGACAGCAGGATGCGGAATTTGGGGGTGTCCTTGGAGTCCAGCGTGAACAGATTGCTGCTGTTGAGCAGTTCCTTCACGCGGGTGGACAGGCGGGAACCTATGCTGTCGTCGCCTTTGTACTCTACGGCCACCGGAGTATGGCGTTCGGAGATTTTTATGGGC
>UQJT01000017.1 GCA_900541395.1 uncultured Desulfovibrio sp.
ATTCCGACGATAAACGCGCAGCAGCAGCCTCGGACTCTTGCGCCTCGGAAGCCGCCCCGTCCCTTCCCGCGAGTCCCGCCCCCGTCGACGTTATTTCCGAAGCGCCGACAAGCGGGGTTGAAGACGAGCACACCAGAGCCGTGACCGCCATGTTCAGTCGCATGACTCCCTGGTACGACTTTCAGAACCATGCCTTCAGCCTGGGGTTCGACTTCTGGTGGCGGCGCAACCTGGTCCGCGCCGTGGCTCCCGGCCCCACGGGAGTGGTTCTCGATCTGGCGGCGGGTACTCTGGACGTGACTCTCGCCCTCATTCGCCGTTATCCCGGCCTGCGCGTCATCGCCGCCGACATCTGCGCTCCCATGCTCGACTATGGCATGGAGCGCAAAGTGAAGCCCGATGAAAAGGAACGCATTACCCCCCTGGTGGCCGACGCCAGGCGTCTGCCCCTGCCCGACGCGTCGGTGGACGCGGTGGCCATCGCCTTCGGCATCCGCAACGTGCGCCCCCGGGCCGAGGCTCTGGCCGAAATGCACCGCGTGCTGACGCCCGGCGGTCGGGCCTGCGTGCTGGAATTCGCTCCGGTGGCCACGCCGGTCTTCGGCGTCGCTTATCACTGGTACCTTAAAAACATCATGCCCAGACTGGCCAAGCTGGTCAGCAATTCCACCGAAGCCTACGACTACTTTGCGGACACCGTCGTCCGCTTCCCCACGCCTCCGGCGTTCAGCGACGAACTGCGCGAGGCGGGCTTTCCTTTTGTCCAGCACTTTCCCTTCACCCTCGGCGTCGCCAATCTGCATGTCGCCGTCAAGGGCGCGTAACTGTCGAAAAAACGACCCTCGGAGTTCCGACGCCGGGGCGGCGGCTCCGACCGCTTCCGTTATATACCAAAAGGCCGCCGTCCCGAGCGGGACGACGGCCGAAAACGGTATGCGCGTAAACGCTACTCTTTCTGTTGCACGGCGGAAGCGGCCAGGGCTTTGCGTACGGACTCCACGTACTGTTGGTCCGTGCCCTGGATATGGTGGATGAGCCAATCTTTGAGAAACTCCAGCAGTTCCATGCTGACCTTGGCCGTGCCCCCGGCCAGGGCGGCGCGGAACTCCGCTATTTTGGCCGTGAAGTTGCGATGGATGCCGATGTGCTTCTGGATGTCCGCATAGGAAGAATGGGTAAAGAACTGTTCTTCGGTACTGAAATGGGACACCGTGTAGTCGTACAGGACATCCAGAATTTCCAAAAGAGCCTGATCGGCGCGGCCCTGACGCATGGCCCGGTGGAGATCGTTGATATAGGCCACCAGCATTTTATGCTGTTGGTCGATGAGCGGAATGCCCGTGCATAGCTTATCCGTCCACTGCACCAGTCTGTCGGTGGAAGCCGCGGCCTGAACGTCGCCCGTAGCCAGGGCATGGGCGATGATTTCCAGTTCCTCCATATCGGTGGTCAAGCCCACCAGGGTGGAGGTAAAGGTTTCCATGTAGGCGGAAGTTTCCTGCGACACGGCCCGGATACGCTCCAAAGCCTGGTTGGTGCGCTGGCTGTGTTGAGCCTGCTCGGCCGTGGCCTGGGCAATGCGTTCCAGATGATCGGCGGCCTCCGCCATGCTGTGCACGATGGCCTGCATGGATTCACCGGCCGTGGTCGCCCGTTCCGCGCTTTCCACCGTACGCTCGGCGGCATGGTCTACGGCCGTCATGGTTTCTTCGGTCTGCTTTTGAATGCTGCCCACAGCGCCGGTCACTTCGCGGGTAGCCTGCATGGTTTTTTCGGCCAGGTTGCGCACCTCGTCGGCCACCACGGCGAAACCGCGACCGGCCTCGCCCGCCCGGGCGGCCTCAATGGCCGCGTTCAGGGCCAGCAGATTGGTTTGATCGGCCACATCATTGATAAAATTCACCACGTTGCCGATGGCCCTGGCTTTTTCGCCCAGGCTGGTCATGGCTTCTTTCAAGGCCAGGGTGCCGTCCTTGACCTCGGTTATGGATTGCACGGCCACGCGCAGTTCTTCGGAACCGGAACGAGCGGCCTCGCGCGAGCCCTGGGCCTGCTCCGAAGCGGTGCCCGAACCGTGCGCCACATCTTCAATGCGGGCCGAAATACTGTCCATAGCTTCCCCTGTCTCGTCCAGGCTGAAGCGCTGATCTTCCACTCCCAGGGCCACCTTGCCCACCAGTTGCGAAAGCTGCCGCACCTGACCGGCCAACGAGAGGGACAGGCGGCTGCCCTTATCCGCCACAGCGCGCATGTGTTCCATTAGTTGTTCCATTTCGGCCTGGCGACGGGAACCCTCCTCCCGCGCAATGCGCGCCTCCTCGGCGTGGGCGGCGGCTTCGGCGCGGACCTGTTCAAGCTCGCGTTCCATAAGCTCCCGCTTGGCTTCCGTCGCTGCCAGTCCGTCGCGCATGACGCGCTCGCGGGCCTTCCAGACGCGGCCGGCCGTCAGGCCCGCCGCAGCAATCAACGCGACCGCCGCAACGGCCAATCCGTACCGGGCGGACGGCGTCACGACAAACGCCGTTCCCGCCGTCAACGCCATGCCCCCGAGCAACAACGCTCCTACCCCGAATCGAGCCGACATGATTTCCACTCCTTTTCTTCCTCCGCGGCCGCCCGCTTCCTCATGCGGAAAACGTCGGACTTACCCCGCGCTCCCAAGGCGCCCCGGCCGGAAGTCCCCATGTTAGATGCAACAGCCTCGGCGCACAAGTACCGCCTTGACGCTTCTCGCGCCAAGGCGGCGTAGTGCTGTATCGGATGATTTGCCGGATGCTTAAGACTTGTTCCAGCCGAAAGCGGACGGATATTTCCTTGACTTATCGGAAAAAGCGGCCGCTTACGGGCGGACCTGGACCGAAGCGGTAAGACCCACGCGCAGGATCACGTCGTCCGGCACGTCGCTCAGCCGTATGTTCACCGGTACCCGCTGGGCCAGGCGTATCCAGTCAAAAGTGGGTTGCACGTCGGGCAACAGATCCTCGCCCGGCGTGCCGTTGGAACGGGAAATCCCCCAGTCCAGACTTTCCACCACGCCGGACAGAGGGCGGTCCGGATAGGCCATAAGCGTCACCTCGGCCCGGCTGCCCACGGCGATACGCCGGATCAGGGTTTCACGGAAAAAGCCGGTCACCCGGAAGCTGGCCGCGTCGATAAGGGCGAACAACGGGGTGTCCGCCACGGCCTGGGCCCCGGGTTGCAGAGAGACGTTGGTCACATAGCCGTCCACCGAGGCTCGCACTTCGGTGAAGCCCAGGCGCAGCCGAGCCGTTTCCACCTCGGCCTCGGCCTGTTGTCGAGCCGCCCGGGCTCCGGCCAGAGCGGCCTGGGCTTTCTGACGGTTTTCCGCCGTGACGGCCTGGCGTTCGATACGCTCCAGAGCGTTCAGGCGATCGGTCACGGCCGCCTGTTCGGCCTCCCGGGCGCGGGCGACGTCCAGCGCCGCCTCGGCCTCCCGCAGCGCGGCCTGATAGGTGGACGGGTCCAGGGTGAACAGCAAATCACCGGCCTTCACGGCCTGATTGTCGACCACGGCCACATGCAACACCGGCCCGGACACGCGCGGGGCCACCAGCACCACATCGGCCTGCACCTGACCGTCACGCGTCCAGGGAGCGGACAGATGACGCCGGTAGGCATCGCAGCCCAACCACACCGCCACCGCCGCCACCGCCAGGGTCAGCCCCCAGGCGAATACTTTTTTAAGGTTCATAACCCCGCTCCGAATCTGCCCAAAAGGCAGGTGTAAATGACCACCAAAAACAAAAAGGTCCATTGATGAAAGCGAAAAAAACGGCTCAGCCGGGTGCGGTTGAGCGCCCAGGCCGAGAGGGCGGCCAGCAGGCTGCCCAGAGTTCCCGCCACCAGCCAGGGCGAGACGTAAACGCCGAAAAAGGACCATTCGTGCGGCACGGGGCTTCTCCTTGGAGCATTTTAGGATTGAGACCATCTATCAGCCGAGACCCTAGATCATTTTGCTTTTGAAATTGTCCCATTTCAAAAGCGGCGCTGCCGTCATTTCGCCTGAAAAGCGTGGCTCTCAGACTCATTCGGCGCGGGCGGCCGCTCCCGCAGACGCCGGAGCGCTTGCCGTTTTCGACAGCAAACCGCTCTATGTTCCGGGCCATAGGTTTCACGCCTCCGCGGAGCGTTTTGACGTCAACATGCTCTGAAATCAAAACGCTTCCACGGCCAACTTGTTCCAGTCGACGCGTTCGACGCTGGTCAGGTAAGTTTGCAGCGCGTCCGCGAATTCCGCGCAGGCCCGCACGTCGCGTTCCGGCGGCGCCTGGTCGAGAGCCGCCTTGACCTGGGCGTATGCCGCGCGCAGGACGGCCAGATCCGACAGCGGCTCCGCTTTCCCCGTGTCCGGCGCGAGAGCGGGAAGCTTCACGCACAGGACGTCCAGCCCCGCGCCGCCGGCTTTGCCCCCATCCGGCATCAGGGTCAACAGCCGCCTGGACAGGCCGTAACTGTCCAGGGCCAGCAACTTGACGCTCTGCCGGTCCAACCCCTGTTCCTCCTCGTCGAAGGCGAAGGCCAGAGTCATGAGTTCCGGGGGCAGATCGCGCAACAGCTTGGCGGCCCACAGTTCCCGCGCTCGGGTCAGCAAACGTCCCGGCCCCCGTCGTCCTTCGGGCTTCGCAGCCAGTTCGCCGACGCGCAGCGCCGCCGCGCGCAAAAAACGCCGCTGCCGTTTCAGAAACAGACGGGCCGGATGCCCGCCCTGGGTCAGGTAGAAGACCAGGGCGATGAGCGCGGCGCACAGCATGAGGGTCAACGCGCCGTTGATGAACAAGGATACGTCGAAAACGCGGACGTTGGTCAGCCCCGACAGCGCGAACCAGGGCAAGATCACGCCCGTGCGCATCACTCCCTGAGCGGGCAAATAAAAAAGGTAGGATGCGGCGAAACATACCGCGAACATGAGCGGGCCGAGCAGGCTGAAGCTCGTCATCAACGGCATGACGAGCAGGTACAGTATCCCCGCCACTACCACGCCCAGGCCGAAGGCCGCCATCACCTGCACGGGATCGATGCGCCCGGCCAGAAAGCCGACCAGCCCCACCATGAGGCTCATTTCCACAAAAGCGGTACCGGTGGAACCGGGCGGATACAGATAAATCCAAACCAGCACCGACAACCAGTACAAAACGGCGGCGTCGACCACCTGTCGCATCTGGGCCAGGGTGAACCATTCGGGTGCGTCTCCTCCCTCGGCGCGGGCGGCGCGGCGCTCGGCGCGGGTTCCGCCGCTCTCCAGCAAAAAGCGCAACGACTCCCCCAGGGCCACGGCCGTCTGCGACTGGCGGGAAAAATTGTCGCGCAGGGCGTACACGGCGTTGACCTCCAGGGGGGCGGCCGCTCTTACCGACGTCTCGTCCACGCGCAAGACCAAGTCCCGGCGTAAAATATCGTCCTCCGCGCCGCTCCTCGAAACGGAGGGAGGCACGGCTTCGGCTTGCCAGCGCGGAACTTCGTTTTCCCCTTGCCCCGTTTTTTCCCCGGCCGGACGCCAGGCGCCCAAGGCGGCGTATTGCTCGGCCAGGGCGTCCAAATCCTCGGTCAGATGCGGGAAAAAGCGCGAACGATCGGCTTCGGGCAGGCGTTCCATGCGCAGCATGAAATCCTGTTGGAGGTTGATCAACTGGCGGCTCAGCTGCAAAAACGAGGTCCATTCCGGCAGGTTGTGGCGCACCTCGTAACTTTCCAAGCGGGCGGCGGGTAACAGTCCTTCGGTAAGTTTCACCGCATCCCGGGCGGCCTGGTACAGGTTCAATTCCACCGGATTGGCCGCGTCTGCTCCGGGTGCACGCCGGGCCGCCAGCAGCCCGCCGAAACCGGCCGTTATCCGGAATACCCCGGCCTTGAGAGCCTCCAGCGACGACCGGGGCCACAACAGCAGAGCCAATACGGTGTAGACCAGGATGCCCAGCAAAGTTTCCTGCATCCGGTCCACGGCCACGGTGAACGGCGTATCGCCGCCCCGCGACTGCACCACAATAAGAATGGCCACAATGGCCGAGGTATAGAAGAAATAACTGCTCTGCCGACTGCGCAGGAGCAAAAAGACCATGAGCAGGATATAGAGGCAGAGCATGACCAGCATGGGCCAGCGTAACTGTCCCCAGAAGAAATACAAAATCAGCCCGGCTGCGGCTCCGGTCACGGTACCCACCATACGCAGCAATCCCTTCTGAATGGACTGCCCCAGGGTGGACAGACTGACCACCAGAGCGCTGAACCCGGCCCAGAAGGGCTTGTCCAGATTCCACCAAAAGGCCAGCCCGAAGGCCGCCGTGATGGACAAGGCGGATAAAAAGGCGGTGAGAAGACGACTTTGAGCGGCTTGCTGCACGGTAAGTTCCGACGGGGCCCGCCGGACTGCGCCGGAGGGGCAAAAAAAATCCGGTACTGCCCTTGGGTGGACAGTACCGGATCAGGCAGGGGGGAAGGAGTTTGTCTGCCCTCTGAACATAGTGCCCGCAACGTCCGGGCGCCATGATAGTTTGCCCGGCGGCGTTACAATTTCAGATCGGGCAGCCCCGCCGCCGCGTCCGAATCAGGGGTTGCCGCGGACGCCATAGCGGATACGGGGGATGCGGCGTCCGGCGCGGGGCGGCCGGGCTTGCCCGCGGACGGCCCCAGCAACAGACGATCCAGGCCGGGTAGGGCCTCCTCCGGCATGGCCCCGGACGCGTCCGGATCGTCCTCGTTCAACGGCCGATCGGCCAAAAGGGCGTCAAGAGCTGTGGCCAGCCGGTCCAGCTCCAGGCGCACGGCCCGCTGCTGGCACATAATGTCCCGAATCGCCCTGTCCTGCGTTTTGGTGTAATAAAACACCAGGATGAAAATACCGCAGAACACCAGAAAAAAAAACAGCAAGGCCCACGGAAACAGCCAGATCATGATCGACAGCCTCCCCGGAAGCCGCGTGGGCGGGTTCCGGCGCTTGCCGGGCGCGCTTGCGCTCCGGAAAAGCATATTCTAAGATACCACGATACGCGGGGTTCCGGCTTCGGCACGGCCGTCCGCGCCCCGGTCGCCCCGGCTACCGCTTCTCTTAAACGTTTTAGACTGACGGCGCAATAAAGGCCGCCCGCGGGACATTCATGACCGGCACCCCTCTCCGCCCCCGTCTGTTGCTGGCCGACGCCCGGGGCCGTATTTTCGACGACCCCGATTTGCTCATGCTCTGTCGGCGCGGCCGGGAATGGGCTTTGCCCCGCCCCGACGAAATCATGCCCCTGCCGCCTGAAAGCGAACTGTTTTTGCTGCCGGGCCGGCGCGCCGTGGGGCTTGACCCCGAAAGCGGCGAAACCGTGGCCCTGGACGAACTGGCCGTGGCGGCCTTTGTGGCTCCGGCCCACACCCTGACCGGTCACCCCGTGTACGCGACCGACGACGACGCCCCCACCCTGCCCCTGTTCGCCTACGGCGCGGTGGGCATGATCGGCGACCGCTTTTACGTATGCGCCAAAAAGGTGGACGAGGACACGCGCCAGGTGTTCCGGGGCATTTCGCCCAAAAAGGTGGAAAAAGCGGCCCGCGCGCTCATGGCCCGGTTTCCGGACAACCGGCTCATGCAGCATCTCATGAGCAATTGCGTGCTGCGCTACGCTTGTCCGGCGGCCCGCAACTTGTGTTTGGGCCGTTACGAGGCCCCGCTGCCCGTGTCGCACGTATGCAACGCACGCTGCGTAGGCTGCATTTCCCACAAAAACGAGGATTCCACCGTCTGCGCCACGCCCCAGGATCGCCTGACCTTCACCCCTACGGTGGACGAGCTGGTGGAAGTGATGCTGTACCATCAGGGCAACGAAGCCGACCCCATCTATTCCTTCGGTCAGGGCTGCGAAGGCGAGCCTCTGACCGAAGCCCGCCTGCTGGCGGACACCGTGCGCGCGTTCCGGGCCAAGGGCGGCAAGGGCACGGTCAACCTCAACTCCAACGCCTCCATGCCCGACGCCGTGGCCGAACTGGCCGAGGCGGGCCTCAGTTCGCTGCGGGTCAGCCTGAACAGCGCCCGGCCCGACGTGTACCTTCGCTATTACCGGCCCCGCAACTTCGGCTTTGCGGACGTGCGCCGCTCGATCACCGAAGCCTCGAGCCGAGGCGTGTTCGTCTCCCTCAATCTGCTCTACTTTCCCGGGGTCACCGACTGCGAGGAGGAAATCGCCGCCCTGACCGAACTGGTCAACGCCTGCGGGGTGAACTTCATTCAGTTGCGCAACCTGAACATCGACCCCGAACTGTACCTGAATCTGCTGGACGGCGTGCCTTTCGGGCCGTCCACCGGTCTGGCCAATTTCCGCAAGCGACTGCGCAAAGCCTGCCCGGGGCTGCGTTTCGGTTACTTTAATCCCGCCGTGGACGGCCCGCGCCGCTCCCCTCCCCCCGAACCCGCGTCGGAAACCCCAGGAGAGGGACTAGCTTGACCGGTTCGGGGTTTTAGCCTACTACCCGGCGGAGTTCAAGGAGTTAGACATCATCCGCCCCGGCGTCGCCTCCCGGTTCGAAGCGGCGGTATTCGCACCGTTTCGGGTTTCATTCAATTTATACGGACACCTCTATGAGCCACGCCGATCGGGCGCTTGCGTTCCTCCGACGTTTTTTCCGTCTTGCGGGGTCAAACCGTGACGACGCCGCGCTTGCGCCGCTGCTGGCCTCCGGTTTTGCGTGGCTGGGGCCGGACGCATCCGCGCGCCGGGACGGCGGCCTGCCGCCCGCCGTCGGCGAGGGAGCGACACCCGCCGCCTGGCTGACGGCCCTGGCGGAAGGTCGGTGGACGGCGCTCCCGGTCGGCGGTGACGCCTGGCTGCTGACGGGCGAGGCCGAAGTATCCCCTCCGGACAAAGATGCCCGCCGCCTGACGGCAAGTTGCCTGTGCCGGACCGTCGACGGTTTGCCCAAGCTCCAGCACGTTCACCTGACGGCTCTTCCTCTGCCCGGCGCCCCCTTCGGCAAGCCGGACGACGCTGCGCGGCAGAGGCTGCGCACCATCGCCGACAATATCCCCGGCGGCGTGCACTGCTGCCGCAACGACGAGGCGCTGACCATCGATTATATGAGCGACGGTTTTCTCCATCTGCTCGGCCGTACCCGCGCCGATGTGGCCGACCGTTTTCACAATTCCCTGGTCGAGTTGATGTACGAACCCGACCGCGCTCCGACTCTGGCCGGAATCCGCGCCCAATTGGCGCAAACCGGCGCGGCTGAGGTTGAATACCGGGTACAGGACAGTCTGGGCCGCCTGAAATGGGTGCTGGGCAAGGGCCGCCTGTTGCGTGAAGACGGCCGCGATCGGCTGTATTGGGTTATTCTCGACACCACCGAACTCAAAACATCCCAGACCCGGCTGCAACGAACCCAGGCCCGTTATCGCCAAGCCCTCCTGGCCACCAACCTTCACGTTTTTGAATGCGAACTGCCGGACGACAGCTTCCGTCTGCTCGCCCCCGCTCGACCCTGTCTGTTTCCCACGCCGCCGGATCGTTACTCCCGGGCCGTGGCCGAAACGGCCGAACGCTGTCATCCCGAGGACAGGGAACGTTTTCTCGATATGTTTGAGGTTCCCTCGATGCTGGCGGCTCTGGCCCGGGGAGAAAAAAATCTGGCTCTGGAATGCCGCCTGCGCGGACCGACCGACGACTATACCTGGTACAGCCTGACCCTGGCCCTTATGCCGGGAGAAAACGGCCCGCACCGGATTATCGGCTGCCTGAACGACATCGACGAACGCAAGCGTCGTGAAAGCCAGATGTTGCTCTCGGCCCAGACCGACGGCCTGACGGGCCTGTACAACAAGACCTGTACCGAGCGGCTCATCCGCGAGTGTCTGAGCGCCCGCCCGGACGGCGAGCATGCCTTTCTGCTGGTGGACATCGACAATTTCAAGGCCGTCAACGACAACCTGGGACACCTGTTCGGCGACGCCGTGTTGGCGGATATTGCCGCCAAAATCAGACAACTGTTCCGCTCCACCGATATTCTGGGCCGCATCGGTGGCGACGAGTTTGTGGTCTTTTTGAAAAACGCGGGGGACGGCCCCGCTCTTCGCGGCAAGCTGGAAAAATTGGTCGCCGCATTCCGCCGCAGTTACGCCGCCGGAGCTCACGATTACGCCATTTCGTGCAGCGCGGGCGTGGCGCTGGCCCCCCGCGACGGCAACTTATACGCCGACTTGTACCGCAAGGCCGACACGGCCCTGTATATGGCCAAAAACAGCGGCAAAAACCGCTACTGCGTATACGATGAAGGCGAGGCGGCCCGCCGCCGCCTTTCCTCGCCTCACAATCGGGTGACTGAAATCGCGGATTCCGGCCCCTCTCCGAAATTTCGGGACAATCTGCTCAGCTACGCGTTTTCCATGCTGTACGAGGCGCGGGATATCGACGCCGCAGTCGAACTCATCCTGGGCATGATAGGCGATCACTACGGCGTCAGCCGAGCGTACGTGTTCGAAAATTCAGCCGACGATCTTTTGTGTTCCAATACCCACGAGTGGTGCGCCAAAGGCGTGGCGCCTCAGAAAGACCTGCTGCAGAATCTGGCCTATGCCGATCTGGGCGATTTTTACAAGCGCTGTTCCACGGAAGGCATCTACTACTGCCGGGACATCGACGAGCTTGAGGGCACCGCGCGCGAACTGGTCAAGACGCAGGGCATACGGTCCATGCTGCACGTGGCCATTTTCGACGAGCACCGTCCCCGGGGCTTTGTAGGCTTTGACGAATGTCAGGGGCTGCGCCTGTGGACCCAGGATGAAATCGACACCCTCGCCCTGTTGGCCAAAATTGTGGGGATTTTTGTGCTCAAGCGCAATATTTCCGCACGCCTGGCCGCTGCCTATCACGATATCCGGGCCGTGCTCGACAGCATGGCGGCCTGGGCCTATGTCATCGACGAGAATACTCACGAACTGCTGTATCTGAACGAGGCCACCCGGTACTTCGTGCCGCGCGCCCGCGTGGGGCTGAAGTGCTACGAGGCGTTTTTCGAAGGGCGCGAAGAACCCTGCGTCCATTGTCCCATGCTGGCCATGAAGCAACATGACGAACAACGCGCCACAATGGAGATCGAAAACCCCTCGCTGGATCGATGGGTGGAGGCCACGGCCTCGCGCATTCCTTGGTCCGGCGGCAACAAGGCCGTGCTTTTGTGCTGTACCGACATCACCCGTTTCCGGCGGCCGGACGCCGCCGGAAACTGAACCTGCGGAGCCGGATTCTCACCGTCCGGCGGCGGGTTTGGGCGCGGCCAAAGCGAAAGCGAACAGAGCGCCCAGCACGGCCACCGCGCCCATAACATGGATGGCGGCAGGCAGGCCGTGCGTATCGGCGATTTTTCCCAAAACAGGCGCAAAGATGCCGCCCACGCTGGTGGAGAGCCCCATAGTCACCCCCGAGGCAAAGCCGATATTGCGGGCCAACAGACTCTGCCCCAGAACCACCATGGAACTGAACGGCGCGTACAGGGCGAAGCCCAGCAACGGCAACAGCGCATACGCCACATAAAGATTGCGGGTCAAACCGAACAGAACGGCCGAGGGAATGAGCAGCGCATACGCCCCCCGGATGATGGTCCGGTAACCGTAGCGATCGGACAACAGACCGCCCGCAAAATTGCTGAATACGCCGAAAGCGGCGAACCCGGTCAGCGCCACGGCTCCCGCAGCCTCGGACCGGCCGAAGACCTGCACCCAGTACAAGGGAATAAAGGTATTGAAGCCCACAAACAGGATGGAGCGCACCACAATGGCCCCGGTCAGTTTGGAAAATTCCCGCCAGTTGTTGCGCCCCGCCTCGCTTCCGCGCTCCGCCCCGACCGGGGAGCGACGGGCTGCGGCCGCCATACGTCGCAGAGGAACCAAAAGCACGGAGGCCATCAGCACGGCGATGACGCCGAACACCGCCGTCCCCGCCATGCCCCACGCGTGCACCGCCGTCACGGCGAGCAGGGGCCCCAGCACATACCCGCCGTTGCCCCCCACGGAAAAAATACTGAGTCCGGTGCCCTGAGCCCGGCCCGACACCTTGTTGGCGTAACGCGCGCCTTCGGGATGAAACAGGGCCGCGCCCACCCCGCTTACCGCCACCGCCGCGAAGATAGCCCAATAGACGTGCAGAAAGCCGATGGCGGCAACGCCGAATCCGGCCAGCAGCACCCCCAGCGAAATAAACCAGGGTTTGGCGATTTTGTCCGCCACATAGCCGAATACGGGCTGGATGACGGACGACAGGCAGGAATACGCGAACATGAGCCCGCCCGCAGCCTGATACGTGAACCCGTATTCAGCGCGCAAAAAGGGCAGCAGCGCGGGCAGGGCGCCGCCGTTCACGTCGCAGGACAAATGTCCCAGCGATACCAGCAGGACTTTGCGCACATCCATAATACCGTTCTCCGGCCGGGCTTTCTTCCGCTCGGGTATGGATTTTTCAGAATCAGGCGCGCCCGCAAGGCGGCCCGTGTTCCGCGCGAGACTGCCGGTCCGGTACGGGCATTCCGCGTCCCACCCGATTGACCACGGGCTGCCGGGCGTAGGCAGGCGATTGCGGCGCGTCGGTTACGGCTCCGACAGGCGTCGACAAAGCGGGGTTCTTTTCCAGGCGCAGCCCCATGATGGCCCCCACCGGAGCGGGCACCACCAGGTCGCGCGCCCGGCGAACGGAGCGACGGACGGAGGGACGAGTCTTGTCCATCGCCCCGGCCGGGGCCGGTTTGCGACCGGGCCAAACGAACAGGGGCCAGGGCAGCACGGAATACAGGCTCATGCGGCCGTCGGGGCAGGCCTTGCGGCCCAGCCAGGTCAGGCTCCAGGGCCAGACGCCGCGTCGCCACGGCCCCCTGGACAACGCCGCCAGGCACAGGCGATTCCACTCCAGCACGATGACGCCCCGGCTGGCCACGCGCAGAGCCTCGCCCAAAGCCATGCGGGGCGTCAGGCCCAGATGCGCCAGGACCACATGGTCGAAACGCCCGTCGTCAAAGGGCAGATAGTCGGGCTTTCCCAGCGCGTAATCCACACGGGGGCCGGTGGCCTCGCGGGCCGCTTCCAACGTGGCCGGGTCGGCATCCAGGGCGGCGACGTCGAACCCCGCCTCCCAGAAAAAATCCGGCAACAAGCCGCCGCCCAGCCCCACCTGAAGCAGGGTCGTTCCCCGCCGCCGCCAGGGCGCCAGCAAACGCTGCAACAGCCTGCGCCGCTGTTCATCCACAAAATCGGCCCGTTCCGCTTCCATGCGCAAAGCCTCCGGGGGCGGGACGGTTCCGGCCGCCGCCCCGTCGCGTGCGGGACATCTAGAGCATTTTGCTTTTGAAATTGTCCAATTTTCAAAAGCGGCGCTGCCGTCATTTCGCCTGAAAAGCGTGGTTTTCAGGCTCATTCGGCGCGGGCGGCCGCTTCCGCGGCCGCCGGAGCGGTTGCCGTTTTCAACAGCAAACCGCTCTAGTCCTCGTTCCCGCCGTCCTCCAGCCAGCGTTCGAGAGCCGCCACGATGCGGCGGGCCTGGTCCGCGCTGGAAATGGTGAACTTGGACTGCTGGCGATACTCGCCGCCGCTCTTCTTGTAGCGCCGTATGGTGTATTTATCCGGGCCGTAACCGTCGGTTTCGGGAATCCACTCCTGATAGCGGAACAGCACCGTGGCCCACGCGCCCTTGGAGAGCACTTCCTTATCCACTTCCTTGACTTTAAGGATGCCTTCTTCCTCGTAATTGACCGTCAGTTCGTCCACGGTATTATACACGACGCGTTCTCCTTGCTGTAATGTCGGGGCCCGGCGCGGGCGGTTCCGCACCGTCGCCCGCCCGGGCGGGCTTTGTCAACCGGATCGGGGCGATATTTCCTACCTTCGGGCCGCGAAAAAAGCCCGCAACACGGCGGCGCATGGCCCGGCCTCCACCCCGCCGTAATGCCAGGGAGCGGGACCTTCCAAACCGTAGGCAAGGCCGTCCAGACACGAACTCACGGCACCGGCCCGCGCGTCCGCCGCGCCGTAAACCAAACCGCTCAGTCGGGCCTCCCGTATGGCCCCGGCGCACATCAGACACGGTTCCAGAGTAACCACCAGCACGCAACCTTCCAGGCGATGATTGCGCGCCGCTTCGGCGGCCCGGCGCAGAGCCAGCACCTCGGCGTGGGCCGTGGGATCGCGCAGGGCTTCGGTTTCGTTGTGGGCCGCGCCCAAAATGCGGCCCTCGTCGTCCACCACCAACGCCCCTACCGGCACCTCCCCGGTCCGACCCGCCCGCCTGGCCAAAGCCAGCGCCTCGGCCATCAGATCGGCCCAGGAACGCCCCGGCGGGGCGGGCGGCACCGGCCCCCAGGGCCGCAGCGCGCGGATCGCGTCCTCATCCCTATACAATGACATGCTTGCGGATAAACTGGACCACTTCCTCCGGAGTGTCGCACATGGTGATGAGGTCCAGTTCCTCCTCGTTCATGAAGCCGTGCGACACCATAGTGCTTTTCATCCAGTCCAGCAGTCCGGCCCAAAAGGCGCTGCCGTACAGCACCAGAGGAAAGGGCTTGATACGCTTGGTCTGGATGAGGACAAAAGCCTCGAACAATTCGTCCATGGTGCCCACGCCGCCCGGCATGACCACGTAGGCCATGGCGTATTTGACGAACATGAGCTTGCGCACGAAGAAGTAATGAAAATCGCAGCGGGTCTGAATATAGGTGTTGGGGGCCTGCTCCAGGGGGAGATGGATGTGCAGCCCCACGGACGGCCCGCCCGCCTCGGCCGCGCCCTTGTTGCCCGCCTCCATAAGGCCGGGCCCGCCGCCGGTGATGACGCCGTAACCGGCCTTCACCAGTTCACGGGCAATGAGTTCGGTCTGCTTGTAAACGGGGTCGTCCGGCTTGGCGCGCGCCGAACCGAAAACTGAAACACAGTGCGGCAGTTCGCTCAGGGTTTCGATGCCGTCCACGATTTCCGCCATGATGCGGAACAGACGCCACGACTCCTGCGCGGACAAACCGTCTATGACGTATTGACGCGATGTATCGACCATGCGCCGTCCTCCTTCAAAAACCGTGCGGGCCGCAGGCCCGGTCCGGGGCAGCATAGCCCGCGCGCGGAAGGAGAGCAAGGATATCGCGCGCCCCCTTGCCCGTTCGGCCCACGGCCCCGCCCTTGCCATGCAGGGGGGTTCGGGTATAGTCGGGAAATGGTTTCCTGTTTTTTATACCGGGGACGAGTATGAACATCACCTTTCTCGGCGCGGCCCGCACGGTAACGGGCTCGTGCTTCGCCGTCGAGGCCGCGGGCGTCCGCTTCGCCGTGGATTGCGGCATGCATCAGGGCAACCCGGCCATCGAATCCCGCAACTTCGAAACCGACAACTACCGCCCCTCGGACCTGGCGTTCATCCTGCTCACCCACGCCCATATCGATCACTCGGGCCTGTTGCCGCGCATGGCGGCACAAGGGTTCCGGGGCCCGGTGTACTGCACGCCGCCCACCCGGGACCTGGTGTCCCTGATGCTGGAAGACGGCGCCCACATCCAGGAGATGGAAAACGACTGGAAGACCCGCCACAACAAGCGGCGCGGCGACCGGCGACGGGATGAGCCTCTGTATACCCTGGAGGACGCCAGGTCGGCCGCCTCCCTGACCCGGCCCGTGGCCTTCGGTGAAAGTTTCGAGCCCCATCCGGGCATCCGGGTCACCTATCGCCATGCCGGACACATCCTGGGGGCGGCGTTTCTGGAACTGGTCGTCACCGAGGAAGGGACGACCACCACCCTGGTCTTTTCCGGGGATCTGGGCCGCCCCGGCGCGCTGCTGGTGCCGGACGCGGAAAAGCCCGCCTCGCCGGACTGGCTGTTTGTGGAATCCACCTACGGCGACCGCAACCATAAAGGGGAGGCCGACACCCTGGACGAACTGGCCGAAGCAGTCGCCTACAGCCATAGCCGGCGCGAAAAGGTGATCATCCCCACCTTCGCCGTGGAACGCACCCAGGAAATCCTGTACAGCCTGATCCAACTGCGCGACCAGGGCCGCCTTCCGGCCGACATGCCCATTTACGTGGACAGCCCTCTGGCCATCCGCGCCACCGACCTGTTTCTCAAACACGAGGAGCACCTCCATACTCCCGGCGGCGACGGTCTGGCCGCCGTCAAGGACCCGAACTACAACATCCGCTACACCCTGAGCACCCAGGAATCGCAGGCCCTCAACACCATGAAGGGTCCGGCCGTCATCCTTTCGGCCAGCGGCATGTGCAACGCGGGCCGCATCAAGCACCACCTCAAGCACAATATCTGGCGGCCGGGCGCGAGCATCGTGTTCGTGGGCTATCAGGCCGGGGGCACCCTGGGCCGTAAAATCGTGGACGGCGCGGCCACGGTGCGCCTGTTCAACGACGAACTGGCGGTCAAAGCCCGAGTATTCACCATCAACGGCTTTTCCGCCCACGCCGGACAAAGCCAGTTGCTGGACTGGATAGGCGGCATGGCCCGGCCCGGTCTGCGGGTGGTGCTGGTGCACGGAGAACCCAAAGCCCAGGACGCCCTGGCCGGACTCATCCGCGAAACATGGGGCATTCAGGCCGATGTGCCGGACTATCTGGAGGAAATGACCCTCAAGGGCGACGGCGCGGCCGTGCGTCCGCCCGACGCGGCCCGGACCCGGCCGCGCGTGGACTGGGAGTTTCTGGCGCAGGACATGGACAACCGTGTGGCCCAATTGCGCGCCCGTCTGAAGCGCATGGAGGACCTGCCCTGGGAAGAGCAGACCGAACTGCGGGATCGCCTGTCGGAAATCAACCGCGACCTGTACGTGTTTTTGTCGCATTTGTAGCCCGTGGACCCTACGCGGCTCTCATCTTTTTTAAGGAGTGCTCCCTATGCGCATCATCGCCGGCGCGTATAAAGGCCGGGAACTGCGCACCGTGACCGGGCCGGGCTATCGCCCGGCCATGGGCAAGGTGCGGGAAGCCCTGTTCTCCATGTTGGAGGCGCGGGGCGTGATATGGGGCGCCGCGCGCGTGCTCGACGTGTTCGCTGGCAGCGGCAGCCTGGGCTTCGAGGCCCTGAGTCGGGGCGCTCCGGAAGCCTTGTTCATGGAAAAAGATGCGGCCGCCGCCGCGTGCCTGCGCAAAAACGCCGAGCGCCTGGGTTGCGCCGACCGCTGCCGCGTGCTGGCCGGAGACGCTGTGCGCGGCCTGGTCCGACGACCGGAAGCCCCCTTCGACGTGGTGTTCGTGGACCCCCCGTACGGTCAGGACCTGTTCGCCCCTGCCCTCAAAAACCTGCTCCGCCAGGGGTGGCTGGCCGAAAACGGCTGGCTGATCGCCGAGGTGGAGCCGGGCCTTGCCCTGCGGCCGAACGCCACGGCGGGCCTGACAGAAATCACGGAACGCCTGTACGGGCAGACGAGGATTCTGATATGGACACGGGACGTTTAGGAGGCCGTCTGGCCGTATATCCCGGCACCTTCGACCCCCTGACCAACGGCCATGTGGGCATTATCCGCCGGGGAACGCGTCTGTTCGACACCGTGGTGGTGGCCGTGGCCCGCGATCATGCCAAAAAGACGCTCTTTTCCCTGGATGAACGGGTGGACATGGCCCGCGAAACCTTTCGGGACGACCCGGCCGTGGTGGTGGAGCCCTTTTGCGGTCTGCTGGTGGATTACGCCAAACAGCGGGGAGCAGTGGCCATTCTGCGCGGTCTGCGGGCAGTGTCGGACTTTGATTACGAATTTCAGATGGCGCTCATGAACCGCAAACTGCGGGGCGATATCCAGACTGTATTCCTGATGACCGACTTCCGCTGGATGTATATCAGTTCCACCGGCATCAAAAGCGTGGCCGGCCTGGGCGGCAACGTGGGCGACCTGGTGCCCTCTCCGGTCCTGCCCCGCCTGCGCGCGGCCTACGGGCACCCCGCCACCTGGCCGCAAACGCCCCTGCCCGGCGCACCCGCCGCGCCCGATGCCCACGAAGACGAAGAATGAGCGCCCCCGGTCTGATTTGTCTGGTCGGCCCCACCGGGTCGGGCAAAACGGCGGCGGCCCTGCGCCTGGCCCGCCTGCTGAAGCGCGCCGGACGCGCCGCCGTGGTGCTCAACGCCGATTCGCGCCAGGTGTACGCCGACTTTCCTCTGATCACCGCCCAACCCTCGGCCGCCGAGCGGGCCGTTTGCCCCCACCTACTGTACGGCTATCTGCCCGCCACGGCCAAAAGTTCGGCCGGGCGCTGGGCAGAGCGGGCGCGCGCCGCCCTGGCCGAGGTGGACGCGCAGGGCGGTGTGCCGCTGCTGGTGGGGGGCACAGGCCTCTACCTCCGGGCACTGCTGGACGGCATGGCCGATATCCCGGCCCCGGACCCGGCCGTGAGCGCCCGGCTGCTGGATGAATGCCGCACGGCCGGGGCGCCCGTTCTGCATGCCCGCCTCGCGGACATCGACCCGGATTACGCGGCCCGCATCCATCCCCATGACCGACAGCGCGTGGTCCGCGCCCTGGAGGTGTGGGAGAGCACGGGACGCACTTTTACCTGGTGGCACGCCCGCACTCCGCCTCCTCCGGACCGCCCCGTGCTGCGCCTGGGCGTGGGCCTGCCCCTGGACGAACTGACGCCTCTGCTGCGCGCCCGTATTTTGGCTATGTTGGAGGCCGGGGCGCTGGACGAGGCGCGGGCCGCCCTCGCCCGCTGTCCGGACACCACGGCGCCGGGCTGGACCGGCATAGGCTGCGCCGAACTGGCGGCCCATCTGACGGGAACTCTGAGCCTGGACGAATGCGTGGAACTGTGGACGCGCAACACGCGGGCCTACGCCAAGCGCCAGTGGACCTGGTTCCGGGCCGACGCGCGTATTCTGTGGCAACGCCCCGGCGAAGAAGACGCCCTGGAGCGCCGCGCGGTCGAATTTCTGAAGTTGTGACCGCCTCCCGTATGGACTCAAAAAACGGGGCGGACGGCTCTTGCCTGAATCGGCGCGGCCTGATAAGGCAACGCAGGACAATATGACACGAGGAAAACCATGAGTTCAGAATTCCAGAACGCTTCCGCGTCCCAGGCCCCGACCGAAACCGAAGACGGCATGTCCTTTGCGGAAATGCTGGCGCAGCAGGAGCAGGACGAGGGCCGCTTTTCGCTGGAACCGGGCCAACGCGTGCAGGCGCGCATTGTGGCGATCACGGCGGATACCATTTTTGTGAGCACGGGGTCCAAGGTGGACGGCATCGTGGACCGCGCGGAAATGGAGACCGACGGCGAATTGCCGTATCAGGTGGGCGATACCCTGGAACTGTATGTCATCACCGCTTCCCCGCAGGAAGTGAAGCTTTCGCGCGCGATGAGCGGCGACGGCAGTCTGGCCGCGCTGGAAGAGGCTCGCGCCGCCGGAATGCCGGTGGAAGGCCGGGTCGGCGCCCAGGTCAAGGGCGGTTATTCCGTCGAAATCATGAAGCGTCGCGCGTTCTGCCCGGGCAGTCAGATGGACTTGCGTCCGCTGACCGATCCTGAAAGCGTGCTCGGCCAGACCTACGCCTTTCTGATCACCAAACTGGAAAACCACGGCCGCAACATTGTGGTTTCGCGCCGTGATTTGCTGGAACGCGAACGCGCCGCGGCGCTTGAACAAATTTTGGCGGACACTCATGAGGGCGATACCCGCGAGGGCACGGTCAGCCGCCTGTCGACGTTCGGGGCTTTTGTCGAACTGGCCCCCGGCGTGGAAGGCATGGTTCACTTGTCCGAACTGTCGTGGAGCCGCGTGGAGCGTCCCGACGACGCGGTCCATGTGGGCGATGCCGTAACGGTGAAGGTGCTGGGCATTACCCGGGGCGAAAAAGGGGTGCGGATCGCGCTGTCGCTCAAGGCCGCACAGGAAGACCCTTGGAATACCCTGCACAAAAGCCTGACTCCGGGCGACGTCGTCTCCGGCAGAGTGACGCGGCTTATGCCCTTCGGCGCGTTCGTGGAAGTGCTGCCCGGCGTGGAGGGCTTGGTTCACCTGTCCGAACTTTCGTTCACCAAGCGGGTCATGAAGGCGGAAGAAATCGTCTCTCCCGGCGATGTGGTGAGCGTCAAAATCAAGGAAATCGATCCGGAGCGGCGACGTATCTCGCTCAGCCTGCGCGAAGCCGAAGGCAATCCTTGGGATCGAGTCCACGATCTGGTGCGCGTGGGCGAGGACATGCCGGGCACGGTGGAAAAACGCGCTCCGTTCGGATTTTTCATCAACCTTGCGCCGGGCATCACCGGACTACTGCCGCTGGCGGCCCTCAAGAACTCTCCTCAGGGCAAAACACTGGAACGCCTGGCCCCCGGCGATGCGGTCAGTGTACGTGTGCGCGAAATCGACGCCGAGCAGCGCCGTATTTCCCTCCTGCCCCCGGGTGAGGAAGACGGCGCGGAATCCGCCCGAGATTGGAAACAGCACGCCCCCCGACCGGAAGCTTCCGGCTCCTTCGGCAGCCTGGGCCTGGCCCTGCAGGCGGCCCGCGCCAAAAAGGAAGGCCGGGTAAAAGCGGACCATTAGACCAGCACATACTTGTGACAAGCGGCCGCGGGCTCAGCGCCCGTGGCCGCTTGTCAGTAAAAAAATACAATAGAATCAATATATTAAAAGGTTTTGAGTTATAAGAGGGGGAGATTGTATAATATATTTGAATAATCAAATATTTTTGTTGAATTTGGTAATTCAGTGTCTATATTTTCAAAAAAATCATCTCCCAAACACCCATAACCCCTTTCTTAGTACAGAGCCTATTAAAATATACAACTTTAAAATTATATTCCACGAGGATACGGTATTCCATCCTCCAAGTCTTACATTTTTACCATCCTTCATGTTGCAAGCGCATTGCCACTGTTCCTGCGTCGCGGCTTCTTCGTCGCCGTCATGAGACACTTTGCGGATGAAAGGAGCATGGATGCGCCTTAATTCGCTCCAATCCGCATACTATTTCAATACAACTATTCTTAAAACTGATAATTAAACAACAAAGAAAGGCGGCTACGCTCGTATTCCCGCGTCCAAATATTGGATGTGCGCTTTGTGTAGACGTAGCGGACAACAGGCGTAACATGATAATCGTCAAGGATGGTACTGGACAATGACACGACGGCCTGCCAGGTTTTGTCTTTTCGCACGGCAGTGCTGAAGCGGTTGTCGCGGGTAACAAACCACTGGCTATCTTGATAAGCAGTGTCGGTCAGACTTCCTTCCGCAAAAAGAGACAAGCCATAGGGAAATATATGGTAACCCCCCAGTGACCAGCGCCAGTTATCATTGGCGTATGCGGCCATCCTGGCCTTTTCCCGCGCAAAATTCGCACCAACCTGTATAACGGTGCGATCGGAAACGATATACCGGTTTTGAATATACGCATTCCACGAGACGCCTTTAAGAATATCATGCACATAGTCGTCGGCATAGCGCGGAAAGGAGACGGCGGCGCCGATATCGATCAGAAAGCGACCGCAAACCTGACGGGCGTCAAAACGCAAGCCGTATTCATCCACGTATTCCCGATCGCCGACCCAACGTTTAAGAAAGGTCGCCTGCAGGCTGGCTTCCCCGCTATCCCACAAATAGCGCGGTCCAAAACCGGCATGGACTATGCAGTCATTGTATTCTTTCTGCTCATAGGCCGCGGCATAAATGTCCGCCGTGCCGCGCAGGCCCCAATTCTGGTGGAAGCGCCAGAAATAGTCGACGCTGGCGTTGGCGGTCGCGCCCACGCCACTGCTTTTTTCTTCCAGCGGCCGACACAACCTTCCAAATGCGGTGTCGATACATTCTTCCCGCCCTCCGGATGCCTGATTGATATTGGAGTCGGACACCGGCGACAGGGCAAAATCCACCGTCCAGTTTTTCTGGCGGCGAATGGCGTTCAAAAAGCTGTCCACATTGGCCGTTACTTCCGGCGGCAAATCGCCGCCTTTCACCAGTTCAAACTGAAAGGCGGCGTCTTTGTAGTTCTTGTCCAGAAAATACGCTCGCGCCAGTTCCAGACGCACACGGGTCAAATTCGGGTTGAGAGTCAATATCTCCCGAAAAAGCCGGATGGCCTGCCGGACTTTGCCCTGCCGCAAATGCATTTGCGCCAATTGAAAGCTGGCTTCCAAGCGAATTTCCTCATGGGGGTCGGCTTTGAGCATTTCATAGATGCGCTCCGCCTTGTCGTCCTCTCCGTTTTCCCCAAAAAATTGAGCCAGCGCCAGAACCTCACGAGCGGAAAGCTGCCTGTTCGACACGGAAGCGGCTTCCGGAACAAAACTGTCCGGAGCGGCCGCCCCAAGTCCAGGGGCGGCCCATAAAATCAGAGTGCACAAGGCGAGGACTACCCGCCTCAACAATTCACACGGCATGACGTTCAGGAATGGAGGACACGTTGTCACTTTACGCCGAAAGCACCCGTGATGTTGCCATTGGAACCATCTGTCACCTGAAATTTTCCGGTTGCTTCAGATGCCTGCCCTCCTGTGCCGAAGAACTGCCCATAAAGATAGGTGCTATTCGAGTAGCCGGTCGCTCCCGTGAGGGACTGAATGTTGTTGGTGTCAAAGACAAATTCCGTTTTGCCCGGATCGTATGTGGCATTCTTGCGGACCGACACCGTACCGCCTACAGAGCCTGAAGCGAACGCGCCGCTTCCCTGCAAGGCGGTATCCTTGTAGGCTATATCATAGTAGCCTGGAAAAGTGAGGTCCAAAGACACCGTGCTGGCGTCCGTTGCCACGCTTAGCTCGGCATCGCCGCGGATGAATTCGTTTACGGGAGCGATCCGTTCACCCCATATCTCGTTCCCCGGACTATGAGCCAAAGCTACGGCTTTGCCGGAGAACGAAGCGCCCGATGCAGGCATTACTTCCTTGCTCTTGTCTTTAGACCCGAAAAAGGGTTGGATCCAAACGCCCTCGACATCGACATTCAAGGATTCGCCGGTTGAGATGTTGGTCATGCTTCCCTGATTTTTGTAATTAACAGCCCAGAGGCCGAATGAGGAATAATCCAGGTCTACAGCCTCACTGTTCATAACAATCGCTTCATGGGGATAGCTCACTTCCAGATTATAGCGAATACCATCCTTCTCCCCGCGCATACTCCCGGGCTGATCTTCAAAGAACCCCTCGGTGAACCCCGGCATTGTCGCTTCTTTGCTGGCATCCTTCATACCAACAATATACCCGTCCTTATAAAGGTCGACATCACCGCCAAGGCCAGTTTTAAAACGGCCTATTGCGGCGCCAGTACCATCTTTTATAACCAGTGAACCTTTCTCCAAAGTGTAGCCGCCACCAAGATCAATGGCTGCCGAAAGGGCTGCTTGGGCTCCCTGGCCGAGATTGGAAAGATCATCACTCACCGCCGCGTCTTTTTCCGCTCCGCCTGTAAGGCTGTTCAACATCGTGGGGGTGCTGACGACGGCCCCTCCCGTACTGCCCCCGTTGACGCTTGGACCGCCACCTCCGCCTCCGCACGCCGTCAGGCAAGTCAACCCGGCCAGCAGCAACAGCGCCTGTCTTTTCATAATCGCCTCCCTAATTAGAGCTTCTCGGGGCATACATCATGCCCTCCGTATTTTAAACAATTGTTTAAAGTCGACGTCAAGTCTTTTTTATACAATTGTTAAATGAACAAAGTTCAACGATTACCGCTAATTTTTGGAACAGTCATTGCCGAGACGAGAATGCGCGAGGGGATAACCCAGGAGCAGCTGGCCGAGGCCATCGGCTCCACCAACGTGTATATCAGCCTTCTTGAAAACGGCCAGAGACAGCCATCCTTGAACGCCATGATCCTGATCGCCAACAGCTTGGGGATAGCGCCCGAAAAACTTATGGAGCAGGTATCAAGCCGCCTTGACCATGAAAACACGTGCGGCAAGTCATGAAAAATCGTGTCATGGCGGGCAGTCCTTTGCACACGCAAAAGCCCCCGCTCGGTTGTGCCGAACAGGGGCGAACAAGATAAACGGCGGGCGGTCCCTATTTTTTGACGGCCACCACCACGCTGGACGCCTTGACCACGGCCGTGGCCGTGACGCCCTGCTCCAAGTGCAGACGGTTCATGCTGTCCAGCGAAATAATGCCCGTAAGTTCCAGGCCGCCGGGCAGTTCGATAATCACTTCGCCGTTGACGAAACCGCGCGTCAGCTTCTTTACCTTGCCGGTGAACTGGTTGCGCGTGGACAACAGGTATTCGTCCGCGTCGGTCATGATAATGACCTGGCTGGCTTTAATGATGGCGTATACTTCTTTGCCCTCCGCCAGGCCCAGATTTCTGACGCTTTCGCGGGTGACTATGGCGATGATTTTTTCGCCGCCGGGCAGGATGATTTCAATTTCATCGTTGACCGCGCCGGGAAGGACGGCGCCGACTTTACCGCAAAACGTATTACGCGCGCTGATTTGCATGAGGAAAGCTCCTGGTCTGGTTTACTTGAAACAGTAGTATAGAGTATGCCTCCAAAAGGCAAGCTGGACGCATCTTATGCGTCTGCCCTGGTGTCGGGCGGGAAGCGAAGTTCCGCTTGGTTCTCCCCGTCCAGTAACTGCATGAGAGCGGGCTCGTCCAAAATCTGCACCCCCAATTCCCGAGCCTTGGTCAGTTTGGAGCCGGGGTTGTCGCCTACCACCAGGTAATCGAGCTTTTTGGACACGCCGGACATAACCACGGCTCCGGCCCGCTCCACCATGCGTTGGAACTCCTCTCTCGGCCGGGACAACGAACCGGTAAACAACATTTTTTTACCGCTGAGCGGGGTTTCGGGCCGTTCCGCCCCCATGTCCCGCCGAGGCCACAGGCCCAGAGTCCGGAAGCGTTCCAGAAGTTCGCGGTTGGCTTCATTGGCGAAAAAGGCGCGGATGGAGGCCGCCACTTCGGGTCCGATGTCGGGCAATTCCATAAGCTCGTCCGTGGCGGCCCGTTCCAAAGCGTCCATGTCGTCGAAGTGCTCGGCCAAAGTGCGGGCGGTCTGCTCTCCCACCTGGCGGATGCCCAGGGCCGCGATGAAGCGGGCCAGAGTGGCCGTGTGCCGGGCCTCTTCAAAAGCCTCCACAAACTTGGCCGCCAGCACCTCGCCCATGCGTTCGAAGCCGAGCAGTTCATCCACACGCAGGGTGAACAGGTCGGCCGGGTTTTTTACCCGACCCGCCTCGATGAGTTTTTCCACCCACTTGGCCCCCACGCCCTGCACGTCCAGGCCGGCCTTGGACACGAAGTGCACGATGCTGCGCATGATTACGGCCGGACAGGACATATTGAGACAGCGCCAGGCGGCCTCGTCTTCCAGACGGCTGGCGGGCGACCCGCACACCGGGCAGGCGTGGGGAAAGGCATAGGGCGCAGTTCCGTCCGGGCGGGCCTCCGGCACCGGCCCCACCACCTCGGGGATGACGTCGCCCGCCCGCTGGATGATCACGGTATCGCCCTCGCGCACGTCGAGTTTGCGGATTTCGTCCTCGTTGTGCAGGGTGGCGCGGCTCACCATCACCCCGCCCACGCTGACGGGCTCCAGTTCGGCCACCGGGGTCAGCACGCCGGTGCGGCCCACCTGAATGTTGATGCGGCGCAAGGTGGTGCGCGCCTGACGGGCCGCGAACTTCCAGGCCACGGCGAAACGCGGAGCCCGGGCCGTGTAGCCCAGGGCCTCCTGCGCGTCCAGATCGTCCACTTTATAGACTACTCCGTCGATCTCAAAGGGCAGTTCATCCCGCCGGGCCTCCATTTCGCGGTAATAGCTCTCGGCTTCGGCCTGGGACAAGCACAGGCGGCCGTCCGTGGGGGTCTGAAATCCATAGGCTCGGTAAGCGGCCATGAGTTCGCTGTGTTTTTCCCAACGGGCTTGCCCCGGCGCCAATTCCACCAGACCCGCGCTGTAGGCCAAAAAGCGCAGTCGCCGCGAAGCCGTGACCGTGGTATCGAGCTGACGCAGCGATCCCGCGGCCGCGTTGCGCGGATTGGCGAAAGTTTTTTGTCCCAGGGCCTGTTGTCGGCGGTTCAGTTCCTCAAACTCCTTGCGGAACATCAGCATTTCGCCGCGCACTTCCAGCCGGACGGGAAACGGCCCCTCGCCCAGCAGGCGCAAGGGCAGGTTGCGCACCGTGCGCACAGCCTCGGTAACGACCTCGCCCTCGCTGCCGTCGCCGCGCGTCAATGCCTGAGTCATCACCCCGTTTTCATATATGATTTCCACGGCCAGGCCGTCCAATTTGGGGTCGGCCCACCAGGCGTTCATGATTTCAGCCGGGGCCTCGGGCAACTGACGCGCCGCCCGCTGCACAAAAGCGTTCCACTCTTCACCCGAGAACACGTTGTCCAGCCCGTACATGCGCAGACTGTGAGGCCGCGTTTCCAGCGAGGACAGCACGGCCCCGCCCACGCGCAAAGTGGGGGAATCGGGCGTTTGCAGTCGGGGGTAGCGTTGTTCGATAGCCACCAACTCGCGGAACAGGCTATCGTAAGCCTCGTCCGTAATCTCCGGGGCGTCCAGAGTATGGTACAGGCGGTTGTGGTATTCGATTTCGGTCCGCAAGCGGGCCGCCCGCCGGGCCGCCTTGCCTTCCTCGCTTTCCGCCGCCAGTAACGAATGCTGATTCATGTCCCGATCCTTTCCCTGTCGCCCGGCTGTCGCGCGTTGCGCCGCGGATTCCGGCCCCGCCGCCGGGTTTCCGAAAAACTAGCATTTCCAGCGGCACGGCAACAAGATGTTGACAGGGGTATGGCGCATGAGAATATGCGCCGTCCCGCCAGTCCGCCATGCCCCGGCGGATCGCCGCCGAGTTTTTCGTTCAAACCCGCCGGTTCAAAGGGTTTGCCGTATCGCCGTAGGTTTCGATGCAGGCCCGCACGATGTCCGCCGCCCGAGGCAGCACGATTTCGGTCAACGCCCGTTTGCGTTCGGCGTCCAGCAGAGGGCGGGTGCGTACGGCCGAACTCAGGCCGCCCGCCTCCATATAGGCTGTCACAAAGGGCAGCAACGCCAGATTGTTCGGGCGCAGACGCGCGGCCACAAAAGCGAAATCCCCGGCTATGCGATAGTCGGCGTTGAAACGCTCCCCCGGCCCCGCGAACAGCGTTTTCCGGAAAAAACAGGCCGGGGTCAACAGAGGCATGCCGCTCACAAAAAAGCGGAACACCTCGGCCCGGCTGCGGGCCAGGATTTCACGCGGCTTCCCGCCCCGCCCCAAGGCCAGGCCACCTTGAGCGAAGGTCGCCGAGTCCGGCAGTTCCGCCAGGGCCCGCGCCGCCCGAGCCAATACGTACGGATCGGGCAAGGCGTCGTCCGCCCCCAAAAACTGTATCCACGCCCCACTCGCGCGGTCCAGCGCCTTGTTCCAGGCGTCGTATACGCCCCCGTCCGGCCCGCTGACCACTTTGATGCGCTCGTCCCTCCGCCGGGTCAGAATGTCCAAAGTGCCGTCCGTGGAGCCGCCGTCTTGCACCAGCGCCTCCCACTCCCCGTAGGTCTGCCCCTCCAGCGAGTCCAGCAGGCGCTCCAGCAGGCGCGCGCCGTTCCGTACCGCCACGATGATCGAAAAACGCGTATTCGGTTTCATTATGGACTCCATCGGGGCTCCGCCCCGAACCCCACCGAAGGAAAAAACCATCCCCGCCCCCTCATTCAAGCCGGTGCGCCCCTGATGGGGGGCAGAGAATCATGCCCTTGCCGGGGGGATGGGGGCGAGCAACCCCATATCTTCTTATTCTCCGCTCACATACAGGCGGTCGCGGAGAGCGCGGATACGGTCGCGCAAATCGGCGGCGCGTTCGAATTCAAGGTCGCGGGCGGCGGCGCGCATATCCTTTTCAAGTACGGCAATGAGCTTGGCGATATCGGCCGGAGCTTCGGGCAGGGGCTCGGGCGCGGGTTGGGGGACCGCGTTCCGCCCCTTGCGGCCGCGGCCGGCAGGAGCCGCGATGCCGACGCCTTCGTGAGCGGGGCCGTACAAATTGTCGAGAGGGCTGTCCAGAGACTTGTGAATGGTCTCGGGCACGATGCCGTGAGCTTCGTTCCAGGCCAACTGCTTGGCGCGGCGGCGGGAGGTCTCGTCCATAGCCGCTTTCATGGAGGCGGTCACGGTGTCGGCGTACAGAATGACCTGGCCCCCGGCGTTGCGCGCGGCGCGCCCGAAGGTCTGGATCAAAGCGCCGACGGAACGTAGAAAGCCCTCTTTATCCGCGTCCAGAATGGCCACCAACGACACTTCCGGAATATCCAACCCCTCGCGCAGCAGGTTGATGCCCACCAGCACGTCGAATTCCTTGGCGCGCAGGGCGCGGATAATGGCGATGCGCTCCAGGGTGTCGATGTCCGAATGGAGGTAGCGGGCGTTGACGCCCATGCCCACCAGATAGTCGGTGAGATCCTCGGCCATGCGTTTGGTGAGAGTGGTGACCAGCACCCGCTCGTCGCGGGCGGCCCGGGCCTTGCATTCCCCCATAAGGTCGTCCATCTGGCCCTTGGAGGGACGGATTTCCACGGGCGGGTCCACCAGGCCGGTGGGCCGGATGACCTGTTCGGCCAGCAAGCCCTGACTGCGGTCCAACTCCCACTTGCCGGGCGTAGCCGAAACATAGATGGTCTGATGGATGCGTTCCAGAAATTCCTGAAACATGAGGGGGCGGTTGTCCAGGGCCGAGGGCAGGCGAAAACCGTAATCCACCAGTGTGGATTTGCGGGAGCGGTCGCCCTTGTACATGGCGCCCACCTGGGGAATGCTCATGTGCGATTCGTCCACGAACAGCAGAAAATCATCGGGGAAATAGTCCAACAGGGTGGACGGCGGTTCCCCGGCCTTGCGACCGTCAAGATGACGCGAATAATTTTCGATGCCGTTGCAATAGCCGAGTTCCTGCATCATTTCCAGGTCAAGCTGAGTGCGCTGCTCCAAGCGTTGAGCCTCCACCAGACGGTTGGCGGCCTGAAGCTCGGTCAGTCGGACGGCCAACTCGTCGCGGATGTCGCTCATGGCTCGGTTGAGATTGTCGCGGTCCGACACGTAATGGCTGGCGGGGTAGATAACGGTCTTGGGGATGCGGCCCAACACCTTGCCGGTGAGCGGATCGATTTCGCCGATGCTGTCGATGACGTCCCCGAAAAATTCCAAACGCAGGGCGCGTTCGTGTTCATAGGCGGGGATAATTTCCAATACGTCGCCGCGCACGCGGAATGTGCCGCGATGGAAGTCGTAGTCGTTGCGGGTGTACTGGATATCCACCAGGTGGCGGGTGATGTCTTCCATGCGCATCTTCCGCCCTTCCTCCACGGGAATGATCAGCTTGGCGTAATATTCGGGCGAGCCCAAACCATAGATGCAGGATACCGAAGCCACGATGATCACGTCCTTGCGGGTCAGCAGGGCGTGGGTGGCGGCGTGGCGCAGTTTGTCGATATTGTCGTTGATGGCCGAGTCTTTTTCGATATAGGTATCGGACGAGGGGACGTAGGCTTCAGGCTGATAATAATCATAATAACTGACGAAATATTCCACGGCGTTGTCCGGAAACAGAGCCCGGAATTCGCCGTACAACTGGGCGGCCAAAGTTTTATTGTGGGCCAGCACTAGGGCGGGACGTCCGGTGCGGGCGATGACGTTGGCCATGGTGAAGGTTTTACCCGAACCGGTGACGCCGAGCAGTATCTGATCGCGCACGCCCGCCTCCACGTTGGCGACCAGTTCGTCGATGGCGTCGGGCTGATCCCCGGTGGGAGTGAAGGAGGAATGAAGAACAAAAGGACGGTTTTCCAAGGTATCCATCAGGGCGTGTCACTCTTTAAATGGGTTGCTCGGGCAAAACGCCGTTCAGTCCGCCGGAAAAGTGAATCCGCCTACGGTATCGGACGGGGCGGGCCGGGCGGACGACGCCGCCCCGGCAGGGGACGATACGGAGCCTGAGGAGGAAGAAAGCGGGGAAGCAGCCGAAGCCTCAGGGGCGGGAGGCGGCGCCTGCCGGATAACATTGGTCAGTCCGGCCACAATGCCGGACAAGTTGGCCAGGTCCTGAGGAATGATCAGGGTGGTGCTCTCCTTGGCCACGACGCCGAACTGCTGAATCCAGTTTTCAGCCACGCGCAGGTTGGCGGCCTGCACGCCTCCCGGCGTCTGCACCTGCCCCGCCACCAGACGTATGCCCTCGGATGTGGCCCGGGCCACGGTTTCAATCAGACTGGCCTCGCCTTTGGCCTGGTTCATGAGGGCCTGCATACGCCCCTCGGATTCGGCGATGGCCGCCGCCTTGGCCCCTTCGGCCCGGTTGATCTGAGACTGCATTTCGCCTTCGGACTGGGCGATGACGGCGCGTTTTTCGCGTTCGGCGCGCATCTGCTTTTCCATAGCCTGCATGACCGAAGCGGGCGGCGCGATATCGCGGATTTCGTAGCGCAGCACCTTGATGCCCCAGGGCGCGGTGGCCGCGTCGAGGGCGGCGATAACTTCCTGGTTGATGGTATGGCGTTCTTCAAAGGTACGGTCCAACTCCAGCTTGCCGATGGCCGAGCGCAGCGCCGTCTGGGCCAGTTGCACCGAGCCCAGGAGGAAATCGCTGATGCCGTAGGCCGATTTTTCAGGGTTCACCACCTGCAGGTACAGCACGCCGTCGATGTCGACGCTGACGTTGTCGCGGGTGATGCAGGTCTGCTTGGGCACGTCCAGCACCTGCTCCTTGAGGGATCGCTTGTAGGCGACGACATCCAGAAAGGGAATGAGCAGATGGAACCCTGCATACAGAACGGTACGAAACTTGCCCAGGCGCTCCACCACGAAGGCCTGCTGATTGGGCACCACCACGGCCGTCTTGAGCAGGATGATGATCAGAAGGACGGCGAATATGGCCAGAATAATGATGGTCGTCGTCATGGGGGCTCCTTGCGGCGCGTCTGGGTTGCAGGGACAAAGAAAAAACGCCTAACTCGGAGAAGCGGGAGCGGCGGGGGCCGCCGTCCAGGGCTCGACACGAATCAGAAGCTCGTCGTCGGGCAGCGGTCCCAGCACCCGCACTGTGGCGCCGCGCGGCACGGCCGCCGTCGCGGTAGCCCGCCAGAAGCTGCCGCCCAAGGCGATCTCGCCCTCGCCTCCGGCGGGTATGGCTTGGGTGACTTCGGCCTGACGGCCGACATAGGCGAACTCGGGCGCGCCCTGCCGGGCCTCGGTGCGTCGCCCCTGGAAGGTGGTCACCAGACGGCGACGGAGCAGAAACAGGGACAGAACCGAGACGGCCAGAAAGGCGACAAGCTCTCCTTCCAGCCCCGGATGCACCGCGGCCACCAGGGCCGCGGCCCAGGCGCCCACGCCGAAGAACACGATAATGAAGGCGGGGGTGAAAAGTTCGGCCACCATGAGAGCGGCGCCGATCACGAACCAGGCGACGACGGCATTCATACGCGCTCCGCCCCGGCCGAAAGCGGCGCGGGGATTGCCCACGCCGCAGAACGAAAAAGCGGGTGGAATCCCATTTATTATAGGTATGGGAAACGCTCTTGTCTACGATGTTTGCAGATTGAAAAAGACGCTCCTTCCTTTTTCCACAACCAAGCGACGCGCCAGGGCATTCCGGCTTGAAAATGTTCCCGGGCTCGAGCGAAGCAAGACTCATCTCTGCTCTCCTTATCCGTAACGCACTTCGCGCTGACGGCTAAGGGCGCCGCGACATCGGAGCCGCCGCGATTCATGGGCGACGTATAGCTCCGATGGAGGCGTGAAAACCGCGGGCCGGAACACAGGGGAGCGGCCCGCAGATATTTTCAAGGGCAACACGCTCTCATGACGGCGGGAAGGAAAACAACGTTTCCCGCCTTTCGGAGCCGCTTCGTATACTGAAAGCCATTGCATAATTCGTATGAAATGGCTTCCAACGCAGGACGAGAGTCCGGCGCGGCGCGAAAAACTCCGTGAATGAGCCAAAAATCACGTTTTTTGGTGAATGATCTTCATAATTCAGCCCTTGGGCTGAATTATGAAATGAGTTCCAGGGAAACGGCTCCCTCCAATGCGCTTTAAAGCACGGAAAGGGAGAAAGGACATCCTTTCTCCCAAACCGAAAAAATAAGACTTCGCCTTTTCCCGCCGTCTTCTCTCCATATGAGATAGGGAACGCGGCGCGAAACCGGCACCTTATGCGTTCCGTCCCGAGGTCCGGCGACGCGGTCGGCCTTTAAGCGTCGAGGGCGTTGACGGCTTTGGCCAGACGCGACACCTTGCGGGCGGCCTTCTTCCAGTGGATGACGCCCTTGCCCGCGATCTTGTCCAGAGTGGACGTGGCGGTCTGGAGCGCCTTCTGGGCGTCTTCCTTGTTCTGAGCCTGAATGGCGGCGCGCACTTCCTTGACCACGTTCTTGACGCGGGTGCGGGCGGCGCGGTTACGGGCGTTACGCTTGATGCTCTGCTTATGGCGCTTGATAGCGGACGTATGGTTGGCCACGCGAATCCTCCAAGAGTGATAATCCCCGGCGGGGACAGACAAATTCAGGCGACACGACGGTAGTTCTGCGCCCGTTGCTCCTGTTGCAACCGAAACAATGATGTTTATACTTCACGCTGCGACCTGTCAAGCCACTCTGTCCGCGGAATCCGGAGCAGGCTCATAAGGCGCGCCCGCCCCTGTCTGCGCAACAGTGAACACGGCACGCGGCGGCGAAGTCTTCCTTATTCGGACCATCGCCCCACAGAGACTTCCTTCGTCGCCCGGCGGCCGCCGTTTGCCGAACCGGAAGCCGGGTTGCCCCGACGTTGCCGATCCCCCCGTCGCCACAACATGGTCCATTCAGGACGGCCGGTCAGGCCGTCGCGGATACGACATTGGGGAACAAAGCCCAAGCGTTCATAAAAAGCGCGCGCCGCCGTATTGCTTTCGTACACGCTGAGGCTGAGTTCGGCCCGGCCCTGCCGGGCGTTCTCCACCAGCAGGCGGCCCAGCCCCCTGCCCTGCCGCTCCGGAGCCACAAACAAGGCGGCCAAGTGATCTTCCACCACGGCTGCGAACCCCGCCACATCCGGCCATACCGCCACCCGCACTTCGGCCAAAGGCAGGTAGCGGTCGCGCATCTCCGTCAGGCGGGCACGCCAGAAACCGGGCGGAACAAAGGCGTGAGCCTGTTCCGAGGCGCGGACCCAGATGTCGAGCACAGCGTCCATATCCTGGTCCGGCCGGAAAGGCCGGACCAGAGGCTCCGCGGCATTCATCACAGTTGCAGCGCCGAAAAGTCCGCCAACCTGCCCATGCGGTCCAATAGGGCCTTGAGCAGATTGAGGCGGTTGGCGCGCAGGGCCGGGTCCTCGGCCATGACCATGACCCCGTCGAAGAAGGCGTCCACCGTGGGCCGCACGTCGTCCATAAGGGTCAGCAATTCATCAAAACGGTCTTCCCGCCACAGAGCCTCGAAGCGGTCGGTCAACTCGATCAGAGCCCGCGCCAAGTCCTTGTCCTGAGGCTCGGCCAGCAACTCCTCTTTCCAAGCGCCATCCAGGGCCGCGTCGTCGCCCTGCTTACGCAGAATGTTGGCGACTCGCTTGAAGGTTTGGGCATTGTCCGCAAAACCGGGCTTGCCGCTTTCGGCCGTCAGGGCGGCCAGGCGGCGTTCGGCGGCCCACACGTCATGATGTCCCGCGCCGAGCGCGGCTTCCACCAGCAACGTATCGGCTCCCCTGGTCAAAAACAGATTTTTGAGTCGGGCGGCAAAAAAGTCGTCCAGTTTGACCAGGGCTTCCTCGGCCGACAACTTCCAGGCGATATCTTCCTTGTACAGAGACCGGGCCTTGCGGAAGATTTCGTCCACGGGCACGCGCCAGCCGGTTTCCATGAGGATGCGGGCCATGCCCAGGGCGCAGCGGCGCAGCGCATAGGGGTCGGCCGCCCCGGTGGGAATGTTGCCCAGGCCGAAGCAACCGGTCAAAGTGTCGGCCTTGTCGGCCAGGGACAACAGCGCCCCGACGCCGGTGGCGGGCAGCGGACTGTCCGGCCCGGCAGGCAGGTACTGTTCGGCCAGAGCGTCGGCCACGGCGGGGTTCACCCCCATGCGCCGGGCGTAAATACCGCCCATGATCCCCTGCAGCGTATCGAACTCACCCACCATTTGAGACACCAGATCGGCCTTGGACAGTCGACCGGCCTCGGCCGCCACGGCGGGGTCCGCGTTCACGCCCGGCTGTCCGGCCAACCAGGCGCACAGGCGTTC
The DNA here is from genome assembly GCA_900541395.1 of uncultured Desulfovibrio sp. Classification (GTDB taxonomy): domain Bacteria; phylum Desulfobacterota; class Desulfovibrionia; order Desulfovibrionales; family Desulfovibrionaceae; genus Mailhella; species Mailhella merdigallinarum. The sequence continues at coordinate 34,142 of UQJT01000017.1, forward strand.
CAGGCGTCGACACTTGTCGCCCATAGACCCCAGAGGACCCAGAAAAATAACGTGCTCCAACTCGCCGGTCCACACGTCGAACCCCGCCTTAAGGTCGGTGTTCCAATAAAAGCGGGCGTCTTCCAGGCGGGCGCGCAGCACGCGTTCCCAACCTTTTTTGACCACGGACATATCCTCGGGGTCAAGGTTGAGCACGGTCAGGAAGTGGGGCATGAGCCGTCCTTCGGCGTCTTCCACCCCAAAACTTTTCTGGTGCTGCTCCATGCTGGTGAGCAGCACTTCGCGCGGCAGCTCAAGGTATGAGGGGTCAAAATCGCCCAGCAGGGGCACAGGGTGTTCGGTCAGGCCCTGCACTTCGTCCAACAGCCCGTCCTTCCACAGCACCCTGCCGCCCGCACGGGCGGCCTGTTCGTCGCCGCCCTGCACAGTAACGGCCCGGCGCTCGGCGCCCATGGGCGTTACCCGGCATTTGCCGCTCAGAACTTCATCCAGATGGTCGGCATGGGCCACGCCGAAGGGGCCGGGCCCGTGCACGCGGTGGCCGTACGTCTGACGGCCGGATTCCACGCCGCCCACGCTGAAGGGCACGATATCCGCGTCCAGCAGAGCCAGAACCCAACGCAGGGGGCGGGCAAAGGCAAAATCGCCGTCGCCCCAGCGCATGCGCTTGGGAAAGGTCAGGGCCGCGACCACCGAGGGAACCAGACCTTCCAGCACGGTTATGGCGGCCGCCCCGCCCACGGTGCGCCGGGCGGCCACGTACACGCCCTTGTCCGTTTCCTGCGTGAACAGATCGGCCACATCCACGCCCTGTCCCCGGGCGAAGCCCCGGGCGGCCTTGGTGGGCGTGCCGTCCGCTCCGTAGGCGGTCTTGAGCGAGGGGCCCAGAACCACTTCCTCGCGCAGGGGCTGCCGCTCCGCCAAACCGCGCACGTGGATGATCGCCCGACGCGGCGTGGAGGCCGTGTCCAGACTGTCGAAGCCCAAATCGGCTTCGGCCAGGGCGGCGGCAAAGCCCTCCTTCAATTCGCGTTCCAGCGAAGCCAGAAAGCGGGCGGGCAGTTCCTCGGTGCCGAGTTCCAGAACAAAATGACTCATGAGTTTACCCCCTGGCCTTCAACATGGGATATCCCAAGGCTTCCCGTTGCGCGGCGTACAAATGCGCCACGCCCGACGCCAGGGCGCGCACCCGGCCTATGTATCCGGCCCGCTCGGTGATGGAAATGGCTCCGCGCGCGTCCAGCAGATTGAAGGCGTGGGAACACTTGAGGCAGTAATCGTAAGCGGGCAGCGGCAGTTCCAGGCCGACGAGCCGCTTGCACTCGGTCTCGAAATCCCGGAAGTGCTGAAGCAGCATGGCCGCGTCGCTCTCCTCGAAATTGTAACGCGACTGTTCCACTTCGTTCTGATGGTAGACTTCGCCGTAACTCAAATGCTCGTTCCAGGCCAGATCGTACACCGACTCCACGCCCTGCAAATACATGCTCAGTCGCTCCAGGCCGTAAGTCATTTCCACGCTGACCGGCTTGAGTTCGATGCCCCCCACCTGCTGAAAGTAGGTGAACTGCGACACTTCCATTCCGTTGAGCCATACTTCCCAGCCCAGGCCCCAAGCGCCCAGGGTGGGCGACTCCCAGTCGTCCTCCACAAAGCGGATGTCGTGCCGTGCCGGATCAAAGCCCAGAGCCTTCAGGCTGCCCAGATACAAATCCTGCGCATTGTCCGGCGAGGGCTTGAGGATGACCTGAAACTGAAAATAGTGCTGAAGCCGATTGGGGTTGTCCCCGTACCGGCCGTCCGTGGGCCGCCGCGAGGGCTCCACGTAGGCCGCCTTCCACGGCTCCGGCCCTATGGCCCGCAAAAAGGTCGAGGGATTGAACGTGCCCGCGCCGCACTCGATGTCCACGGGCTGGACTATGGCGCAGCCCTGCCGGGCCCAATAGTCCTGCAAGGTCAGGATGACATTTTGAAAGTTCATTGCATGGACTCCCTTTTAAGATTGGGGCTTCGCCCCAAACCCCGCCGAGGGGCATAATGCCCCTCTCGAATCCCCTTATGGGGGCCGCACCGGCCTTGAACCGGGAAGCATAAACCGTCGCTTGTCCGTGTTCAAAGCCGGTGCGGCCCTGATAAGGATGCAGGGGAATTATTCCCCTGCCGGAGGGGTACGGGAAGGCAGCGCCTCCCCGATGGTGCTATCTATTGCCGCGAAAGCGGCCGTTAATCCATTCGAGGCCCAGGTGGTAGCGCACAAAGGCATCGACGAGGCGGCCGACCTGACGTCCGCTTTCAGAGGACAGGGCGAAATCGCCCCACAGGCCCGGAGAGTATTCCTGCACTTTGCGCAGGACGTCAAGGGCCTCGTGCCGGACGGCCAGGGCCATGCCGCCGCGGGGACGGCAATCGGGGCAACGGGCCACGCCCTCGGCCACCAGAAAATACGCGCCTTCGGGCTCGTCCAGCGGGCGGCCGCAGAGGGAACAGGCGGTCAGATCCGGGGCATAGCCCTGATCCGACGCCAGCCGGAAGCGAAAAAAAAGCGGAGTGAGGGCGGGCGCGACGACAGCGTTTTCGAGCAGGCCCAACACGTCGCGGGTGAGGGCGAACCCGGCGGCCGCGCCGTCCGGCGGCACGCCCAGAGCCTCCACAAAGCGGATGCAGTTGGCGGCTATGCCCTGCCGCCGCCAATCTGCGCGCAGACGCTCCGGCCCTTCCAGCAGGGTGGCCTCCTGCAGGTTGAGGAACAGGCCGTTGCGCGAGAAGGACGCCCGGGTACGGATAAGATTGAAAACATCAAGGCAACCGGTGAAACGGCGGCGGCTTTTGCTGCCGCCGAAGGCGAAGGCCGTGACCAACCCTTGCCCCGGCGCGAGAAGGCGGACCCACAGATCCGCCTCTCGAAAACGCCCCACATGCAGCACCAGGGCGGTATCGGTCCATTCCATGCCAAAATCCCGGCGCGTCGCGCCGACTCCGCCCGCAGCCCCGCCGCCGTGAGGGCCGCCGGAGAGCTAATCGGCGGGCGGAAACGTAATGGTTTTTACCTGTCCCGACTTGCCGGGGCTGGGCATATCCCGCCCGTCGTACTTGATCTTGACCCCGCCGGCGTTGCCCAGGCGAAGCGTCAAAGACTTTTTGAAGGGCATGGCGAAGGTTTCCCCCGCCTTGAGGGTAAACTCGCGGGTGTCGGTATTGTCGGCGTTGGCGTGGACCCAACACGAGGCTTCGGCCGTCAGCACGATCTGGTGCGTCCCGGCCGGAAGAACAGCCTCGGACGCGACGGAACGCCCGGTAGCGCTGTCGGTCATGTCGCCTTCGGCGGGATTTTCCGGATCGGCAGCGGCAAAGCCTCGGGTGCTTACCGGAGCCGCCTCGGATTCGGGCACGGCCTCACCCTCGGGCGCAAGGTCGGCGCCCGGTTCGGGGCCGGTGGCCTGAGTCACACCCGGAGCCGTTTCGGTCAAAGCGGAGGACGGAGCGACGGGGGCGGACAGGGGTTCGGGCAATATCTCCGGACCTACGCTTGCGGACGGAACAGGGGCGGCATCCGGCATATCCGGGGAAACGCCTGTGGCGGCATCCGAACCGGACGCCGGGAACGCGGTCGCCATGGAATCGGACGCGACGGGGGCGGGGGATGCGGCTCGCTCCGCCGTGTCCGGCGACGGGGTTTCCGGCATGAACCCGGCTGACGGCGTTTCGCCGCTATCGCGAAAAGTGTGCGTGTAGTAAGCGTACCCGCCTCCGGCGAGCAGCGTGATTACCAGAAGTTTGAGCAACAGTCCCAAACCCCGACGATGGCCGCCCGTCGTTTCGGCATCTACCACGGGATGCCGCTCCAAAGTTTTGTGCGGGGAAAAGTCTTCGTCAAAATCTTCCAGGCTGTCGAGCAATTCCATGATACGCTCGTTGGAATAACCCAGAATAAGCCCGTATCCTTTAATAAAACCGCGCGTATAGACCGTATGAGGCAGGTCGTCGATTTGGCCTTCCTCAATAGCCCGCAGGATGCGGGCGGGGATCTTCAGACGGGCGGCCACGTCTTCCACCATCAGCCCCTGGCCGACGCGTTCCTCGCGGAGCTGGGCTCCCAGTTCTGCCAGTGTCATTATATGTCTATCCCATGCCCGAAGGCGGATTATGTTGGATGAAAAAGTCCGCGCGACGAAACGCCGAGCATCCCGCCCCGCGCGGACGGCCGAAGCGGAACCGTCGGGCGCTTTCCCTAAAAAGCGCTCTAGTAACGGATATCCACCAGGGCGCGGTTGCGCAGTTGTTCGGTATACTCCTGAAACCGCGCCTCCAGGCGCGGAGCCCGGAGAATTTCCTCAATGCGGGCGGCCGTGGCCTCATCGGGCACGTCGCCGCTTTGGGCGGCCGCTTCCGGCGCGACCGAGTCGATCAACCACACCTGGGCCTTGTTGAGTTGCATGTCGAACAGCCCGGAAACCTGGCCTTTTTTCAATGTTTCCACCTCGGTGCGCAACACCGGGGCCAAGTCGTCCAGTTCCATGAAACCCATGTCGCCGCCGTCCTGAGCGTTGGGGCCCACCGATACCTGCCGGGCGGCATCCGCAAAGCCGACTTTGCCCGAGACGATACGATCGGCCCAGGACTCGGCATCCTGGTCGGCGGGGTAGATGATAAGCGCGATATGGACCTGCCCCGTGGGCAAATCCAGCATATGTTCACGGTAATAGGCGGCGATTTCCTCGTCGGTCACCACCACCTTGTTGATCACCATGCGGCCGATAAGCTGCTGGGTGATGATATTGGCGCGCAACCGGTCGCGCATCACGTCCAGGCTAAGCCCTTGCTGCGCGAGCTGACGCTGAAATTCATCGCGGGAAAGCTGGCTGTCGGCGATAAAACGCTCCATCTCCTGATCGACCATATCGTCCGACACGCTGATATTGCGCTTTTGCGCTTCCTGCATGAGAATCTTTTGGTTGATCATGGCCTCCAGCGTCTGACGCTTGAGGGCCTCGATCTGAGCGGCGTCGCCCGGACTTTCCGGATCGAGCTTCTTGAAGGCAATCTCGGGCGCCACGGCCTTGTCCAGTTCACGGGCGGTGATCATGTCGCCGTTGACCACGGCGATCACGCGGGCCAGAGGAGCGGCGTGAACCGGACCGACCCCGAACAGGGCCAGAGTCAAAGCCAGAACCAGAGACTGACGGAACGTATGCAAGGAAAACTCCTGACGGGGTGGCGATTCGCGGACGGAGGCCGCCCGCGGGCTGTTCCCCCCTGTCGCGAACGGGCGGAAACGGAGTCCGCCATTAAAGGAATTGCCTCTTCTCAGAACGACTGAAGCAGAATAGCGCCTTTTTTTTCAACTTGCAATGCGCGGCACGAAAAACCCGATCCATCCCCGACACTTCCAAGGGAAATCAGGCTTCCTGCTCCGCTTCCACTTCACCGGCGTCGTGTTGCAGGGCCTCGGGCGCGTCCGAGCCCGCCGCGCCTCCCGACAGACGGAGAGGAGCGCGGGACGGTGGCGGCGGCGCGGGGCGACGCGCGTTGTGGGGCAACAGGGGCTCGGCCATGCGCACCTTGGTCCGGCTCAGAGCGTCGGCCAGCCAGGCATCGAACGCCTCGGGCAGGCGCTGTTCCATAAGCCGTTCCTCGGCGTAGGCGTACATTTCGGCCGGAGTACGCGGCCGATCGGATTGTCGGTCCAAAAGAACCGCATACCGCCAGCTTCCTCCCGTCTCGCGCAGGGGCGTCACGCCGCCCGGCACCGCCCGAGCCAGCTCTTCGCCCCATATGTCGGGCACGCTCTCCACGGAACGCCGAAAACGGCGCACGTCAAGGCCCTCGGCCCGCAAGGCGGCAGGATCGCTCGCGCCGCTTTTGCGCGCGGCCTCCACCCGAGCCTTGTCTTTGCCGCTCACCAACAGGTATTCCACCTGCGCGGGCACCACCATTTCGTCAGGGTGGGCCGCCACGTAAGCTTCCACTTCCTCTTCGCCGACAGCGATGGAACGGGCCAGCTCGGCCTGCCAGCGCTCCAGTTCCAGACGGGCGCGCAGTTGCTCACGCCACAAATCCGGCGCCAACCCCGCATCCTCGATCCAGGGATCGAACTCCGGCCCGGGCCGCTCGTCGTAGCCTGAACTCACCGTTTCCTCCAGGCGCAGAACGTCGTCATCGGACACGCTCCGGTCGCGAACGGCCAGCTCGCGCCGGATAAGAACCTGTTCGACAAGGGTGCGCAGGCATTCGGCGTAATCGGCCCGCACCTCTTCCAAAGTGACGGTTCGCCCTTCGCCGGGCGCCAGGCTGGTCATGTCGTACAGTCCCTCCACCTGACGCAGATAAATGGGGATGCCGTCCACCGTGGCCACGACGCCCGGCTCGGCGCTCTCCATGCCCAACAGAGCCTTGATCCGCTCGACCGCGCCGCCCGAAGGACGCGAACCGGCTTCGGGCGAAGGGCCGTCGCAGCCCGTGAGATTCAGCATCAGGGCCAGAACGGCCGCCGTCATAGTTGTCGTGTGCTTCATGCCGTCTCGCTGCAAGCGTCGCCGCCTTCAAAAAAGTTGTCTTCACGCGGGGATGGCAAACCGAGGCGTGGCCCGGCCCTCTTGGGGAGGAGATAATCCGCCTGCTCCATATAAAGAAAAGGGATGCGGAATATACCGCGTCGCCCCGGTTTCAAAAAAGCGAGGGCCTCCCCCCAAAAAACTTTTTCAATCATCTCGGCGGACGCATGCGGCGCGACTACCGGGCCAGTCCGGCCAACAGCTGCCGGGCTTCGTCCAGCCGGGCAGCGGGGCCGCGCGAGGTATCCAGCTTCAGTTCCATGCTCGCGGGCGGGAACAGACGCGCCCGATCGACATGAGACGTGACCAGTTTTACCAGGGCTTCGGGCCCTACGCGGCGCTGTCCCTCGGCCCAGGTCACGCGCACCCGGTCGGGGTGCAGATCGGCCCGGGCCACGCCCAGGGCGTTGACCCGTTCCTTGAACGCCAGCACGGCCATAAAGGTTTCCAGTTCCTCGGGCAGGGGACCGAAGCGGTCCCGCAGCTCCATTTCCACGTTCTGCCGGGTGGCCGCATCCGGCGCCGACGACAACATTTTGTAATATTTGAGGCGCTCGCGCCCGTCGGTGACGTACGTTTCGGGGATGTGGGCGGGCAGGCCCAGGTTCATCTCGGTTTCCGTCCGCAACAATTCGCCTTCGCCCTTCAGCCGGGTCACGGCCTCTTCCAGCATTTCGAGGTAAAGGTCGAGCCCCACCCGGGCCATGTGACCGGACTGCGCTTCGCCCAGGATATTCCCCGCCCCGCGCAGACGCAAGTCCTCCATAGCCACCTGAAACCCCGCGCCCAGGTAGTCCAGTTCCAGGATAATACGCAGACGTTCAGCCGCGGCTTCGGGCAGAGCGTCCATATCCGACACCACAAAAACGGCGTAAGCCTGGCGGTCCGAACGCCCCACCCGCCCGCGCAACTGGTAGAGCTGCCCCAGGCCGAACATCTGGGCCTGGTCCACAATAAGCGTGTTGGCGCGGGGAAAGTCCAGGCCCGACTCCACAATGGCCGTGCTGACCAGCACATCCAGTTCGCCGTGCCAGAACTTGTGCATGGTGTCTTCAAGCTCGCGCTCGCCCATCTGACCGTGGGCCATGCCCACCCGGGCGTCGGGCACCAGTTCGCGCACGAAGGCGGCCACTTTTTCCAAGCCCTGTACCCGGTTGTGCACCCAGAACACCTGACCCTCACGGGCCAGCTCACGCTCCACAATCTGGCGCAGAGCGGCCTTGTCCCGGTTGAGGATGGCCGTGGCCACGGGCTTGCGCTCGGGCGGCGCGGTTTCGATGACCGAAAGTTCGCGGATGCCCGACATGGACAATTGCAGAGTGCGGGGAATGGGTGTGGCCGTCAGGGTCAGGGCGTCCACGTTTTTTTTGAGTTGCTTGAGCTTTTCCTTGTGGCGCACGCCGAAGCGCTGTTCCTCATCCAGAATGAGCAAACCCAGATTGGGCAGTTTGACGTCCTGGGACAGCAGACGATGGGTGCCGATGAGGATGTCGATCTGCCCCTTCTCGGCGGCGCGCAGCGTTTCCTGCTGGCGGGCGCGGGGCACGAAGCGGCTGAGCAAGCCCACATTGACGGGGAACCCGGCCAGCCGGGCGCGGAAGGTTTGGAAATGTTGTTCGGCCAGCACCGTGGTGGGGCACAACAGGGCCACCTGGCGGCCGTCGCAAGCGGCGCGGAAGGCCGCGCGCAGAGCCACCTCGGTCTTGCCGAAGCCCACGTCGCCGCACACCAAGCGGTCCATAGGCACGGCTTTTTCCATATCCTCCAGCACTTCCTGAATGGCCCGCGCCTGATCCGGCGTTTCCTCAAACCCGAAGGAAGCCTCGAACTCGCGGTACATTTCGCCCAGCGGCGAATAGGAAAAACCTTTGGCCACCTTGCGCCAGGCATACATCTCCACCAGGTCGGCGGCAATTTTCTCCACCGCCTTGCGGGCCTTTTCCTTGCTGGAGGTCCAGGCCGAACCGCCCAGACGGTCCAAAACCGGCGCAGGGCCGTCGTTGCCTTTGAACTTCTGCACCACGGACAGCCGGTCCACAGGCAGATACAATCTGGCGTCGTCCGCGTATTCCAGCAGCAAGTAATCGTTGTCCACCCCGCCCAGGTTCATGCGGTGCAGCCCGCCGAAGCGGCCTATGCCGTAATCGCGGTGGACCAACAGGTCGCCGGGGGTCAAATCGTCGTAGGAATCCAAGCCCTTGAAGGCTCCGCTGGCCACCCGGCGGCCGCGCTCGGCGCGCGGCTGCAACAGGTCCTCGCCCAGGATCAGGCTGTCGTCCCACACCATTTCCGCGCCCTGATGCAGAGGGGCGACCAGGGCAAACAGCCCCCGTCCCGCCGGATCATAGCGCAGGGAGGGCAACAGACCGTCCTGTTCGGCCAGCTTGAGAAACTTGCGACGGCCCCGTTCGGAGGCGAAGGCCAGCACCACCTGTCGGCGCGACCCCGCCCATTGCTTGAGCCCGGCCGCCATCTGCTGCCAGGGCCTGTCCCGGTCGGGCTGACCGGGGAAAAGATCGGCAAAGGAACGATAGGTGCGCTCGGGCAGTTCCAAGACGCTTTCGTCGTCCGTTCCGGCGGCCACCCCCATGAGCAGGGGCTCGGCATACGCCCGGGGCGCGCGTTCCACGGCGACGCGGGCGGCGTCTGCGTCGCGCAGGACCAGGTGTTCGGGCTGATCCAGGCGCGTTTCCTCGATATCTCCGGCCAGGGCGGCGCGCCAGGCCCGATCGGCTTCGGCCAGACCGTCCTCCAGTTCGCGGCGGCCGGGCAAAAACCACAGGCTTTCCCGGGGCAGCCAAGCCTCCAGAAAGGTGGACGCATCGTAGGCCACGCCCGGCGTCAGCCGGATGTCGGCCTGTTCCATAGCCCTCAGCAGCGACGAGTGGGCGAATTCGGCCAACAGCCCTTTCTGGAACAGGCGCTTCCAACGGCCGCGCATCTTGTCCTCGGCGGCCCGTCCTCGGCGGACGGGACTGACCGGCAGCAGGGTGGCCTCGTCCAATTGCCCCACCGAACGCTGGCTGGAGGGATCGAAGACGCGCATCTCGTCGATGGTATCTCCGAAAAATTCCAGGCGCAGCGGCTTGTCGTACCCTGGAGGCAGCACGTCGAAAATATCGCCGCGTCGGGCCATGTCCCCGGCGTGAGCCACCATGGATACCCGCTGATAACCCCACGCCCCCATGTGTTCGAGCAGCAGGTCGGGCGACATGTCCTCGCCCCGGCGCAGGACAAGTTCGCCGTCGCTGAAAAAGTCGGTGGGAGGCAGACGGGGAATGAGGTTGTCGGCCGTAAGCACCAGTCCCCGCGTCACGCCCCGGCTCAGGCCGTACAGCACGGCCAGGCGTCCGGCCCATCCCTCCAGAGACAGGGACCGGTGATTGAAAGGCGGCAAATAGGCCCAGGAACGGTCCCAGACGGGACCGGCCGGGGTTTCGGGTCGGGCGCTTTTATCGGCCCGCCCCACCGAAAGATCGGGGGTGAACAAAGCGGTCAACCCGCGCATGAGGGCCAGTTCGTCGCGGGACCGGACCACCACCACCGCGCCGCGCCCGGAGGCCACGGCCTCCGCGGCCAGACGGGCCACGGTGGCCGGGCCGCTCCTACTCAACGTCAGAGGCGCGGCCGCATCGGCGCGGGCAAGCAGGGAAGAAATATCCATAGGGCATCAGGAAACGGACCGGAGACGGCCCTTTCGTCCGAAAGTTACTTAAATGCGGACCGTCCGTCGATAGCGGGCGCGAACTTTTATTTTTAGCAGCAAGCGGACGGCCGCGCAAGTCGAAGGCTGAGGCCGATCCGGCACGATTACCCTCGCTTATGCGGAATAATTCGCCGGTCTCCGACGTCAAAAGCCGCCCGGGCACCTTGCCCGGGCGGCTTTCAATTCCGACGGCATTCTGCCTGGAACATATCGCTTTTGAAATTGCCCCGTTTCAAAAACGGCGCAGCCGCCATTTCGCCCGAAAAGCGTGGCTTTCAGGCTCCTTCGGCGCGGGCGGCCGCTCCCGCGGCCGCCGGAGCGCTTGCCGTTTTCAACAACAGCAAAACGCTCTAAAGCGAACGCGCCTTGCCTGAGCGCCGTCACTCCGTTTAGACGATTATACGGACGCGCCGAGCGATTCCAGGTCGTCGGCGGACAGCAACTTGTCCAGATCGAGCAGGATAAGCAGCCTATCCTCCAGCTTGCCCACGCCGCTGATGTAATCGGAATCCACACCGGCCACCACGGGGGGCGCGGGTTCCACGGTATTGGCCGGAATGCGCAACACCTCGGATACCGAGTCCACCACAAAACCCACGGACATCCCGTTGATTTCAATGACGATGATTCGGGTATCGGAATCCCCGGCCTTTTCCGCCAGACCGAAGCGGCGACGCAGATCGATGATCGGAATGACCAGACCGCGCAGGTTGATCACTCCTTCCACAAAGGCCGGGGCCTTGGGCACCTTGGTAATTTCCATGGTACGGATAATTTCGATCACCTTCAGAATATCGACCCCGAATTCTTCGCTGCCGATGCTGAACGTCACCAGTTGCAACAGATCGTCGTCCCGTCTGTCCCTGTCTTCAGTGGCCATATAAAGCTCCTCTGTCCCCCGGATAATAATAACCGCGCATTGTCGCCTCGGCGGAGGCCGACGGGCGGAACCCGTCACACAGGCATTATCGGCGTTCGGGCGCCGAACCATAGGTCCGGACGCACATTTTTTCGATTATGCCCCGTAAAAGCCCCTCCACCTATCGTTCCCGGTTTTTGTGACCGCCGCCCGGCAGAAAAATCACATCCGTTTCGTCTCCGGTCAGACTGCGGCCGCCGCTCTCTTCCACCACAAAGGTGTTCTCAATGCCCACCATACCGAAGCCGGGAATACCGATTTTCGGCTCCAGAGCGAGAACCATACCGGCTTCCAGCGGTTCGTCAAAGCCTTTGGCGATGACCGGATATTCGTCGATGGCCAGACCGATGCCGTGCCCCAGAAACGGCACCTGATTACCGTCCAGTCCCATAAAACCCGCCGCGAAGGGCGTATCGCCCACCCGGTCCAGAACATCGCGCCAAATACGCGAGGGTACGACTCCCGGCCGCAGAGACGCGGCGGCCGCGCGCTGGACCTCCACGCACAGGTCGTAGGCCCGTCGGGCCTCGGCGGGCATGGAGTCCGGCCCGCCCGCCCAGTAGGTCTGGGTTTTGTCCGTACCGTACCCCTCGAAATTGAAGGCCATATCCACGGTCAGGGGCGTACCCGGACGCCATACGGTTTCGCTTCCCAGACAGGGCAAGGCCGGATGCATCCCCCGAAAGCCCATAGGGCCGTTGTAATAGTGGGGATAATTGCCCGAATCGTCGGCCGCGACGTGCCCGAAAAACACTTCTTCGCCCGGCGCGTTCATGCGCATCAGGCCTCCGTGCCCCAGTTCGAGATAGGCGCTGATGCACAAGACGGCGATGTCCCGTTCCGTCATGCCGGGCCGGACGAGCAGGGGCAACACCTCGCGCAGGCCCTGGCGGTGGCGTTCGCCCGCCTCGGTCTGTTTGGCCAGTTCCCAGGCGGTCTTGACGGCGCGGGCACGACTCAGGGCCGCGTCGCCGGACACGAAGCGCACATCGGGCAGACGCTCGCGCAGCATATCGGCCAACGACCAAGGCAATCCCGCCGTTTCGGCCGCGACCACGTCGCCCAGGGGGCTGCCGGCCCCGGCCAGCAATCCGGCCACCTCGCGATAGGAGCGGAAGGGGCGCACCTCGGCCGTCGGGCTTTCCAGAACGGCGCGTTCCAGCCCCTTGCGCAGCAGAAGAACCGGAGCTCCCTCCCGAGGCAGCCAAAACAGACCGGCCCCCAGAGTTCCGGTCAGATAATAGATATTGATGCGAGAAAACACGAGCAGCCCCGAAGCCTCGGGCGTCCGACGCTCGAGCAGGCGGCGGCAGCGTTCCCATCGCAACCGAACCTCGGCGTCGGGCAGACGCTCTAAAGCCGTGAAAGAAGCAGAATCGCACATGGCGCCGATTCCTACACCGTTTCCGCCCGTCCGGCAAGCCGCGCCGGGGATTCAGGGCGGATGCGCAAGATGCGTCCGCCTGCCGGGGGCCGGGAGCCCGTTGCGTTGTTTGTCTCAAGCGTGTATTCTACTTTTCCTCGGTCCGTCCCTGAACGCCGACCGCCCCCGGCGTCGACGGCGCGACGAAGTTCGCCCGTCGGTGTTGCCGACGCGCGTCCCTTCCCCGCCGGTCCCCGGCCAAGGTGTGAACATGCTGTTTGACGATACCCTGCGCGACCTGCTGAGCCGGGCCTCGACCATCGCCATCCTGGGCGCCAAGGACAAGCCCGGCTCTCCCGTGGATCGGGTGGGACGTTATCTCATGGCCGCCGGTTACCGCGTCTTTCCGGTCCACCCGGTACGCAAAACAGTGTGGGGCATGCCCGCCGCCGCCCGCTTGAGCGACCTGCCGGGGTTGGGATTCGAGCCGGATATAGTGTGCCTGTTGTTCCATAATATTCAATTTTAATCA
>UQJT01000018.1 GCA_900541395.1 uncultured Desulfovibrio sp.
CCCTCGGCCTCCGGCGTGACAGGCCGGCGTTATAACCGTCTTAACTACCGCTCCGAATAAGAACGACAATCACGCGAAGTGCTGTCGAGAAATATAGGAGAGGCAAAGCCTCTCCTGATATATACAGGGGATATACCCTTGTTTAACAAATGGCGGAGCGGAAGGGACTCGAACCCTCGGCCTCCGGCGTGACAGGCCGGCGTTATAACCGTCTTAACTACCGCTCCGGGTGCATGGTGGGCAGTACAGGACTTGAACCTGTGACCCCCGCCGTGTGAAGGCGATGCTCTACCAACTGAGCTAACTGCCCATGCGAGAAATGTGTGTACCTTGTGAGCTCCGGACTGTCAACCAAAAAACGCCCTATGTATCAAAAAAGTTCTATGGGGCGTAATAATGCAGGGAAATGACAAATAAAATACAGTCGCCACAGGTGCCGGAACGCGCGCCATGCCTTGGCTGGACTTCTTTTCCGACCGGTGCCGATGGCGGCAGAGTAATCTCTATGCCGGGGGGCTCAACTTTTTTAGATGAATTTCCACACAGGCCAGCGCGGCGGGCGTCACGCCCGAGATGCGACCGGCTTGCCCCAAGGTCAGCGGCTTGACCTGATTGAGCTTTTCTTGAATTTCGCGGGATAGGCCGGGCAGGCCGGTGTAATCCAGATCGGGCGGCAGGGCGATGTGTTCCTGGCGGGCGGCGCGACGTACCAGTTCTTCCTGGCGCTCCAGGTAGCCCGAGTATTTAATGACGGTTTCCGCCTCTTCCAGAATAGCGGCATCTTCAGTTGCCAATTCGGGCATGAAGGCGGCCAGAGAGGCCAAAGACAGGGAGGGGCGTCGGGCCAGATCGGCCAGGCTCACGGCCTGAGTCGGGCATGCTTCGCCCAGACCGGCCAGGATGTCGCGGGTGGCGGCGTCGGGCGTGACGCGGCGGCCGTCCAGACGTTCCATAAGTCCGACCAGGGCGTCCCGCCGCCGGGTAAAGAGAGACCACTGTTCGTCGCCTACCAGGCCGCGTTCGCGCCCTACAGGAGTCAGTCTGGCGTCGGCGTTGTCCTCGCGCAGCAAGAGGCGGTACTCGGCGCGCGAGGTAAACATGCGGAAGGGCTCCTTGGTGCCCTTGGTGACCAGTTCGTCCACCAGCACAGCCATATAGGCCTGATCCCGCCGGAGCAGGAAGGGGGGGCTGCCTTCCAAGGCGGCGGCCACGTTAAGGGCCGCCCACAAGCCTTGAGCGGCGGCTTCCTCGTATCCCGAGGTGCCGTTGATTTGACCGGCCGACCATAAGCCCGGCAGAACTTTTGTTTCCAGGGTGGGCTGTAATTGCACCGGGTCGACGTAATCGTATTCGATGGCGTAGCCGGGGCGGACGATACGGGCCCGCTCCAAGCCGGGAATGGTGGCTATCAGGGCCTCCTGCACATCCAGGGGGAGGCTGGTGGAAATGCCGTTGGGATAGCATTCCTGGCCATTCAATCCTTCCGGCTCCACAAAAATTTGATGGCGCTCCCGGTCGGGAAAACGGGCGATTTTATCCTCGATGGACGGGCAGTAGCGTGCGCCTGTGCCGGTGATAATTCCGGAAAACAAGGGGGAGCGGTCCAGCCCGGCCCGGATGACGTCGTGGGTGCGTTCGTTGGTCCAGGTAATGTAACAGGGAGTCTGCGGCAGACGCGGCCCCTCCCCTCGGAAGCTGAAGCCCGGCGCGGGGCTGTCTCCCTCCTGAACTTCCATACGGGTGAAGTCGATGCTGTCGGTCAGCAAACGCGGCGTGGTGCCGGTTTTAAGTCGCCCCAGTTCCAGACCGTGGGTCCGCAACGAGTCCGAAAGAGCTTCAGCCGCTGCGTCGCCCAGCCTGCCGCCGGGCATGTGGGTCAGCCCCACATGGATGAGGCCGCGCAAAAATGTGCCTGTGGTCAGCAACACGTGGCGCGCGATGAAGGTTTTGCCCAAGGCGGTGGTGACGCCCTTAACTCGTTTGCCGCCCGCCGCGTTTTCCGTCACGATATCCGTCACCATATCCTGCCAGATGGTCAGGTTGGGCTGGGCGAACAGGTCGCGCTTGACCGCTCGTCCATACTCCTCGCGGTCGATTTGCGCCCGTCGCGCCCGTACCGCCGGGCCTTTGCTGCGGTTGAGTATCCTGAACTGGATACCCGCCTCGTCGGCCCACAGGCCCATCTGACCCCCCAATGCGTCGATTTCGCGCACCAGGTGGCCCTTGGCCAAGCCTCCAATGGCCGGATTGCACGACAAATGGCCGATGCGGTCCACATTGCCGGTGATCACCAGCACTTTATGCCCCAGTTTGGCCAGGGTCATGGCCGCTTCGCAGCCCGCGTGCCCCGCCCCCACCACAATACAGGAAAAATCGTCAGACATACGCGGCTCTTTAATGCAGGCGGGGAAACTTTTGAAAAAAGTTTCCCCGCTTTTTCCCAATCCTCTATCCTTAACTTTCGTAGAACGAGCGCAAGGTCTGACTGCGCACGGGATGGCGCAACTTGCGCAGAGCCTTGGCCTCGATTTGGCGGATGCGTTCGCGGGTGACGTTGAACAACTTGCCGACCTCTTCCAGTGTGTGGTCGGACTTTTCGCCGATGCCGAAGCGCTTGCGCAGCACCTGCTCCTCGCGCGGGGTGAGGTCGGCCAGCACCGAGGCGATCTGCTCGGACAGCTTGGTGTTGACCACTTCCTCGGCCGGGGCCACGGCCTTCTTGTCTTCAATAAAGTCGCCCAGGCTGGAATCTTCCTCGTCGCCGATGGGGGTTTCGAGGGAAATGGGTTCCTTGGCGATTTTGAGCACCTTTTTGACCTTGTCCACCGGGTATTCCATGCGCTCGGCAATTTCCTCGGGGGTGGGGTCGCGGCCCAGTTCCTGCACCAGATAGCGCGAGGTGCGGATGAGTTTGTTGATGGTTTCGATCATGTGCACCGGGATGCGGATGGTGCGGGCCTGATCCGCGATGGCGCGGGTGATGGCCTGACGTATCCACCACGTGGCGTAGGTCGAAAACTTGTAGCCGCGCTGGTACTCGAACTTGTCCACGGCCTTCATGAGGCCGATGTTCCCCTCCTGGATCAGGTCCAGGAACTGGAGGCCGCGGTTGGTGTACTTTTTGGCGATGCTGACCACCAGGCGCAGATTGGAGCGGATAAGCTCCTGCTTGGCGCGCATGGCCGCGTTGTTGCCCCGGCGTATGCGCCACAGCACTTCTTCCAGGTCCTCCACGTCATGGCAGCATTTTTCGCGCAACCGGTGCAGGCTTTCGATTTTGCCGACGATCATTTCCTTGTAGGAGAACATCTTGTCCACGCTCATGTCGAGCTGGGAGGCGGCATCCTGGATGGAGACGGTGCGGGCGTCCAGGCGGGCGAAGAGGTCTTCGATTTCACCCTGGCTTTTGCCCGTGGCCTGAATATAGGCTTCCAGTTCGCGCTCGTAGTTGCGCATCTGGCGCACGTAGTCCTCCACCGTCTCGATGATGCGATCGATGAGAGTCTTTTCGAGCTTGATGTCGCGCAGACGTTCGACCACTTCCTCCTTGTACTGGAGGATTTCCTTTTGAGTGCCCGCCACCCGGCGTTCCAAGGTGCAACAGGCGTCCAGCTTGGTGTAGATTTTACGTTTTTTCTTATAGATCGCGCGAATTTCTTCCAGAAGCAGAATGACCCGCTGGCGCTGGTTCATTTCATCTTCGCTGGGGTCGTCCTCCTCGATGGTTTTGACCACGTCCTTAAGCTTGATGCGGTTCTGCTTGAGGTCTTCGCCCACGTTTATCAGCTCTTCCACGGCCACAGGCACTTCGACCAGGGCGTACAATACGTCCTGTTCGCCCATTTCGATCTTTTTGGCGATGACCACTTCGCCGTCACGATCGAGCAGGGGCACCGCTCCCATTTCGCGCAGATACATACGCACGGGGTCGGTGTTGCGCGCGGCGAAGTCGCCCGCGTCTTCCGTGGCGGCCATATCGGTGGTGAGGTCGATGGCGCCTTCGATGGTCGTATCCAGGGCGGCGTCGAACACCACGTCCACCGTGTCCGCCTCGGACTCGGAGTTGCCGCCGGTAATGGACTTGCCCTCTTTTTCACTGTCTACGATGGCAATGTCCATCTGGTCGAACATGCCGATGATTTCTTCCAGATTTTCCGGGCTGCTCATTTCCACGGGCACGGCTTTGCTCACCTCTTCAAAGGTAAGATAGCCGGCGGTCTTGCCCTTGGCGATGAGCGCCTTGATTTGTTGAATTTCCTTGAGGTTGTTAGTCACCACGCCTCCCCCGCGCCTCTTTGAGGGCGCGCATATATTCCCGTTGGGTTTCGCAGTCGGCCGAGCCCTGGCGCAGAGCGGCCACCACGGAAGCCGTGTGCGAGGTCGTTTGCAAAGTATCCAACATACGTTGTATGGCGTTCAATTCGCCGTTTTCATTGTCGAGGGCGGGCGCGCCGGTGTCCGTGTCCCTGCAGCGCACCCAGAACTGTTTTTCTTTGGGGTCCAATTCCGAAAACACGGCTTCGGGTCGGTGGTCGTGACAGTAGCGTTCCAGTTTCGTCCACAGTTTGCGCGCCCAGGGCGCGACCAGCGCCAGGTCCGCCCCGTAGTCCCGCAGGTCGGGCAGGCGGTGGGGATAACGCACGGCGAAGGTCATAATTTCGCGGTCGCGCGAGACTCCTCGTACGAGCGGCGCGGCAGGGGGCGTCGCGGAGGTCGCGGCGTTACGCTGGTTTTTGCGTTCCAGCACGCCCCCGCGCAGTTCGGCTTCGGTCAGCCCCAGTCCGGCGGACAGGTCCGAGGCGAAACGGTGGAACAATTCGGGCATTTCCACCTGGGCCAGAAAGGACCTGGCCCAGTCCACGGCGTCTTTGGGGGCCATATCCCGCAGCACGCCCAGGCAGAAGGCCATGCCGTCCCTGGCTTCGCGACGCAGGGCTTCGAAGGCTTCCGGACCCTCGGCCCGCAACAGGCTGTCGATGTCGTGCGGGTCGGGGAACAACACCACCCGGCAGGACAGGCCGCGCACCAACAACATTTCGCACGAGCGCAGGGCCGCCTTGCGGCCCGCGCCGTCGCCGTCGAACATCAGCTCGATGTCCGAACTGAAGCCCGACAGGCGTTTGACCTGATCCGGCGTCAGGGCCGTGCCCAGCACGCCCACGGCCTGGGTATAGCCGAACTGGTGCAAGGTGAGCACGTCCATGTAGCCCTCAGTGAGCATGACGCTTTTTTTGACCGTAATGGACGGCCGTGCCTGGAACAGGCCATACAGATGCTCGCCTTTTTTGTAGATAGGCGAATCGCTGCTGTTGATGTATTTGGCGTCGTTTTCTCCGGCCAAAGCGGGCAGGATGCGGCCTCCGAAGGCCACCACCTGGCCGGATAAGTTGCGGATGGGGAACATGAGGCGGTTGCGAAAGCGGTCATAAGGGCGGCCGCTGGAACTGCGGGCCAGCAAACCGCATTCGATGGCGGCTTCGCCTCCGAAGCCCACGCGGCGCAAAACCCCCTCCAGGGCCTGCCATTCGTCCAGACTCCAGCCCAGGCCGAATTTTTCCTGAATTTCCGGGCTGATGCCGCGCTCTGCGATATAGTCGCGGCAGAGTTTGCCCCGGCCGTCCTGCAAATTGCGGGCAAAGTGGGCGGCGGCCAGCTCGTGCATCTTGAGCATGTCCCGTTTTTGCGAACGATGGCGGGCGGCCTGGGGATCGGGCTTGTACGAGGCAAGCTGAACCCCGGCTTCCTCGGCCAGTTGCTCCAGGGTTTCGCGAAAATCCAGGCCGTTGATGCGACCGTAAAAGTCGAAGATGTCCCCCGATGCCTGGCAGCCGAAACAATAGAAAGTGCCCTGTTCCTCATTGATGGAAAACGAGGGCTTGGTCTCCTGGTGGAAAGGGCAGGGGGCCACCAGGCGCGAGCCCATAGGGCGCACCTCTACATAGCGTCGCGCCAGATCGGCGATGCTGATGCGGGCCTTGATGGCCTGGATGGCGTCGGTATTCCTGTTGCTCATGCCTGTATGCCGTGCGGGACTTTGGAGAGAGCCCGCCCTCAGCGGAAGGTCACCAGGGTGACGCCGTCGCCGCCCTGATCCTCGGGCGCGACACCAAAGGACGCCACACCGGGAAAGGTCTTTAAAAACTGATGGATCGACTTGCGCAACGCGCCTGTGCCTCGGCCGTGCAGTATCTCCACACCGTCGGGCCCGGCGAGCAACGCGCGATCGAGGAATTGTTCCAGTTCCGCTAAGGCCAAATCAGCACGTTTTCCCCGCAAGTCAAGACGCAAAAAAGAGAGGGGCCGGGAAACTCGGGTCGTTACCGCCCCGCCGGGCGCGGTCGGGGCCTTGCCCGCGCCGCCCGACGGTTCGAGATCGGAGAACGCGGCCCACAGAGCCACGCCTCCCATATCCAGTTTGGCCCGGCCGCCGCGTTCGTCCAGATCGGTAAGCACGGCCTGCTTGTTCCAGGGCTTGTGACGGACTCGATCGCCCACCCGCCAGGCCGTAGCTTGGGGAGCGGCGGCCTGCTCCGTCTGCGCGGCGTCGCGGTTTTTTTCGGCCAGTTCGGCGCGCAGGCGGGCCATTTCCTTCATGGTCTGCTTGGCCGTGGCCTTGCCGCTTTTCCAGGCGGCCATCAATTCGCGGGACCGACCGCGCAATTCTTCGTGCAGACGGGCCAAGTCTTTCTCGTAGCGTTCCTGCAACTGGCGGCGCTTGTCGCGAGTGCGGATTTCCTCCTGGCGCAAGCGTTCCAGTTCGGCTTCGCGCTGTCCGGCCAGTTCGTTGAGCCGGTCCATGACGGCGCCCATGTCCTGGCCGTCCATAAGCAGGTAATGTTCGGCCCGGCGCAACACGCTTTCGGGCAGGCCGTGTTCGCGGGCCACGTCCAGAGCCTGACTGGCCCCCACCTGATCGTAGGCCAGATGGTAGAGCGGCTTTTTGGTGGTCGGGTCGAACAGCACCGAGGCGGCGCGCACCCCGTCCTTGGTCAGGGCATAGGTCTTGAGGGCCGGAAAATGGGTGGCCGTAACGGCATAGGCTCGCTTGTCCAACAGGCCGTCGATGACCGATTGGGCCAGAGCCGCGCCCTGGGCGGGGTCGGTGCCCGCCCCGAATTCGTCCAGCAACACCAGGGCGTGTTCGTCCAATTTGTCCCAGATGGCGGACAGGTGCCGGATTTGCCCGGTGAAGGTGGAAACGTGATCTTCCAGGCTCTGTTCATCGCCGATGAAAGCGTGCACCCGTTTCCACAGGGGCAGGCGCGAACCCGGTCCCACGGGCGCGGGCAGCCCGGCCAGCGTCATCAGGGTGACCAGTCCCAGGGTTTTGAGAGCCACAGTCTTGCCGCCCGCGTTGCCGCCGCTGATGACCAGCACGTGATCGCCCTCGCGCAGGACAATATCCACGGGTTCCACTTTAATGGGACGCTTGCCGATCTGCGCGGTCCCGGTTTTACGAGCGGCCGCTCCCTCCAGCACCAGCAGGGGATGGCGCGCCTGTTCCAGGCGCAAGGTGGCATCGGGTTCCAGATATACGGCCCGCCCGTCCAGGGCATCGGCCAGGGCCGCCTTGGCCTGGTTGAGGTCGAGTTGGACCAGAAAATTCCAGGCGGCCTTCGCCTGGGGCAATTCTTGGAGCAGCAGCGAGGTGAGCAGGCGGTACACCTTGCGTTCTTCCTCGCGCTCGGCCTGCTTGAGTTCCTGCAAGCGGTTGTTTTGTTCGACCAGGAACAGCGGCTCGAAGTACAGGGTTTCGCCCGTGCGCGAATAGTCGTGGATGATGCCCTGCAGGCGCCCCTTGAAGTTGGCCTTGAGGGGCAGCACATAGCGGTCCGAGGCCAGAGTCATGTAGTCGTCCTGAAGATAGTGGCCGATATTGTATTTTTCGGCGTACTCCTTGACTTTGCGCAGGCACCCCTGGTGCAGCCCGCGCATTTCGCCGCGGACCAGCAACAGGCCGGGCGAACTTTCATCTTTGAGACCGCCGTCGTCGGCCACGCAACGGGTCAGCGCGGCCAGCGACTGTTCCGGCGTCGGACCGGCGCAGGCCAGGGCGTCGAGCAGCGGACGCCGGGCCGCTCCGGCGTGAACGGATTCGGCCGCCCGCCGGGCCAGGGACAAGGTTTCCCGCATGGCCCACAGGGCGTCGCCGTCCAGCAGCGGATCGCGGCCGTTCAGAAAAGCGAATACCCCGCTGAGGTCGGGAAAGCCCGACAGACGGAATTCGCCTTCGGCCAGCCAAGAGCGGGTTTCCTCGAACAGGTGCTGGGCGTGGCTGACGGCCGCGGCGTCGTCCAGCGGACGCAGTTCAAGCGCCGCCCGCTTGCCCGCTTCGGAAAGGCAACGCGCCGCCAGATGGGTGAGGACGTCGGGAAACTCCAGCGCCCGCAAAGTGCGTTCGTCCATGTATGCCTTGGGAAAATCGTTACTTTAATAGTGCTGTCGGGATAGGGACCGGCACGCGCGGAGAGCAAAAACGGGGACGCGCCGAGCCGGGGGGGGCAGGATGCTTGACGCCCAAAGCGGGCTTACTCCGCCCGTGGCCCCGCGCCCGCCCCTTGTCGGCTCCCGAAAGGGGCGCCCGCCCCGTTATTAATGCCCGGCCGCCTGAAAGCGGGCCTTGACGGCATCGCTGACGGCTTTGCCGTCCACCCGCCCCTTGTATTCGGTCATGATGGCCTGGATTGCCTTGCCCATCATTTTCATACCGCCGTCGAGCAGAGGTTCCACAGCGCGAGTCACGACCGCCTCCAACTCCTCAGGGCTGAGCGCTTTGGGCAAATAATCGCGCAGGACCTCCAACTCGGCCGCTTCGGCGTCGGCCAGGTCGTCGCGGCCCGCGTTGCGGTATTGCTCGATGGAATCTTGACGCTGCTTGGCCTGCTTGAGCAGCACATCCATGTAATCCTCATCGGTGAGAGGGCGCATAAGCTCGACCTGGCGGTTTTTGGCCGCCGTCTTGAGCAGGCGTAGTGTGCCCAGGCGCGTTTTTTCATGGGCCTTGTAGGCTTCCAGATAATCCTTGTCGATTTTTTCGGCGATGGTCATGACACGGACCTTTGGCACCGGCGGTGCGGAAGAAAAATCGGTGGGAGCGATATTGCGTGCGGGGGAATGCAAGGAGCCGGGAATCGTTCCCTGAGGACCGATTCCCGGCTCCGGCGATCCGTCCGGAACCGGAGGATATCCGGAACCGGACAGAGCATGATCGGACATCAGCCCATGTTGATTTTGCGCATCTTCTTCAGCAGGCGCTTGCGGGCGGCCGCCTTCTTCTTCTTACGCATGACGCTGGGCTTTTCGTAGTGCTGGCGCTTCTTCATTTCGGAAAGAATGCCGGCCTTTTCCACCTGCTTCTTAAAACGACGCAGGGCAATGTCGAAGTTGTCGTCTTCGTTAAGGAACACTCCGGGCAAAGAAATCACCCCCTTCATAAGGAAAGTACGGGGCACGGCGAAGCCTGAGCCGTACTATGGGCCGCATGTTGTCGGACCGGGAAAGAGGCTGCTTATGCCTCCCCATCCGGCGCGCGGCGCGCTGGTTGTCGTATTCGCCGCCCCGGGCAGGGCGATCCATGCCGAAAGAAAAAAATAGACTACAACACGCAAAATAGCAAGCCGCCGGAACCGAAAAAAATCGATCCGGCGCCTGCCCTCAGGAAAAGAGGAGCGGCGATCAGTGTCCGGCGTGCGGGTCGGAGTTCTTCGCGTCGCGCATGGCCCTCATGAACACGATGCCCAGGCCGCAGGCCAGAACCAGCAACACGAGGTACAGCACGCCGAAGAAAATGGCGTAGTCGGACTGCCACAAAGGCAGGTCCCAAGGAAAGGGGCTATGACCGTTTTCACCGGGGATCAGCATGAGAGAGGCTCCTTGCTAAAAAAACGCTGACAAGTCGATACGCGTCTTGCCCAAGCCGCTCCTTTTCCGCCGGGGCGGAAAAGGAGGCCGACTGTGGGAACAATTCACTGTACCGTGTTTTTCAGAGTTTTGCCAGCCCGGAATTTGACCACCTTGGCGGCCGGAATGGTCAGGGCTTTGCCGGTGCGAGGGTTGCGGCCGGTACGTTCCTGCCGGGTTTCCACCGCCAGAGTGCCGAAGCCGGTGAGGGTGATTTTGCCCTCGGCGGTCAAAATTTCCTGCATGGCGTCGAGAATGGCGTTCAACGCGCGCTCGGCCGAGGTTTTGTTGAGATCCGCTTTGGTCGCGATGGCGGCGATGAGTTCAGCTTTCGTCATGGTCCGTTCTCCTTTGCGGTCTGGAGGTTGCCCAAGCTGCGCGGCCGCTCCGGACGGCGCATGTCGTCCGCGTCTGCGCAACTACCCCAAAACATACGCTGCGCACGGTCGGGGGCTTGGGGAGAGCGAAGGGTGGGAACGTCATCCGGCGTTCCGTCGCTTTATCTTCCAGGGGCATATGCCGTCGTTAGGAACACGTTTTACCGTCCGCGTCAAGGGGGCTAAATGGTCTAAGTCGTTTCGTGAGCGGTGTCGGCGGCGGGCGGCAGCACTTTGTCGGCCAGTCGTTGAAAATCTTGCGGGGTCAGGGTTTCGGGGCGTCGGTCCGGCTTCAGGTTCAGATCGGTGAGAATGTCCGCCGTCGGTAAATCGGGAAAAGCCCGCCGCAGTATGCCCTGAAGTTGCTTGCGCCGCCGGCCGAAACACACTTTGATAAGAACGGCCAGGGCATCGGGCCGTTGGGGGCGTTGTTCGGGCGGCAGGGGGGTGAGCGTCACCACTGCCGAATCCACCTTGGGCGGAGGCGAGAAGGCCGCCGGTCCCAGGGTGAAGCCTCGGGCCGGAACGACAAAGCTGCGCATCCAGGCGCTCAGGGCTCCATACGCCCGGCCGCCGGGTTCGGCCAGGATGCGGTCGGCCACTTCCTTCTGGATCATGAACACGGCGCGACGCAGCTCCGGCACTCGGCTGACGATGTCCCACATCAAGGGAGAGGCCACGTTGTACGGCAGATTGCCCACAATTTTCCAGCCGCCCGCCAAGGATGTCCAATCGAAGGCCAGGGCGTCGCCGTGGACCACTTGCAGGCCGGGGAGGGGACGGGCGGCGTGTTCCGCGGCCAAGGCGTCGTCCTTTTCCACCAGGATGAGGCGGCTCCAGGGCAGGGGGCGCAAAAAACGGGTCAGCGCTCCCCGACCGGGCCCTATTTCCAGCACTTGATCTCCCGCCTCGACCCGCGCCAGATCCACAATGCGACGACAGGCTCCCTCGTCGCGCAGAAAGTGCTGGCCCAGGCTTTTCTTGGGATGGGCACGTCCCGGCGCGGCGGGTTCCGAATCTGAGGCATGAACGGCGCGCGGGCAAAATTCAGACGGCATCGTACACCTCGAAACGCATGACCAGTCCGGCCCGGCCCTGGGTGGCGGAACGCAGCGAGGTGGAAAAACCGAACAGGCGGCGCATGGGGGCCAGCCCCTGCACGATTTTCAGCCCCGCCCGGTCATACAGTTGATCCACCTTGCCGCCGGAGCTGTTGAACAAACTGATGGCCGCTCCCAAAAATTCCTCGGGTACGCCTATTTCCACCCGCATGACGGGCTCCAGGCACAGGGGCCGTGCCGCCTCCAGCGCTTCGCGGATGGCCATGCCCGCCGCCATGTGACACCCGGCGGGCGTGGTAAGCCCCTCCTTGCGGTTCACGGCGGTGACCGTCACGGTCACGTCCTGGACCGGATAGCCGGTAAGCGGGCCGGACAACAGACTGTCCGTCACGCCCTGCAACGCCTCCTGGCACAGGACGGCGGGCACGGCAAGTTTTTTATCCGGGGGCGAGGCCAGGAGGGGGGCCAGGCGCACCAGATTGCCCGCGCCCCGCTCGCGCGGGGCCACGGTCAGCGTCACATCGCCGTGGTGGCGCACGTTGCCCAGTTCGCGGTCGAACAAGCCGTGCCCATCCGCTTCGGCGGCCACGGTTTCGCGCAGCACTACCTGAGGCCGGCCCGCGCGCGGCTCAATGCCGTATTCGCGTCGGATGCGTTCACGCAATACTTCCAGGTGCAGTTCACCCATTCCGGATACAATGCGGTGGCCCGAGCCCTCGTCGAGTTGGACGGACAGAGTGGGGTCTTCCACGGCGTAGCGTTCGAGAGCCTCGTCTAGGGTTTTGCCTTCATCGGCGTTGCGGGGTTCGAAGGCCAGGGTGATGACCGGTTGGTAGGCCGACACGCTTTCCAACAGAACGGGGACGCGCGGCGCGCTGACGGTGTCGCCGGTACGGGCGGTGCGCAGGCCGAGCGCGGCCACAATGTCGCCGGCGCGGGCCTCGGTCAGTTGTTCCCGACGGTCCGCGTCCAGGCGGAACAAGCGCGAGACGCGTTCATCCGTTTTGCGGCCCACGTTGCGCACGCCGTCGCCTTCTTTCAGGGTGCCCGCATAGAGGCGAAGCAACGCCAGCTTGCGGCCTCCTTCCAGCAACACCTTAAAAATAAGAGCGGCCAGGGGGGCGTCGGGGCGGACCTCCAGCATGGTTTCCTCGCCGCTGTCGGGGAGCGTGGCCACAGGCGGACTCACGTCCAGAGGGGAGGGCAGATACAGAGCGACGGCGTCCAGCAGAGGTTGTACGCCGGTATTGCGCAGAGCCGAACCGACCAGCACCGGCGTGACGCGGCGGCCCAGCGTGGCCCGGCGCACGGCTGCCCGGATGTCGTCTTCGCCGTATTGTTCGCCCAGATAGGCATCCAAAAAGGTTTCGTCCGCCTCGGCCAGAGTTTCCAGCATTTTTTCCCGCCAGGGCTCGGCCAGGGCTCGTTCCTCGTCGTTCAGGGGCGCGGCGCTTACCTCCCGACCTTGCGTGGCGGGGTCGAAGTCCAGGCGTTGCATGGCGATCAGGTCCAGCACGGCCCTGAAGTCCTCGCCTTCGCCCAACGGAATATTGAGCGGCACGGGGTTGGCGTCGAGGCGGACGCGCAACGCTTCGAGCACCGCCGCGAAGTCCGCGCCGGTGCGATCCATTTTATTGATAAAGGCCAGCTTGGGCACCCCGAAATGTTCCGACTGCCTCCACACGGTTTCCGATTGGGGCTCCACGCCGCCCACGGCGCAGAACACGCCCACGGCCCCGTCCAGCACGCGCAGAGAACGTTCCACCTCAATGGTGAAATCCACGTGCCCGGGGGTATCGATGAGGTTCAGGGTATGACCGTTCCACAAACACGAAGTAGTGGCGGCGGTAATGGTGATGCCCCGTTCCTGTTCCTCAGGCATGAAGTCCATGGTGGCCGTGCCGTCGTGCACCTCGCCCATTTTATGAATTTTCCGACTATAGAACAAAATACGTTCGGTCAGCGTGGTCTTGCCCGCGTCTATGTGGGCGATGATGCCCAGGTTGCGGATGGCCCGGATGGAGGATAGGGCGTCGGAAGGGGCGTTTTTCACGGAGACTCCTTGTCAGGGATGCAGGCGGACGGCGTGGCGCGCGACGCGGAAAAAAGCGGGGGTCAGGCGCTCGTGCAACCAACAGGCTTCCAGTCCGGGACCGAACAGCAGGGAGGGAAAGTCGGTCGCGGCTTCTTCAAAGACATCGGGCCGGACCGCGTACCAGGCGTCGAAGCCGCGCCGGTCGGGGCGGGCCTTGGGAGATACGGCCTCCTGCACGGCATCCCCGTGCGCCCAGCGCAATCTGTCCGCCAGGGCGCTTGCCTCGTCCGCGTCCGCGAGGAGCGCCAGACGGGGGGCGGGCGTATCCTGCCACAGCCGCAGCCGCAGCGCGCGGGCCGTTTCGCGCAGGGTCCGGAACGCGGGGGCGAAGCGGCTTTGCTCCGTGGGGAACAGCAGCAGCCGTCCCTCGCCTCGCGTCGCCAGTTCGCGGACCAAGTCCGACAGGGAGGGACCGGCGGAGCGCGCCGCCGTGGGCACGACGTACAGGTTTTCCAATCCGGCCAGTTCCAGAGCCACGCTTTGAACGGGCAAAGGCGGATGATCCGGGCAGACGATCAGCACCGGTTCCACCCCCGCCAGCACGGCGGGCAGCAGGGCGGCCAACAGTCGGGCCGGTGAGGCGTGGGCGGGGTCCAGAACGGCCAAAGTCCAGGAGACGGGACTTTCGGCCCGCGCCCAGGCGAACCCGGCGGCCGAACTCCGCACGCGGCGCGTTTCTTCGGCCGGAGCTTCGCCCCACAAATGAAAATAAAAGGCCACGGCGCTCTTGAGCAAGGCGCGCAGATGAGCCGGGGTATTTTCATAGGCGGACGCGGCGAGCTCGTCGTCCGGGCGCAGAGCGTCCAGCCAGGCCGGAGGCGTCCGGACGGATGCGGCGGATGAAGAAAAAGGCAAGGTGGACATAGACGCTCCGAATGTCCGGGGAGCTTGGCCCCGGCGGGGCGGAACCCCGGTTTGTCGTCAATCTGAGTTACGACGCGCGCGGTTTCGCGTCAACTGTTCGGCGCGCAGCGGACAAAGGAGCGGCGACCTCGGAAAAATATGCCGGAAATAGATATTGTATAATATATAACATGCTGAAATATATACATCGGTATGGTGTTTGCTTGAGGCTCGGCAAACCTTTGCCCTTTGGAGGCGACGTGACCGCTCAATCCCCTCTTCTTTGGCTTCTCGGGCTTGCCCCCGAAGACCGGCGCGTCGTGCGGGAAACCGCCGGCGACGGCTATCAGTGCCGTTTGCTGGATGATATGGACGCTTCGGCGTTGGCTTCCGCGCTTGAGCAGGATGACGATCCGCTTTTGCTCTGGTTGGGCAGCGGCGTGTGGCGGACTTTGCGCCGCGAGCATCCGGGCGTGGCGGACCTTCTGCAATTGGTGCCCGTTGTGCTGGTGCTGGAGGCGGACGCGGACCGGCCTCTTCTGGAACAGGCTCTGGAGGGGCATTTTCAGCAGGTGGCCCGTTTTCCTTTGGACAGGAAACAGGTTTTCGAAGCCCTGAGCCGGGCGCGGGAAGCCCGTAATATGTACCAGGATATGGCCCGCATGGCGCGGGAGATTATGATGGAACGCGAACTTTTGGAACGCAAATCCGAAGTATGCGCTTTTCTTTTTCAGGCTTTTGCGGGGTTGGACGGGGCGGCCGACGCGCGGGAACTGATGGCTTGTTGTCGTCAGGCCATGAAAGAGGCGTTTCCTGTAAAGGGCGTGCACGCGCTATGGTGGGGAAGCGGCGGGCGGGCCGCCTATTTGCTTGATGCGTCGGACGGATCGGCCGAAGCCGAAGCCTGGCGCGCCTTTTTGCGGGAAAGAACCGGTATGGACGGCGCAGGCGACGGGGAAGCCCTGGTGGGGCGCGATAACGGGAAAAAGGCGCCCGAACCTGAACGGACGCTGTTGCTGCCATTGGAAATACGTAAACGGCGCTGCGGCATTCTGGCCTTGGACCTGGAGCGGCCGTTGTTGCCCGGCCGGGATTTGGCCCTGGCGCTGGATGCCGTGCGTAAACATTTGGCTTTTATCTTATGGGAGCGCGGCGGAGATGAGGAATTTTTTGCCGCTTCCTCGTCTACTTCCGCTTCATCCGATTCCTTGCCGCAAAAACGGCGCAGCGCATTCGTCTGAGCCAAGGACGGGATATTCCTCCAGGCTGATGTGTCGGCCGCCGGGGGTGGCATCCGGCGGTACGCGCATAAGTTGTTGCTTCGAAGAGGCAACGGCCCCGCGACGCTGTCCGTCGCGGGGCCGTTGCAGACTTGGCGAGGAAAAGGAGCCTCAGGCCCGCGCGGAACGGCGGGCTTCAAACTCCTGTTGCAGCGAGGTCATAAGCTCGTGCACCGAACGGATGGCGTCCACCCGGGCCACATTGGCCCCGCAGAAGGCAAAGCCCCGTTCCAGGTTGCCTTTCATGGCGTTGATCAGGGCGGCGGCGATGCAGTAGGGCGTCTTTTCCTGTTCGCAGGTTTTGACGCAGTGAAATACGCATTTGAAAGGTTTTTTCGAGCCGTCGCGGGCGGCCTCGATGAATTTGTTGAACAACGCGCGGCCGGGCATGCCCACCGGGCTTTTTATGATGGTCACGTCTTCCGGCTTGGCTTTCAGATACGCTTCCTTGAAGCGGTCGTCGGCGTCGCATTCGTAGGTGGCTACGAAGCGGGTGCCCATCTGCACGCCCGAAGCGCCCAGGTCGAGAAAGCGGGCGATATCCTCGCCGGAATACACGCCGCCCGCCGCGATAACCGGCACGGCAATGCCCTTGGCGTCTTCCAACGGTTTGACGGTTTCGACCACCTGGGGAACCAGCTCTTCCAGGCTGTAGTGGGGGTCGGTCAGGTTTTCGGGCGCGAAGCCCAGGTGCCCGCCCGCCTTGGGGCCTTCCACCACGAAGGCGTCGGGTACGTAGTCATATTTTTGCATCCACTTGCGGGCGATGATGGAAGCCGCGCGGGCGGAGGAAACAATAGGCACCAGTTTGGTGCGGAACTGCTCCTTTTTTTCGTCGCACATATCGCGCAGGATTTTGGGCAGTTCCAGCGGCAGGCCCGCGCCCGAAAACACCACATCGGCTTTTTCCTCAATGGCGGTGCGCACCAAATCGGTAAACGTGGTCAGGGCCACCATGACATTGACCCCGATAATGCCCTGGGTGGCTTCACGTGCCTTGCGCAGTTCATTGCGCAGGGCACGTTTGTTGGCTTCCACCGGATTTTGGGCGATATCCGGCTCCTTCATGCCGATCATGGCTCCGGCGACCACGCCGATGCCGCCTTCCTGCGCCACGGCCGAGGCCAAACGGGAAAGAGAGACGCCGACGCCCATGCCGCCTTGGACAATGGGCATTTTGGCAATAAGATCACCAATCTGCAAAGTGGGAAAAGGCATATTTTTCTACCTCCGGGCGAAGCCCAGACTTGGAAAGCGGGCGGGCGGCATATTTGGATATTCCCGCGGCGCCGCTCGTCCTCTGTCTTGCGGGAATGGACAAACCTAGTTGAAAAGACGTGAAAACACCAGACAAAAATAAGAGCTTAGCGTATACGGCGGGGTGATTTTTTCAGACGCCGGGCCGATGTGTCGCCCGCCACAGGCAAAAGCCTTCGTTTTTGGAGAAAGCGGGGGACTGGTCCGGCGGAACGGGAAGGGAATATTTTGATTGAGGAACCTGAGAAGACCGTATGGCATCTCACGAAATCTCCACTGGGGAGGGCGGGTATAAAGAAAGGACTTGGTATTGCCCAAGTCCTTTCTTTATCAGTCTTTGTGGTGAGCCCGTGGCGATTCGAACGCCAGGCCTACAGCTCCGGAGGCTGTCGCTCTATCCAACTGAGCTACGGGCCCACAGGTGGGGGATTTCCCACGGGCGCTAGATATGCCTTGCTTCGCGCAGCTTGTCAACCTCATTCCCCCCCGGTCGTCAGGCAAATTCCCGACCGCGCAATCCGTTATTCATCGAAGACTCGCGGCCGTTCTCCTTCGGTCTGCTGCGCGGTGTAGCGCAGCAGGGCCAGATAATACCGGCGTCTGTCGGCGGCCAGATCGACATGCTCAAGCGTATCGGTGAGGCGGGCCGCCATACCGGCAAGGTCGGCGGCGGCAATGTCGTTCTTGATGACTTGTTCGTTATCCGTCACACGGGACGTGCCCGATGCAAAGATGGAATTGACGCCCGCGCCGCCGTCCACCAGATTGAGGGAACCGCCCGCCGTGATAAGGTCGTCGCCGTCGTCGCCGCTTATCAGGTTGCCGTTGCCCGCGCCCACGGTGATGGTATCGTCGCCCCGGCCGCCGGAAATAACGGCGCTGTAACCGGAGCCCAGAAAAACAGTATCGTTGCCGTCGCCACCCTGGATGGCGCTGTGATCGGCGTAGGTAACGTCGATGGTGTCGTCGCCCCGGCCGCCGTCGACCATGCTGTATTCTTTCAGCGTGCCGACGTTTATCGCGTCCTCGCCGTCGCCGCCGCGTACCAGGCCGGAGCCCCGGACATGCTGGACGCTGAGCCGGTCGTCTCCCTTGCCGCCGTCGACAACGCTGCCGTTGGCCGCCGTATGCACGGCGATACTGTCGTTGCCGTCGCCGCCGCGCAAAATGGAGGCGCTGAGTTTGTCCGTCCGGATCATATCGTCGCCTGCTCCGGCGTCCAGGCTGCTGCCGACCAAAGTGCCGAAGGTCAGGGTATCGTCGCCGTCGCCGCCAAGTATGGTCGAATCGTGCAATTTGACTTCGGATAGCAGTACATCGTCGCCGTCGCCGCCGTCCATAAATACGGATTGCCCCTTTTCGAACCCCTCCAGCGCGGCTTTTTGCAGATTGGCCTCGGTGGCCTTCATGTTTATGCCGTGGGCCGTATTTTCCTTGCGAATAATATCGCGCACAATCTTAAGGGTGTCGTTGCCGTCGCCGCCCAGCAGGCGGGCCCCGTCTCCCATGCTGAGCAGCGTATCGTCGCCCTTGCCGCCGTCCAGCACGGCGTTCTGTCCCAGGTTGAAGAGCACGTCGTCGCCGTCGCCGCCCCGCAAGTTGCCGCCGTCGCTCAAATTGACGACAATGGCGGTGGCGGCTCTGCCCTGACTGTCGGCCTGCGGAAGCGCGCCGCTGTCGTCCATCCGCACCCGGCCGTTTTCGTCTTCCAGAAAGCGCATGTTGTCGGTAACTTTGAAAGTTTGGGACAGCCCGTCGGCCGAGGTGAAAGTTATGGTCAGGTTCGGTTGAGAACGGACGGAAGCCCCGCCTGGAATCAATCCGTCGGCGCGGGCGAATTTACCCATGCTGAAAGTACGCCTGCGCGCCTCCAGAGTGACGGAAGTACCGTTCGAGGTATAGGCACTCATGCTGAACTCGGCGTCTCCGTCTGGGGACCACAAGGGGCTGTAAAAATCGGCTTTGCCGACGCCTTCGGCAGAAATATCGGCCGTATCGCCCCGTCCGCCGTGTCTCTGCGCCGCCGGTGCGTTTTGGGCGCCGTGTGTGTCCGGCGGGACGCTTTCCTGCCTGTCAAGCCCCGATACCTGCATGGTCCGTCCTCTCTTACCGGTTTCGTTCGCTTCGGATAAGGCCCTATTGGGCCCCTACAGGAACGCCTTTCATTCACTTTTTCGGATGAAACGGCGGCAAACTTTAGGAACTGTCAGGATACCACAGGGGCATTCTTATTGCGGCCCGCTTATTCGGGCCCCGCGGGCGGAAAAGAGGAGTTATTGCCCGGCCAGGGCCCACAAATAGAGGGACGCCACCGAACCGAACGGCGCGTAACGTTTGCGGTACAAGGCGAATTGACGTGGAGAAAGCGTCTTTTTGCCGTACAGGGACATCATGCCCTTGCGTATGCCTAAATCAAGCCGGCTCACCACATCCGGGCGACACAGGGAAAAGATAAGCAACATTTCCGCCGTCCACACGCCCACCCCACGCAAGGCGGAAAGGCGACGCACCACTTCATCGTCGGGCAGGTCCGCCAGAGCGGCGAAGTCGATGTCGCCGTTCAGCGCGGCTTCGGCTATACCCTTGATGTATTCGGCCTTGCGCATGGAGGTGCCGCAACTTTGCAGGCTTTCCACAGACAGGGCGGCCACGCGTTCCGGCGTGACGTCCCCGGCCAAAGCATGAAAGCGGGCGCATACCGTGGCCGCGCCCTTGGAGGATATCTGCTGGGAAAGCACGCTGGTCACCAGCGCCTGGAAGGGATCGGGACGTATCGGCCGTTGCAGCGGACCCAGACGCGCTATGAGCTCGCCCATCCTGGGGCAACGCCGGGACAAATGATCCATTTCTTCCTGACCATAGGGAAAAAAGGGCATACGGGTTTATCCTGGCTACAGGGTTTGCAGCGCGGTGAAGGCCTCGACCAAATCGCTTCCCCGCCACACGGCGGCGTCGTCAAGATGAGTGGGGGAGGCGTTGATTACGGCCAGTTTGCCGCCGCAGCGTACGGTAACTTCGGGCAGGGCGGCGGCCGGGTAGACGGTCAGGCTGGAACCGAGCACCAACATGAGATCGGCTTGGGCGGCTTCCTCTTCCGCGTCTTCCAGCACGTCGGCGGGCAGGGCTTCGCCAAAGAACACAATGTCGGGCTTGATGATGCCGCCGCAGTTTTCACAATATGGAGTTTCCCCGGCCCGCACCGAGCGGGCCATAGCTTCAAAAAGGTATTCGCGTCCGCATTCAAGACAGCGGTGACGCAGGGGCGAGCCGTGCAGCTCCAGCACCCGTCGCGATCCGGCCTTGCGGTGCAAAAGATCGATATTCTGGGTGATGACGGCCCGAAGCCTGCCCTGCTGTTCCATCTCCGCCAGAACGGCATGAATCAGGTTGGGTTCCTTGTCCTCCAGGTTGTAGAGAAAGTCTTTGGCATGCCGGTAGTAGTAAGAGGGATCACGCAGAAAATAACGTAGATCGAACAGCTTGTCGGCATCGATGTCGGTGCGGCGGTATAACCCCTGAGGTCCCCGAAAATCCGGAATGCCGGACAGGGTGGAAATGCCCGCGCCGGTCAGGGCCACGCAACGGCGCGCCTCACGGACAAGGCGAACAAGCTCGTCGGGGGAGTCGGCCATGGGAACCTCCTCTCAATCATGGCGGGAACAATGTCTTCAGTGTACGGAAAAAAGGAGAGGGCGTACAGCGGGGGCCGCCGGCCGTCCTCCAAAACATTTTACCTGTGTCGTGAGGAATCCGCCATGCCCGCTCATCGCATCGTAGACGGCGTATACATTCATCTGGCGACGCCCGCGGGGTTTATGGACGCCGCGGCAATCTACCCTTCGTTTCTGGAAATATATCGGCGCGAGCAGGACGTTTTGGCCGTCTATCTTGAAGATTGCCAAGCCGGTTCCGAGTGCCGCCGCGAACTTCCCGATCCCTTTGTGGAAGTGCTGGTGCCGGAAAAAGCGTCGCCGCTGCGCAGTATGGAGCAAAACTTTTTTGAGGCCTGCAAGCTGGAGGTGGAGGGCAGCATACGGGGGCGCGGCGTGCGGCCGGGCGAGGCCAAGGTTGAGCCGGGGCATCCCCTGCCGCCTTTGGCGACCTTTGCGGACGGGCCGGGCTGGTTTTCGTGCTGCACTCTGCGCTATAAGGAAGAATGCCCGCCCGTCCGGCTGTGGACGGAGGTGCGAAAAACGGACGGCAAAGCGGCCCCGGTCGAATCCCGCACCGGGGGCGACGCGTTCGAGCGCCCGCCGTTGGTGCCCTGTTTGACCGGAAATATCGTGTTCACCGTGCGGGGCCTGCCCGTCATCGTCAACCTGCATCGTTCGGTGGACCCGAACCGGCCCAAAGAGAGCTTCGCCTGGATGCAAAAGGCCACCGACGGCTATCGTCGTCAGCTTTTACCCCTCAACGGCGTGCCCCTGTAAAATTCCCGCCGGGGCGGGACGGAATCGGCGGGGAGGAAGCGGGGCGGCAACCGCGAGGACGCGAGGGCTCCACGACCCCCGCGTCCTTTGGTGTCTATACTTCGAACAACATTTCCAGATCTTCGCGGGTGAGGGACTTCCAGGAGTCCTGGCCGGGAATGACGGCCTCGGCCACTCCGCGCTTCATATCCTGCAATTTGAGGATTTTTTCTTCCACGGTGTTCTGGCAGATAAGCTTGTAAGAGAACACCTGCCGGGCCTGGCCGATGCGGTGGGCGCGGTCCGTGGCCTGGCTTTCCACGGCCGGGTTCCACCACGGGTCGTAGTGGATGACGTAGTCGGCGCTGGTCAGGTTGAGGCCCGTGCCCCCCGCCTTAAGCGAGATGAGGAAAATGGGAATGTCCGGGCTGTTGTTGAAACGGTCCACCTGTTCCAGGCGGTCCTTGCTGGAGCCGTCCAGGTAGCAGAAGGGGATGTCCGTCATCTGGAGCCAGCCGCGAATCTGCTGCAACATCTGCACGAACTGGGAGAAGACGAGCACCTTGTGGCCTTCTTCCACAATGTCGATGATCATGTCTTTGAAGGCTTCGAACTTGCCGGAAACCATATTGGAATTGAAGCCGGGCATGTCCATTTTGAGCAGCTTGGGATGGCAGCATATCTGACGCAGTTTGAGCAACGCGTCGAGGATGGACATCTGGCTCTTGGCCATGCCCTTCTGGTCCACGTCGGCCAGCACCTGGTCGCGCAGCTTGCGGGCCAGGGCGGCGTACAGTTCGGCCTGTTCGTCGGCCAGGGCGCAGTAGGTGACGCTTTCGATCTTGGGCGGCAGATCCCGCACCACCTCGGCCTTGGTGCGGCGCAGGATAAAGGGTTTGACCCGCGAACGCAGGTATTCCAGGGTTTCGGCGTCACCCTCCTTGATGGGCTTGATGACGCCTCGTTGGAACGCGTGCTGCGAGCCCAGAAAACCGGGCATGAGAAATTCGAACAGACTCCACAGTTCAAACAGATTGTTTTCGATGGGCGTGCCCGACAGGCACAGGCGCATGCGGGCGTGGATGTTGCGCACGGCGCGCGCCGTGATGGTGTTGGGGTTTTTGATGTTCTGAGCCTCGTCCAGGATAATGGCGTTGAAGTTGTGCTGCTCCAGCTCTTCCAAATCGCGGCGGAGCAGGGCGTAGGTGGTGATCACCAGGTCCGCGTCCGCGATTTTGCGGAAGATGCTTTCGCGGCGGGTGCCGTATACGATGACCCGCGACAGCTTGGGCACAAACTTGGACGCTTCGCGGTCCCAGTTGGGCAAAACCGAGGTGGGCACCACAATGAGGTTGGGGCCCGTGGCGCCTTTGTTGACCATGTGCTGAATGAAGGACAGGGTCTGAATGGTCTTGCCCAGGCCCATTTCGTCGGCCAAAATGCCGCCGAACCCGTATTCGTCCAGAAAGTTGAGATACGACACGCCCTGCAACTGGTAAGGGCGCAGTTCGGCGTTGAGCCCGGCCGGCGTTTCAACCTGACGGACTTCCTGAAAATTACGGATATTGTCGCGCAGTTTGCTCCAGAACGAGTCTTCGCGCGCGCCGGGTAAATCGTCGAGCAGGCTGTCGAGCACCGGGGCTTCAAACTGCTTGAACTGGCGTTTGGGCGGCTTGGCCGGA
This sequence comes from uncultured Desulfovibrio sp., assembly GCA_900541395.1. Classification (GTDB taxonomy): domain Bacteria; phylum Desulfobacterota; class Desulfovibrionia; order Desulfovibrionales; family Desulfovibrionaceae; genus Mailhella; species Mailhella merdigallinarum. The sequence continues at coordinate 22,905 of UQJT01000018.1, forward strand.
TCGAGGCCCAGTACCTTGAGCTTGTGGGCCAGCTTTTCCAGCCACGATTCGGGCAGGCTGGCGTAGGAGCCGTCCTTGAGCTGAACGTAGCGTTTGCCCTTGAGCCAGGCCTTCCATATACGTTCGAGGGGAAGGTTTTGGCCGTCGTAGTCCACCTGAATATCGAGGGAGAACCACTTTTCCTTTTCGTTGCTTTCTACCGCGGCGTTGACCACGGGCGTGGAGGCCCGCACTTTGTAGCGAGACAGGGTGGCTTCGCCGTATACCCGCCAGTTTTCCACCAGCGACGGGTAGGCGTCGAGCAGGAAGGCGATGGCCTCCTCGGGCTCCATGAACCACAGACGGTTGCTGCGAGGTTGGAAGCGCATGTCCGCGAGCTGGGTGAGGAGATTGTTTTCTTCCTCCTGATCGCGACGCACCAGAAAAGTCTGGCCTTCAAACACGTAGCTGCCGGTTTGAAAGTCGGGGTTGGGGCCGGGCAGGGTGAACTCGCCGTGGATGGTTTCGTACACGTTCTGCACTTCCAGGGTAAGCAGGCTGCCTTCTTCGTCCAGAAAAAGCTTGGGATTGTACGAGGCGGGCTGGAATACCGGCTCCATGACCTTGAGGAATTCGTCCTGCTCGTACAGTTCGGAGGAGGGCAGACGGGTCCACACCCGGTCGAGGAATTCGGGGATGTCTTCCTGCGGGATCACGGGTCCGGCGTGCACCAGCGACTGGATGACCTCGTGGTGCAGGCAGGTCTGCACGGGGTAGAAGCCCTGGTTCCAGCATACCCACAGAGGCATCTGGCCGTGGAAGGTGGCGCTTTCACGCGCGGGAACGGGCGCCTCGCCGTCTTCGTCCGGCTCTTCGTCCAAAATGGAGAAAGGCGGCTTGCCTTCCCGCTGAAGCATGACGTCGAAGCGCAGGCCCTCCTCATCCAGCGAGGGGCGCAGCTTGAGGGCCATGGTGGCGCTTTCGATACGGCAGGGAATTTCGCTGTCCTTCCAATAAAGATAGTCTTCGTGGCGTATGGCCCAGAAAAACCACGAAAGGAGGCCGTCGGGGATTTCCACCCGATGGCCGTAGTAGTCGAGATATTGCGCGATTTGCTTGACGACCTTGGGCAGTTCGGGCGAGTGCTCGCACCATTCGGGATTGCGCAGGATGTGATCGAGCGTAATTTCCTGACGCACCGAGGACAAGCCGGTTTTGTTCTGGCGGGCTCGGAAAAAGGCCACGGACAGTCTGCCCGGTTCCGGATAAAAGCGGAATAAAAAATAATGTCGGCCGGTCTCGGGTTCAAAGGTGCCGCCGAAAAAGTTGCGGAAGCTTTGCCGCCACTCCGGGCGGGGTTTCTGGTCCGCTTCGGGTTCGCCCTCGGTCGTCGCCAGCGAGGCCAGAAATTTGAGAGCCACGGCGGCCATATGACGGCAGGGACCGGTGGAGGATTCCATGCAGTTGCAGGCGGGGTCCACGCGCTGGTCGCCAAGGTTGAAGGTCAGCGTGGGTTTGTAGGCCTGGAAGTCCTCGCCCTGAACGGAGCCCTCCACCACCCATGCGTCGTCCTCCGCGCGGATGGTAAATTTGCCGACCCCTCCTTCCGACAGAATCTCCCGACCGGCGTCCGCTATGTATTCGGGCAGGGTACTGTCCACAAAGGTTTGGGCAAGGCCGCGCACGGCAATTTCCTCTCGACGGTTCATGGATATCCTCAATCGATGCGAAACTACAAGGTAAAAAGATAATTGCTTGTGCCCGTCGTCCGAAGCCGCCGACTTCGGCATGGATGCACGGCGCTGCGGGAACAACGCCGGGCAGGCGTAAACGGCTCTTCCGACGCCCGGGAACAACAGCGGAACGGACAGGACAGGGATGAAAAACCACCGGATGGGGCGGGAGCGCCCTTTCACGGTTCCGCCGGCGGACAGGATGCTTCGGGTCGACGGGGCCGGATTCCCCCCAATATAGACTAAGCCCCATGAGTATTATCCGACTTTACGGCGGTTTTCAAGAGAAAGGAACTATGCTATCGAACCTTGCATGAAAAAATTCCTTTTATCCTCTCCGACGCCTGTTTCCGCGCCTTCGGCCCCCGCGGGCCGGCGGCGTTTTTCGTTTCACTTTTTAATGGCGTTCATGCTGGCCTTCCTAGGCGCTTGTGACGATTCCGCGCGGGACGAAGCCCCCCCCCCCACGCCGACGGCGGAAGCTCCCGCCCGGGCCGACGGCGCCGGAGACGAGCCCGACTACGGCGGACGCATCGTCATGGGCAGCATAGGCGAGCCCTCCAACCTTATTCCCTATCTGGCCTCGGACTCCGCTTCGCAGGAAGTGGCCGCTCTGCTGTATACGGCGCCGCTCGAATACGACAAGGATTGGAATATCGTCAAACTGGCCGCCGAATCCTGGGAAGTGGAGGAAGACGGCACCTTCATGCGCTTCAAACTGCGCGAGGGGCTGAAGTGGCAGGACGGCGCGCCCCTGACCGCGGACGACGTGACTTTCACCTACAAGCTTATGGTGAACCCCAGCACGCCCACGGCCTACGCGGCGGACTTCCTGAACATCGCGGAATACAAGCAGACCGGTCCTCTGTCTTTTGAGGTGCGCTACGACGCGCCCTATGCCCGGTCGGCCATTACCTGGATGCACCCCATCCTGCCCAAGCATATTTTGGAAGGGCAGAACATCGCCTCCACGCCTTTCGCCCGCAACCCCGTCGGGGCGGGCCCCTTCAAGCTGAAATCATGGGAAACGGGCAGCCGCGTCGTGCTGGAAGCCAACGATCTGTATTTCAAGGGCCGTCCCTATATAGATGAGGTAGTGTACCGCATCATCCCCGATCTTACCACCATATTTCTGGAAGCCAAGGCAGGCAAGATCGATTTTCTGGGGCTGACGCCCCAGCAGTATCTGCGCCAGACTAGCGGACCGGACTGGGATAAAAACTGGAAAAAATATAAATACCTCGCCCCCGGATACACATTTTTGGGTTTCAATCTGACCAGTCCCCTGTTTGCCGACGAGAGGGTCCGTCAGGCTCTGTCCTACGCCGTGAACCGCGAGTCGGTGATCAAGGGGGCGCTCATGGGCATGGGCGAACCCACCATAGGCCCTTACAAACCGGGCACTTGGGTATATAACACGGCCATCACGCCGTATGCCTACGATCCCGAGCGGGCCAAAGCCCTGTTGGCCGAGGCCGGTTGGACGCCCGGCGAAGACGGCGTGCTGGTCAACTCGGACGGACGGCGTTTTTCTTTTACCATTCTGGTCAACCAGGGCAACGAGGAGCGGGTCAAGGTCGCCACCATAATCCAACGGGAATTCCAGGCCGTGGGCGTGGAATGTTCGATCCGTACCGTGGAATGGGCCGCCTTCCTCAAGGAATTCGTCAACAAGGGCAATTACGACGCCCTTATTTTGGCCTGGAATATTCTCGACGATCCGGATATATTCGACGTATGGCATTCCTCCGCCATTTCGGAAAACGGCCTCAACTTCGTGCATTACGCCAATTCCGAAGTGGATGCGCTGCTGGAAAAAGCCCATATTACGGTCGACCGCGCCGAACGCAAGGTTCTGTACGACCGCTTTCAGGAAATATTGCATAAGGAGCAGCCCTATCTGTTCCTGTACGTGCCTTATTCGTTGCCTATGGTGCAGGCCCGCTTCCGCGGGATAGAGCCCGCCCCGGCGGGAATCACCTACAACTTCGATCGCTGGTGGGTTCCCAAGGCCCTGCAACGATGACAGGAACGGCATGACGACAGCAGCCTCCTCCCCCGCGGAACCCGCTCCGGCCCCGTCCGCGCTTCATCCGACCGCCTCGTCCGGGGACGCGGCGACGCCCTCGGCGCGGCCCGCGCCCGCTATTCCCTCGGCAGACGACATCGTCGCCGCGCTGCTGGAGCACAACCCCGACGCCGACGCCGACATGGTGCGCAAGGCCTACGAATATTCTTCGGCGGCCCATGCCGGACAGTTGCGCCTGTCGGGCGATCCGTACTTCATGCATCCCACCTCGGTGGCCAAAACCCTGGCCGAAATGGGGTTTGACGAGCACACCGTAGCAGCCGGGCTGTTGCACGACACCGTGGAGGATACCAGCGCCTCCATCGAGGAACTGGACGCGGAGTTCGGCGAACAGGTGGCCGACATCGTGGACGGGGTGACCAAGATCAGCCTGATGACCTTCGACACCAAGGAGGAGGCCCAGGCTGAAAATATTCGTAAGATGATTCTGGCCATGTCGCACGACATTCGGGTGCCTATCGTCAAACTGGCCGACCGCCAGCACAACATGCGCACCCTGGAGTTCCAGAAGCCCCACAAGCAGCAGGCCATCGCCCGCGAAACGATGGACATTTACGCTCCCCTGGCCAACCGGCTGGGGCTGCACCGCATCAAGCAGGAACTGGAGGACCTCAGCTTCCGTTATCTCAAGCCCGACGTGTACGCCCACATCACCCACTGGCTCGAAGAAAACCAGATGGTGGAGCGCCAGCTTATATCCAAAGTGATCACCCAGCTTGAGGCGATCATGAAGAGCAACGGCATCACCGGCCGGGTATTCGGGCGCATCAAGCAGACTTACAGTATCTACCGCAAGATGCAGCAACAGGGCACCACCCTGGACGAAATGCACGATATTATCGCCTTCCGGGTCATCGTGGGCGAATTGCGGGACTGCTATGCCGTGCTCGGCTTGGTGCACGCCCTGTGGAAGCCCGTGCCGGGCCGCTTTAAAGACTATATTTCCATGCCCAAGGCCAACGGATACCAGAGCCTCCACAGCACGGTCATCGGCCCCGAGGGCGAGCGGGTGGAAATCCAGATCCGCACCGAAGAAATGAACAATTTGGCCGAACACGGCGTGGCCTCGCACTGGATGTACAAGGAGCGCAACCATGCTTTGTCCATGCAGGACATGCCCCAGTTCCAGTGGCTGCGCGACCTGCTGGAGCGTCAGCGCGAGGAGTCGGACTCGCGCGAGTTCATGCAGTCGTTGCGTCTCGATCTCTTTAAAGAGGAAGTCTACGTCTTTACCCCCGCCGGAGAAGTGAAGCAACTGCCCGAAGGCGCCACGCCCCTGGATTTTGCCTTCCTTATCCACAGCGACGTGGGGTCCCATTGCGTGGGAGCCAAGGTCAACGGCAAGCTTACGCCCCTGTCCACGCCGCTCAAAAGCGGGGACATGGTGGAAATTATTACCGACAAGAACCGTCAGCCCAGCCGTGACTGGCTGAAGTTGGTCAAGACCTCCAAGGCCCGCAGTCGCATTCAGCACTATCTGCGCACGGAAGAAAGAGCGGCGGCCATCGCACTGGGCAAGGAAATGCTCGAAAAAGAAGGCCGCCGCATGGGCGTCAATGCGGGCAAGGCGGCCAAAGACGGCAGCCTGCAACTGCTCATGCCCGAGTTTTCCCTCAACTCGCTGGACGACGTATACGCCGCCGTGGGCTATGCGCGTCTGACGCCGAAACGGGTGTTGCACCGTCTTCAGACCATGCTCCACCCCAGGGAAGAGGAAGAATCCATCGCGCCCGTGCCTAAAGAGACGCCGAGCAAACGCGTTTCGGACGGGGTGAGCATCCAGGGCCTGGACGATACCCTCATTCATTTCGCCCGTTGTTGCAACCCGCTGCCCGGCGACTCCGTAGTCGGGTTTATCAGCCGGGGGCGCGGGGTCATCGTCCATACCGCCAATTGCCCCCATGTGCAGGAGTTGGAGCCTGAACGTCTGATTTCAGTGACCTGGAACAATCAGGAGACCAAACCCTTTCCGGCCAAAATCCACATTGTGGGCAGAAATGAAAAAGGCCTGTTGGCCCAGATCAGCGGCTGTTTCAGCGAGCAGGACGTCAATATCGATGCGCTCCAGGTTTATTCCATGGTGGATGGCCGTTCCGAAATGGACTTTACAGTGGAGGTGCGCGACGCCGTGCACCTGTATCAAACCATTGAAAAGTTGCGTAAAGTTCCCCATGTTATTGAGGTGGCGCGCGGTTCGTCCGATGATGAGTAGCAAGACGAGTAGTCGTCGGTTGGATAATGGAGCATTTTCAGCTTGAAAATGCTCCCGGAGTTGAGCGAAGCAAGGCTTATCTCTGCTCTCCTTATCCGTAACGCGCTTCGCGCCGACGGCTGAGGGCGCCGCGACATCGGAGCAGCCGCGATTCATGGGCGGCGTATAGCTTCGATGGAGGCGTGAAACCTGGGGCCGGAGCACAGGGGGCTGGCCGGCAGATATTTTCAAGAGCAAAAAACGCTCTAGATAGAAGAACAGGCCCCGTGCGGGCAATCCTCCGCGTGTTCAGGGCACGGCCGACGCCTCCATGACACTATGGAACAGGCCAGAGGCCCGGCGGGCGCCGGAGCAGAACGTCGCGCAGCAGGGGCGACAGCCGACACGGCGGCATCAGCGCGCAGGCATGGGCGAGCCGAAAGGCCGAATGACTCAGACGCCGGGGGCGGACCGACAGGCCCGCAGTCCCAAAGCTCCGCTGTCTCTCCGGCGAAAAAGCGATGGAACGATACAGGATATCCGGATGCCCGCGGACCGGGCTCACAGCCGGTGCCGGAATGGTCCGTGCCTGGCCGCATTGGGCATAGCAGGCCCCATGCCTTTGTAGGACGGGTATCGACTGTTCGCCGGGCGGCCTGGTTTGCTGATTCCCGAAGACAATGACGGAAGTCTTCCCGGACGCTTTCCCTCCGGCAAGCCATCTGCGGCGACATGACAGACGGCAAGCGGATAATCCGGGGATGGGGCCAGGCCCGCGTATCTCAATATGAGAACAAATCAACCTCAAGATTATACATAGCCAAGATACGCTGTTTCAACCCGCAAGTTTTATGCCTGGAGCCGGAGCTGCACGCATCTCCGCGATCAGCGCTCAGAGTCGCTCCGATGGCGCCGCCGAACTTCGTTCCCACGAACTCCACGGCCTCGGTCTATGTTGCCGCCTTCTTTCGACCGGTGCCTCAATATGCCCAGCCGCCGAGCCATTTTCACCTCCCCTTCCTTCCACGGAGCGTTTCACCTTCAAGGTTGTCTGAGGATGCTGCGGCAGTTCCTGATAAAATACCCGCAGTTGTCTGCCGCTATAAGGAATGCCGTACCATAAAAGTGGAAATAAAAATTGGGATTCGGCTGTATATTCGTTTTGTAAATATCGGTTTTACGAATAAATATTTTTAAAAAATATAAAATTAAATTAATATATTATATAAAATTTAAATAGAAAAAATAATAGTGATTATCATACGTGCGATCTAAGCTCTTTTCATATCGTTCCCGGCACTTCCGATCAGAAAGACGATTCTGCCGGGGAGCGTGCCCCACCTTTCCGGCCGAAGCGGCGGAAAGAAAACCTTATGCGGAGTGAGACTCATGAGCCTTGTACGGCGCTCGGATGAAGAGATCAGCGCATTGGAACACGAAGCGGAGCAGGCCCTTCTGTCCGCGGAATCGAGCTTTACGGATAAAACCTACCACCAGGGGGTGCTGGACGCGCTTCAGTATCTGCTGGGACGGGAAGATAATCCCTACGAGCGCGAGGAGTAGATCAGGGCGAACGGCGGGAGCGGCGCGGGCCGCTTTCGCCGTTCGCCTTCAGTGTGGTTTGACTTTGAACTCATGTCGGTCAGGGAACGCTGTTCCACCGCGCACGCTTCACGCCTGAAGCCTTCGCTTGCTCTGCCGTCCATACCTGTTGCAGGCGCGGCCCGTCGAGCGGAAACGCCGTAAGTATGTCTCGGCTGCGTTGCAGGCCGGCGCTTTGCGTTCCATCCGCCGAAAAGCGTCCGGGGCGGCGCTCATAAGCGGTGCGGACGACGGACAACGGCCCGAGCGGACACAGGCCCGGACTTGCCAAGGGCCTTTTTTTACGCCTATAATCCGAAAAAGATTTTCTTTTTTCCGGAGGCGATATGGAAGCCCGCGCCAAGCGCAGTGTTCTGACGGCGTTCCTTCTGAGCGTGCTGGCTCCGTGCTCGGGGCTGCTCTACGTGCACAGACCCGTGCGCGCCTTGGTGTGCCTGCTGTTTCTGCTGGCGGCGGTGACGGCGGCGACCAGCGTCGAATTGTTGGCCTCGTGGAAGGGGATGCTCGGGTGTCTGGCCGTAGGAGGCGCGGCATGGCTCTATGCTCTGCTGGCGTCTCTGCTGTTGGCCCGCGAAGGCTTGGCCCCGGATGAGGCGCGGCATGATATAGGTCCTTGGATTGTGGCGTATCTCGCTTTGTCTTTTATTTTGGCTTGGGTGGGGGACAGACCGGGATATACGGGGTATCGCGTGACCGGAGAAGCTATGGAACCCGCCCTTGTGCCCGGCGATTACGTGTTGGCCCGGCGTGTGGACGCCCGGGACGAAGCGCCCCGGCCGGGCGATTTGGTAGTTTATGTGGATGAAGGCGGGGACGGGCGCGCCTACATTCGGCGGCTGGCGGCCGTTGGCGGAGACGTTCTGGACATTGGCAACGGCATACTGCGCCGCAACGGCTCGGATACGGATATCCGACTGGACGCCCTGCCCGGCGGAGTTCCCGCCCTGGTGGTGCCCGAGCAGGACGTTTTGTTGACGGCGGATTCGGGCGAGGGCCCGTGGCATAATCGTTTGGCGCCGGAAAACCTTGTTCGCTCCCGCCTGCTTTATATTTATTGGAGCGCCGATTTGTCCCGGTTGGGCGAAATCGACGCCGCCGCGCCGCTTGCCGGAAAAAGTTGAGAAATCCGACGGCAGAAAGCCGAGTTCGGCATGTCGGTTGAGGAGCCGGCATACCGTGTTTTCCGGGCGGGAATGGCGCTCCCGCAGAGTCGATCAGGCCCCTTTGTGGCGCACGGCGTCCACGGGGCAGATATTCCGGCAGTTGCCGCATTCGTCGCAACGGGTTCCGTTGATGCGATAGGGTGTGCCTTCCTCGATGGCGTTGAAGGTGCAGACCGACAGGCAGGAGCCACAGCCCACGCAGGCATCGCCGACGGTCAGCCCCGGCTGCGTGAACGTCGCTCCGCCGTAAGCGAAACGACGGCGTTCCAGTTTGTGGTCCCGGCGTTCGCAGGCGAAGTCGTAGTCATAAAGTTCGCCCTGGGCCTTGTGCAACACAAAGATGCGGGTGGCCGGATATTTTTTGATGTCGTGCACGGCCACATTAAAGTTACGGTCGTGTTCCGCCTTGCGTTCGACTTCGGTCATGGACAGTTCGCGCACCTCGCCCGCCACCCGGATGGTATAGCCGGGCTGGAAACTCGGCAGGTTGTCGGCGTCGTGGGTTACCTGGGTGACCGGATACATGCCGCACACGGAAAGTCGACCATATTGTTTCAACTGCCGGTAGAAGGGCTTGGTGCACATGGTGCGCAGATATAAGCCCTCGTCGTCCCAGGCGAAGAAGTGGGCGATGCGCGATTCTATGCCGTCCCCGTCCCGAGTGGAAAAGACGACACAGCCGACCCGATCGAAACACTCATAAATTTCCTGCAAAGTCATGGCGTTCCTCCATAAGAACGGCATAGCGCCGGGCGACGTGCCGCGCCGTTTCCCGCATCAGATCGAAGGAAAACATGGCGGTATTGTCTTCAGACGCGTTGGACACGGCGTTGACGTCGATGATAAAGCAGCCGCGCTCGTTTTCGATGATATCCAGGCTGCCCATGTCCACGCTCAGCAGGCGCATGGCGTCCAGCGCCACGCGGCGGACGCGTTCGGAACAGTCGGGATAAGGGGCATAGGGGGAGCCCAGGTGATAGGCGGACAGGCCGCCCTCCACCACGCCGCGCCGGAGAATAAGGCGGCATTCGCCGCCGATGGCCTCAATACGAGTGACAAAGCCGTAGCTGGTAGGCAGGTACTCCTCGGCCAGCATGGGGATATCGGGAGTGACGGTCATGGCCCGGATCAATTCCTCCCGGTCATGGACGATATGGGTATGGGTGGTGCGCCCGCCGCAATTGGGCTTGAGAATGCAGGGAAAGGGTATATCTGCCTCGGTCGCCTCGTGGGGACGGAAGACGCCGTACACCTGTGGCGCAGGCAGGCCGTGGGCAAGCAGGGTGCGCGTCGTCAGGTCCTTGTCGATTTCGTAGAAGTGGGCGGCCGGAGAATTGATGACGGGGATACGTCTCTCCTGAAGCCAGGCGAACACTTCGGGCATGCGTTCCAGCGAACGCCGGTGCCCTCGACACCATGAACTGGCGAAAATGCGGTTGACTACCAGACCGCATGCGGCCAGAACATCCAGATTGTCCACGGTCTCCAGATTGACCAGAAAGGCGGGTAAACCGCAGGCGCGGGCTTGCGACTCCAGAGCGTGGCTGGACCACTCCTCGGACTCGTACAAAATGCCGACGCCTGGCAGGGGACGAGCGGCCGGATGAAAATGGGCGTTGTGCATGAAAGGCAGCATAGCGAAAAAAAAGTTCGATGTAAAACTAATTATAGGGAGCCATGGAAGCTCCGGAGCGCATTGCCGGAATGACTTGCGTTATCGTTATTTTTAGAGGTATAGCTTCCCGTTGCCCGTAAGAGGGGGCCCCAACCCGCGCCCGTGGGGCGTTTCCTGTTTTGCGAGGCGCCGCGCCGGATTGTGGGGCAACATATTTCGGCGCGCGGAATTCTTAAGGTTTACAGCGATGCCGGAGGTATCATGAACGATAGTGTTTCCGCCCCTGTCGGGCGGCTGGACAGGTTTCTGAACGCGGTGGAACGCGCGGGCAACAAGCTGCCCCACATCACCATGTTGTTTATTTACGCCCTGGTACTGATCTGGGTGTTGTCGTTTCTGCTGTCTTTTATTTCGTTCGATTACCGGCATCCCACCACACACGAACCCATCCGGGTGCTCAACATGCTCACCGGGCCGGAACTGGTCAAGTTTCTGGTGTCTATGGTGCAGAATTTCATGAATTTTCCGCCGTTGGGCATTACCATCGTGGCCACTCTGGGCATTGGCGTGGCCGAGGGCAGCGGCTTTATCCATGTGCTGCTCAAAAAACTGCTGATTTTTATTCCCGGCCGCGCCCTGACTCCGGCCGTCATTTTTGTATCCATCCTGTGCCACATCGCGTCCGACTCGGCCTATGTGGTGCTCATGCCGGTGTCGGCCCTCATGTTTTACGCCAGCGGGCGTCATCCCCTGGCGGGCATCGCCTGTTCCTTCGCAGGGTTGGCCGGCGGTTTTACGGCCAGTTTCACTCCCTCGATCATCGATCCCATCATGCAGAGCTTTACTCAGGGCGCGGCCCGCATCATCGACCCCGCGTATTCGGTGAACGTGCTGTGCAACTACTTCTACGCCCTGGGCGGCACCTTGTTTGTCATTGCGGCCTGCTGGTATGTGACCGATCGTATTGTGGAGCCCAGGCTCAGGGTTTCCATGCCTCTCGACAGCGGGCTGGAACAGGACCCGGACCTTCAGCTCCACGCCGTCAGCGACCGCGAAAACCGCGCCTTTCGCCTGGCCGGGGGCGTTATGTTGCTTATGGCCCTGGGGCTGGCCGCCCTCATGATTCCGGCCGACTCGCTGCTGCGCAGCCCGGGCGGCAGCCTTACCAGCCCCGACGCGCCGGTCATGCAGGCCATAGTGCCGCTGCTCTTTTTGTTTTTTGCCGTGCCCGGCGTGGTGTACGGCGTGGCGGCGGGCACCTTCGACAGCACGACCTCGGTCATCCGATCCATGGAAAATATAGTACGTTCACTCATTTCCTTTCTGGTGTTCGCCTTTTTCTGCTCCCAATTTCTGTATGTTTTCGGCCGATCCAACATCGGTACGCTTATCGCCGTTTCCGGGGCCGAGTTCCTCAAGTCCTTGGCCATGCCCTCGGGTTTGACCCTGTTCGGGATCATTCTTCTGACCGGATTGCTTAACATCCTGATCACGTCGGCCACTTCCAAGTGGGCCATTTTGGCCCCCATCTTCGTGCCCATGCTCATGCTGCTGGGGCTGTCTCCCGAACTCACCCAGGCCGCGTTCCGGGTAAGCGACTCGGCCGTCAACGTATCCACGCCGCTTTTTCCCTTCTATCCGCTGCTCATCGGTTACTGTCAGAAATACGCCAAGGCTGCCGGGGTGGGGACACTGTGTTCCATGATGATCCCGTATACCATAGCCCTGCTGGCGGTGCTTACCGTCGTGCTGTACGTGTACTGGGGCTTCAACATTCCGTTGGGCTTCGACAGCGGCTATGTTTACACGCCCGCACACTGAGCGCCCGAAGAAAGTCATCCCTGGACGGGGACCGTCTGGTCTCCTTATGAGAGAACGTGAAAGCGGCGCTCCGAACGCCGCGGGAGTCGTCGTCATGAGCCTGGAATACGCTTCCGAATTGATCGAACGTTTCATGCGCTATGCCGCCATTTCCACCCAAAGCGACCCGGCCAACCGGGAAGTGCCGAGTTCCCCCGGTCAGTGGGAGCTGGCCCGCCTGCTGGAACAAGAGCTGAAAGAGCTGGGGTTGGAGCAGGTGGTCGTGGACGAACATTGTATCGTCACGGCCAAGCTGCCAAGCAATTTGCCTGCGGACGGTCCCCTCGCGCCCCGTATCGGTTTTGTGGCCCATCTGGACACGGTGGACGTGGGGCTTTCCCCCGACGTCCGTCCTCGGCTTCTGACCTTCACAGGCGAGGACATCTGCCTCAACCCCGATCTGGATATATGGCTTCGCGTGGCTGAACACCCCGAACTGAACGATTACCGGGGGCAGCAAATACTCTGCGGCGACGGCACCAGCGTGCTGGGTGCGGACAACAAGTCCGCCGTGGCCGTTATTATGACCATGTTGCGCGTTCTGCAGGATACAAAGCCGCCCCACGGCGAGATCATGGTCGCCTTTGTGCCCGACGAAGAAGTGGGCTTGTGGGGATCCAAGCTGCTCGACCTGACGGTATTCAACGTGGATTTCGCCTATACTATCGACAGCTGTGGGTTGGGGGAGGTGGTGTGCGAAACCTTCAACGCCGGAACCGGACGCATCGATATCACCGGCGTCACGGCCCATCCCATGTCGGCTAAGGGCGTCCTGGTCAACCCGCTGTTGGTGGCCACGGACATCATGGCCTGTTTCGATCGGGCCCAGACGCCCGAGAACACCGAGGGCAAGGAAGGGTATGTATGGTTCACCGGCATGGAGGCCAACGCCGTACAAGCCACCTTGCGTTTCAATATCCGCGATTTCGACAAGCAAAATTACGAGGCCCGCAAACGTTATGTGGCCGCCGTGCTTGAGTTGATTCGTCTGCGTCACCCCCGCGCGAAGATCGTATGGGAGTTTGAGGAACAGTACGGCAATATCATGGATTCTCTGGGCGATGATTCCTACCCGGTGGATCTGTTGTACGCCGCTCTGGCGGCTCTGAACATTCCGGCCCGGACCATCGCCATGCGCGGCGGCACCGACGGTTCGGCCTTATCGGCGCGGGGGGTGGTCACCCCCAACTACTTCACAGGCGGACACAATTTTCATTCCAACGCCGAGTTTCTACCCGTTCCCTCTTTCCACAAGTCCCTTGAAGTGGCGTTGAAACTGGTGGAGCTGGCATCCGACGGACGCGGGCAGCGCATTGACGACGCGGACTCCTCGTCCCGCGCGGGCAGTGTTGCTCGATGCGCTGAAAAGGCAATTCGATAAAAATACAGGACAGCGGACAGCGGGCGCTTTAAGGTGGAACGACCGAAACGCCCGTACCGAAAAAATGACGGCGTTTCGGCGGGAGAATTTTTCATGCTCGCGAATCGCTTGAAATTATTTTGGGCTCTGTTGGGCAATCAACTTTGGGTTCGACCCACCCTCTGGAGCCTGCTGTCCGTGGCCGCCGTGGCCGTCGCCCTGCATTTCGGCAATAGTCTTATGGCGGACGGCGCGCCCGAGGTCGACGTGGATACGTTGTCCAGCATGTTGACGGTCATCGCGTCCACCATGCTGGCTATCTGCACTTTTTCCTTATCCGTGCTGTACTCGGTGTTTTCGTTTGTCAGCGCTCATGCCTCGCCCCGAGCGACGCCGGTGATCATCAGCGATCCCAAGGCGCATGAGGCGATTTCCTCGTTCATCGCGGCCTTTATTTTTTCCCTGGTGGCCCTCATCGCGCTGGGCATGGAGTGGTTTTCGCCTCTGGGGCGGTTCATCCTGCTGCTGGAAATCGTGGCGGTCATCGCCCTGGTTCTGCTGGCTTTGCTGCGCTGGCTGCGCACCCTGGGACTGTTCGGCAAACTGACCTATACCCTGGATCGGGTGGAGGACCTGACCGCGGAGGCCATGCGCGCCCACCGCCGCGATCCCTGGCGGGGCTGCCGTCCCGGCCCGGAACGCCTGCCCGAGGGAGGGCTGGTCTGTACGCTGGACGGAACGGGGTACGTGCACTATGTGGACTTAAAGGCCCTACAGGCCCTGGCGCAGGAAGTGGACGCGGTCATTCATATCCGTGCCCGGGCGGGCATGCTGGTGCATCCGGCCTTTCCCGCAGCCGTGCTGTTTCCGCCCCGCGTACTGAGCGAACTTCAACGGGCCGCGCTGGTCAAAGCCTTTTCTCTGAACCGGGATCGTGTCTATGCCGAAGACCCCCGCTTCGGCCTGGCGGTTCTGGCTGAAATAGCCGAACGTGCCCAGTCCGCCGAGGACCCGGGGACGTCCATCCGCAGCTTGGACGCCGTGGCCCGTGTCCTGATGGAAAACTTCGGGCGTAACGAGGCCGCCCTCATGGACGATACGGACCATCCTGTGCTGTATCCGCTGCTGACTATGGTCGCCGTGCGGCCGCAGGACTTTGTGACCGATACGTTTGACGTGGTGGCTCGGGGCAAACCACGCTGGGAGGTTCAGTTGCACATGCAGGAATTACTGGAGGCTCTGGCCGCATCGTGCGTGGAGCCCGTGGCGGGGGCCGCCCGCAAGCAAGCTTGGCGCTGTTGGCGTCGAGTTGCCGGCGAAATTCCAGGGCGGGCCGATCTGCGCCGTTTGCAGCGCATGGCCCGCGCCACGGCGGCTGGCGCCGGGGAAGCGTTTCCGGTGCAAGGGCAAACCTCGAGCCGGTAAAAGACATGGCAAAGCCGGCATAGACGGGAAAAAATGCTTGCCAAGACGGCTTTGATCCGCTAGAAACCTTCCCTGTGCCCAGGTGGTGGAACTGGTAGACACGCTATCTTGAGGTGGTAGTGACGAATGTCGTGGGAGTTCGAGTCTCCCCCTGGGCACCATAAATTTATTAGAGCTTCACAGCGTCCCAGCAAGCTGTGGAATACTTTCGGATTTTTCCAAATGAACGCTCATGATGAGGCAGCATCGTGAGCGTTTTTTCTTTTTCAAACCTGTGCACGAGAGTTCGTTTCAGCACATTGTCTCGCTGATTGTTCTTGGTGATATACAGTTCAGCCGGCACCCGTCGACAGTGTCGTATTCACTGAATTTTTTTGCATAGGCATTTCTTTTTTCCACACCAGAATGGACACAGTAAGACGTCGGGGTCCGTGCAGAGAAAAAGGCCGGACTTCAATGTACGTGCAATATGGCACCGTAAAGCGTTGGCGTATACCGTACCGTCAACATGAGTGAATACCAAGTCGTCTTCAGTCCGACACAGACATGCCTGCAGATAAGTTGAAAATGCGGAAGTGCATGAGAGAGTGGAACATCAAAATGGAAGTCGAGGACAAGCCCGACATGCTGAGCCATGAAAAAAGGACGTTGCAGCGGGTGAAATCTCGATGGTGTGAGAATCGGGCGACGCCTAAAACTATACGACAAGGAGAGTGCCGATAGGCAGTGTGATGATAGAGAAGAGGTCGGGGTGAAAGACCCGGCCTCCTTACAAACGGAGCGCAGTCTGCCGGGGAGGGATGGGAGATAGGGTTCATAGAAGCGAGGGTGAGAAGAAATTTCAAAACTTTTTCTAAAGTTATTTGACGTCCTGCCTCTGAATCTCTAATTTAAGTCCTCCATGAGGAGAGGTGTCCATGTCGCAATCGGCCAGCCCTGAAAAAATTCTTGTCAAGCTTCGGACTTTTCTTGATACCTTTGCCGAACAAATTCAAACGGAAGAACTGCGTCCCAAAGTTTTAGCGTTGCTACCCGTTCACAACCAATTGCGGAAATTGGGAAAAGCTTTATTCGATACCCCGACCGGCGCAGCAAGAGAAAGGATTCTCTTATATTTACGGAAATATCAAGGTTGCGTCATCGAGGGTGATGAACTTATGGTCGTGGCCGGTATCAGCGAATACGCACGACGTGTTCGAGAATTGCGTGTTCAATTCGGATGGAAAATATTTAGCGGGTATACTGTTCGAGAAGTAAAAGAACAGGAAATGCAAGAAGGCCTTGGTTCCAATCTTCCCGATATGAAACCTTCACAGTATCTTCTTGTCAGTCCGGAGCAGGATTTGGAAGCTGCTTATCGGTGGCATGTAGCCAACTCCATCCGAAAACAGGATGGAGCAGTAAGAGATAAATTACTGCAATATTTTCGCAGTAATGTCGGCAAAGAAATTACAGGGGAAGAACTTCGCTATGTTGCCCGCAATGCTTCGGAGTGGGCGCGTCGAGTTCGGGAATTAAGAACGGAAGGCGGGTGGCCAATTGTTACACAGACGACCGGCCGTCCTGACCTACCGGTCGGAGTTTATATTCTGGAAGAAGACCGACAGGTTGAATCCCATGATAGAATCATCGGAGATAGGGTAAGAAACGAAGTATTGGTCCGTGACGGTTTTCTCTGCAAAAAATGTGGTTGGAGCCAAAAACTATGGACAAAGGAAGACCCCCGCCATTTGGAGCTCCATCACATTCGGCCCCACGCAAGCGGTGGGACCAATACGGCCGATAACCTCATAACGCTTTGCAACAAATGCCATGACGGCATGCACCGGCACTGACATTACTTTCTTTGGAGTATGTCCGCGACCATAGTAGCCAAAGCACCTGCCAACGGAGGCGGCACGGCGTTGCCGATTTGGCGGGCAATTTCGATTTTGCTTCCCTCGAAAACAAAATCATCGGGAAATCCCATCAGGCGCGCGGCTTCTCGATGGGTGATGGGACGATGGGATTCGGGATGCAGATATCGTCCCTTTTCCGGTTTGAAAAATTCTGTTCGGATCGTTACCGAAGGACGTTCCCACCACAGCCGACCGAATAAATCGGTTCCTCCGGATGTTTTTTTTACCCAGCAGGGAGGAGTCAGCTCCGGAGCGTTGCGCTGGAGATCGAAGCGATTTCCACCGAGCGGCACGGCCCGATATCGTTTCAGGCTGACAGGTGTAGGAGTACGCCCGAAATGCAGGTTGAACGGAGGTGCGACGTTTCGAATTTCCGTCCCTATTGGTTCAGGCAAATCCCCTATGGCATCACGCACGGTTTTCCAGCGCGGCAGACTGTTGAGGGCATCGGGAGCGGCATGAGTGGGAGGAGGAGGAAAAACTGGGGCCCGTTCACCTTTCCATCCGCAGACAATGGCTCGTCTCCTGATCTGTGGTGCCCCATAATCAGCTGCATTGACGATACCTGCGGCGATTTGGAAGCCCATGTCGACGGCAACCGTTTGGATATCTTCGAACTCATGGGACTTAAGCAAGCCTTCGACGTTTTCCATCAGAAAAACCGTTGCTTCGGCTTGTTGCACGACCTGCATGTATGCTTTCCAAAGTTCGCGGCGAGCGTCGCCATGCCTTTTTTTGTTCAGGAGGCTGAAGCCCTGGCATGGAGGTCCCCCGATAACGACTTCAGCATGGGGGATCGTCGGCTGACGATCCAACCATGCATAAATATCTTCGACGACAGGCACTCCTCCAAAATTTCGGGTGTGAGTCGCCGCTGCCGCTTTGTCGAACTCGACAGACAAAAGGCAGTCAAACCCTCCACAAAAGCGGTTGTCCACAAAGCCCAAAGTTAATCCTCCCGCTCCTGAAAACAGATCAATGAGGGGGATTTTGGAGGGGAAAGAATTTGAGTTTTTTAAATCCGTGTCGATTTTCATACTGTAATTTTAGCCGGAATTGCTTTGATAAGCAATAAGTCAAAGGTATGCGCTCAAGGTAAGATTTATTAATTATTTGATACTTAGTGTATAGTGAAGGAGAATAATATATTATGGATAATGTCAGCAGGGAAAAGCGAAGTTGGATTATGAGCCGCATTAAAGGAAAGGATACTATCCCTGAAAAAACTGTTCGATCTTTGTTGCACCATGCCGGATTTCGTTTTTGTTTGAATAGAAAAGATTTGCCGGGAAGTCCTGACATCATTTTGCCAAAATATAAAACTGTTATATTTGTTCACGGATGTTTTTGGCATGGTCATGAAGGGTGTAAGCGGGCCACTCGTCCGTCGACGAATATTGAATTTTGGAATAAAAAAATAAGAAAAAATAGAGAAAGAGATTACATAGTTAAGGATCAATTAGAAAAATTGGGATGGCAGGTACTTATAGTATGGCAATGTGAATTGAAGAACCCTGATCAACTCATTGAAAAACTTGTTCATCTTCTTCGGAGAACAGAAAATTCTATAAGCGAGGTTCATATTTCCGAAGGCTAAGCCCATGACCGTGCCCTAGATTCGGAAGGATGCCCTTCAAAAACACGTAAGCTTCCATGTGGGATTAAGTAAAAAATCAATGAGCGAAAAAGGTAAAAAATTAAGTATAATTAGGTAAAATGATTAAAAATATTTTTAATGGATTCAGCCTGATAGGAGTTCGAGTCTCCCCCTGGCACCAAAACCAGTTTTATGAATCCGTTTAAGTCTGTGACACAGAGGCTTAAACGGATTCTTTGGTTTTTAGTTTTCTCCGTCGTAACCCGCCATGCTTCATTGGCCGTTGAGGGCGCATACGGGCAAACCTTGTCGCCCATGACGGAATTTCCCGAGCCCTTTGCCGGTCTGGAAGCCGCGGGCAGGGCAAAATGGGCGGCATCCCTTCCGGATGAAAGGCGTCTTCGGAAAAAGCAAAAAGCCGTCTGTTCCTTTTTCGTTACGGGGACAGGCGGCTTTTGACCGTGAGCAAGGCGAATTTTGTTATACAGAAGATACGTCCCCGACGACGTGCCGTTCTTTTGCTTCGGACAAGGGCACATGCTTCAGGTTGACGCCTTCGGCGAGGAAATAGGCATGCTCCGCCACATTGACGGCTCGGCTGCATACTCTTTCCAAGGCGCGGGTGATCAGAATGAGATGCAGGGCATACCAGGCGTCCACATTTCCGGCCTGGAGATCGCGCATAATGTGTTGGAATCCGGCCACGGCCATCTGGGTATTCTCGTCCTGCTGACTCCGGATGGTAAGCGCCAGCTTGGCGTCGCCGTCGCGGAAAGCCCGCACGGCGTCGGCCAGAGTGCGTTCGGCTCTATGTCCCAGAGCCCCCAGCCACGTTAGATCGGCCGTGGCGGAAAAATCCCCCATAAGCGCGGCCCGTTGCGCCACACTGACGGCTTCGTCGCCGATGCGTTCCAGATCGGATATAAGGCGTATGCCGCTGAGCAGCAGACGCAGGTCGCAGGCCACGGGCTGGGCGCGGGCCAGGATTTGCATGATGGAGTCGTCGAGTTCCACCTCCATGCGATCCAGAGCGGCATCGCCGTCGATGACGGCAGTCGCTTTGTCCCTGTCCTGTTCCATAAGGGCGGCCACCGCGTCATGCGTGGCCTCACGGGTTATGGCCGCCATGGTCAACAGTCGGCCGCGCAGGTCGTCCATAAGTTGTTGGAGGTGGGTTTCCGGTGATGCCATACATAATCTCCTCGTTCCTTCGGCCGGTCGCCGTCGCGGAATAAAACAGCCGGGGCGGACGAAGAATCCGGCGCACGATTGGGGAGGTCCTTCCTCGTGCCGCCGACTGCCGAAGTATGGGTGGTGAGCGGTCAGGGTCTACCCGAAGCGGCCGGTAATGTAGTCTTCGGTCTGCTTCAGGCCGGGGCGCGTGAACAGAATATCGGTGGCGTCGCATTCGATGAGCCGCCCCATATAGAAAAATGCGGTGCGGTCGGAAATGCGGGCTGCCTGCTGCATATTGTGGGTGACGATAATGATCGTGAGCTGATTTTTCAGTTCGTGGATACCTTCCTCGATGCGTTGGGTGGCAATGGGGTCCAGAGCGCTGGCCGGTTCGTCCATGAGCAGCACTTCGGGTTCCACAGCCAGAGCGCGGGCGATGCACAGGCGCTGTTGCTGACCGCCGGACAACCCCAGGGCCGAACTGTGCAGACGATCTTTCACTTCGTCGAAAATGGCGGCGCGGCGCAGGCTTTCTTCCACCTTTTCGGCGATAAAATGTTCGTCGCGTATGCCGTTGACACGCAGACCGTATGCCACATTTTCAAAAATGCTTTTCGGAAAGGGATTGGGACGCTGGAACACCATGCCCACCCGTCGCCGCAGATCCACCACGTCCATGTCCGGACCGTTGATGTCTTCGCCGTCCAGAGTGATGGAACCCGTCGTGCGGGTCTGAGGAATGAGATCGTTCATGCGGTTGAGACAACGCAGAAACGTGCTCTTGCCGCAGCCCGACGGGCCGATGAGCGCGGTGACCGCGTGCTCGGGAAAGTCGAGACTGATATCGTGCAGGGCCTGAGTGGAGCCGTAAAAAAAGTCGACGTGTTCGGCGCGGGCCTTGATTTCCGGTTGCCCGGCGGCAGCGTCCGATACGGTCGGAGGCGGGGTGAGGGGCGCGGTGAAAGCGGCGGTGGCCTGGGTCATAGGATATCTCCCTGTCCGGCGGTGCCGGGCGTGTTATGTTCCGTGGCGGCGCGCGACGCGACGGGGACCAGGGGCAGCGTGAAATGGATGGTTGCCCCGGCGGGCCTGCCGGTGGGGGCTTGGCCGGGCAACAGGGGCGGCGCGTCGTATTCCGCCTCAATGTGCCCGCCCAGGCGTTCCACGATGTGCTTGCAAATGGCCAGCCCCAGTCCCGTGCCTCCCCCTCCCCGGTGTTTTTCCACTTGATGGAATCGTTCAAAAACGCGGGACAGATCGCTTTCGGGGATGCCTGGGCCAAAATCCTGGACGGTCACGCGTACCATGCCTTCCTCCACTTTGCCGCCGATCAGGATGGGGGTGCCCGGCTCGGCATAGCGGCAAGTGTTTTCCAATAGATTGCGGAAGACCTGACTCAAACGTTCGCGATCTCCCCTGACCCGCAGCCCGGCGGGCAAGGCCGCGATCACTCGGGTATTCCGCGCATCCGCCAATCCCCGGCACTCCTCCAGGGCATCCTCCAGGGCATCGTCGGGAGCGCATTCTTCCCCTTCGCTCATGCCCTCGCCGTTTTCCAGGCGGGAAAGGGTGAGCAGATCTTCCACCAGACGTACCATGCGGCTCGCGTGTTTGCGGATGATATTGATGAATTTGCGCCGGGTTTCCGGGGCGTCGTCCACATTAAGCAGGGTATCGGCATAGCCCTGGATGGCGGTCAGGGGGGTACGCAATTCATGCGAGACATTGGCCACCAGATCGCGCTTCACGCGAACCAGGCGGGTCATGTCGCTGACATCGTGCAGCACGATGACCGCGCCCACTTCTCCTCCGTGCGGAGCGGGACCGGCTGCGGGCCTGGCGCCGAGGCGGATAAGTTGTGCGGCCAGGTAGCAATCGCGCCCGCAGTCCAGTGTCAGCGATGCGGAATGCGGACGCGCGTCCGCCATGAGCGCGTCGATGGCTTGCTGGAGTTCGGCCAGGGGCACAACTTCCACGGGCAGACGACCCACGGCGTCGCCCAGTTCGGGAAAAAGGCGGACCAAGGCGGGGTTGACCCGGCGGATGCGACCCCGTTGATCGAGCACCAACACGCCTTCCTCCATGTGATCGAGAATGGAGGCCAGTTCGGTTTTTTGCGCTTCAATGGTGCGGATGTGGTTTTCCACCCGGTCGGCCATGTCGCTGACAGCCACGCTCAGGG
>UQJT01000019.1 GCA_900541395.1 uncultured Desulfovibrio sp.
ATATATGATATACTACGATTTTTTTTAAAAGTTTGCATAATCAAACTCCCCAAGAAATTAACAGAGCATAAGTTCTATAGCCTAATAAAAAATTATCCCTTCAAAATTAGAAAAAAATCTAACCTAACCAGTTGCTTTTTTATGTAATGTTTTAATGGTTAAGTTTGTTTTTAATAAATAATAATGTCAAGTTTAAAAATATTTTATTTTGCTATAATTATCAGCTAATTATATTCTGTTATCAAATAAAAACACTATGATATTTTTTGGACTTTAAGGGAGAACTATGTTATTTTTACCAAAAATTAAATTTTTAGGACGGATTCATGTCGCAAGCCCTCTTTCGTGTGGAAATCGGCGTCCATCCCCGCCACGACGACGCCGTCGGCCGCCGCGTCGCCTCGGAAATTCGTGATTCCCTCGCCCTGCCCGTGGATCGCGTCCGCGTGGTCAAAGTCTTTACCCTGGCCGGATTGAGCCGGCTTGAGGCGGAACGTCTGGTCGCGGACGGCGTCCTGCACGATCCCGTGCTTCAGCAGGCCTCGCTGACCCCCGTCGCCTCCGACGCCGACTGGGTGCTCGAGGTGGGCTATCGGCCCGGCGTCACGGACAACGAGGGCCATACCGCCCGCGATACCGCCGCCCTGGTGCTGGGGTGTGGGCGCGACACGCTCACGGCCTACACCTCGGCCCAGTATCACCTGTGGGGCGCCCTCTCCCGCGACGACGCCGAGCGCGTGGCCCGCGACCTGCTGGCCAACGACCTTATCCAGCGCTACCGCCTCAAAAGCCGGGAAGAATGGGCCGCCGAGCCGGGCTTCGCTCCTCAGACCGCGGCCGTAACCGGCGTGTCCTCGGACGCCGTGGACATCGTGCCGTTGTCCACGATGGACGACGACGCCCTGACCGCCTACAGCCGGGCTCACACTCTGGCCCTCAGCCTGACCGAAATGAAGGTCGTCAAGGAGTGGTTCGGCCGGGACGAAGTGCGGGCCGAACGCGCCGCCCTGGGCCTGGGCCCCGATCCCACGGACGCCGAGGTGGAAGTGCTGGCCCAGACATGGTCCGAGCACTGTAAGCACAAAATTTTCGCGGCCCGTATCCATTACGAAGATACGGTCGCGGGCAAATCGGAAACCATCGACAGTTTATACAAGACCTATATTCAGGCTCCCACGGCCACCATCCGCAAGCGACTGGGCGAACACGACTTCTGCCGTTCGGTGTTCTCGGACAACGCGGGCGTGGTGGCCTTCAACGACGAACACGATGTGTGCATCAAGGTCGAAACTCACAACAGCCCTTCAGCCCTTGACCCTTACGGCGGCGCGCTGACCGGCATCGTGGGCGTCAACCGCGATCCTATGGGCACCGGCATGGGCGCGGAACTGGTATGCAACACCGATGTATTCTGCTTTGCCTCGCCTTTTCACCAGGGTGAACTGCCGCCCCGTCTGCTTCATCCCCGCCGGGTCATGGAGGGCGTGCGCAAAGGCGTGGAGGACGGCGGCAACAAATCCGGCGTGCCCACGGTCAACGGCTCCATCGTGTTCGACGAGCGCTTTCTGGGCAAACCCCTGGTGTACTGCGGCACTGTGGGCCTTTTGCCCCGCACCCTGCACGGCCGCCCCGGCTACGAAAAGAAGGCCCTGTCCGGAGACCTCATCGTCATGACGGGCGGCCGCATCGGCAAGGACGGCATCCACGGGGCCACTTTCTCTTCCGAGGAACTGCACGAGGGCTCGCCGGCCACGGCGGTGCAGATCGGCGACCCCATCACCCAGCGCAAAATGTACGATTTTCTTATGCGCGCCCGAGATCTGGGCCTGTACCACGCCATCACCGACAACGGCGCGGGCGGCCTGTCCTCGTCCGTGGGCGAAATGGCCGAAGACACCGGTGGTTGCGAACTGGACCTGGCCCGCGCTCCTCTCAAGTACGACGGTCTGCGCCCCTGGGAAATACTGCTGTCCGAGGCGCAGGAGCGTATGACCCTGGCCGTGCCTCCGGATAAGCTGGATGATTTTATGGCCCTGGCCGCTCGTATGGACGTGGAGGCCACCGTTCTGGGAACCTTCACCGACTCCGGGCAATTCCGCGTGCGTTACGGCAAAAAGCTCGTGGCCGATCTGTCCATGGATTTTCTGCATCACGGCGTGCCCCAGATGGAGCTGAACGCCACCTGGACGGCTCCGACCCAGGTTATGGAGGCGCGTATCGACGTGGCCTCCCCGGACCAGGCCGGGCTGTTGCCCCGCATGATGGGCCGCCTCAACATCTGCAGCAAGGAATACCTCATACGCCAGTACGATCACGAGGTACGGGGCGGCAGCGTGGTCAAGCCCCTGGTGGGCCTCAAGCAGGACGGCCCGGCCGACGCCGCCGTGCTGCGTCCCTCCCTGACCAGCGATGCGGGTATTGTGCTCAGCCACGGCATCTGTCCCAAATTCAGCGACTACGACAGCTACTGGATGATGGCCAACGCTCTGGATGAAGCCGTGCGCAACGCCGTGGCCGTGGGCGGCGATCCCGACCGGATGGCCGGAGTGGACAACTTCTGCTGGTGCGACCCGGTGGAATCCGAAAAAACGCCCGACGGCCGCTACAAGCTGGCCCAACTGGTGCGCGCCTGCCAGGCCCTGGCCCGCTTTTGCCTGGAATACGGCGTCCCCTGCATTTCGGGCAAGGACTCCATGAAAAACGACTACACGGGAGGCGGGGTCAAGATATCCATTCCGCCCACCGTGTTGTTCAGCGTGCTCGGCGTCATCCCCGACGTGAACAAAACCGTCACCAGCGATTTCAAAAAACCCGGCGACGCTGTCTACCTGCTCGGCGTGACCCGCCGCGAAATGGCGGGCAGCGAAGTCACCGCCGAACTGGGCATGAGCGGCGGCCGGGTACCCGTGGTGGACGCCCCCGCAGCCCTGGCCCGGTATCGCGCTCTGCATCGAGCCATAGGCCGGGGACTGATATCCGCCTGCCACGACCTGTCGGACGGAGGTCTGGCGGTCGCCCTGGCCGAGATGGCGCTGGGCGGTCGTCTGGGCGCCTGTGTGGACGTGGCCCGGGTGCGGGCAGCCGAAGCCCTGACTCTGACCGAACTTTTGTACTCGGAATCGGCCAGCCGTCTTCTGGTCACCGTGCCCGCCGTCCAAACGGACATGTTCGACTCTCTGTTCGGCGACGATGCGGCCCGTATCGGCACCGTCACTCCCCGTGACGAAAACGGAGGCCGCCTCGACTTCGTGTCCGGCCACTCCGAACTGTTCTCCCACCCTGTGGAGGAACTGGCCCGGGCCTTCAAGGGCACGTTGAACTGGTAAGCGGGAACAGAAAAAAGCCGTACTTCCAGTGCGGCAAAGACGGCTTTCAGCCACGGCCGACTACGTGTAGGCCTTGGTAAACTTCGTTTCCAAGGTTCCTCTCCGCGAGACTTCCGGCCGCTTCTCATCAAGGAACACCTATTATGAGCAATACACTGGAAAAACTGAAAGCTCGGGAAGCGAAGCTTCTGTGTCGCACCTACAGCCGTTACCCCATCGCGGTGGAGCGCGGCCGGGGCGCAAGGCTGTGGGATTTTGACGGCAAGGAATATGTGGACCTGCTGGCGGGCATCGCGGTGGTGGGCCTGGGGCACGGCAACGAGGAAATCGCCGACGTCATGGCCGCCCAGGCGCGCAAGCTGGTGCACGTCAGCAACCTGTTTTATCAGGAAGAACAACTGGACTTCGCGGAAAAGCTGCTGGCCACCTGCCACGCGGGCAAGGCATTTTTTTGCAATTCCGGCGCCGAGGCCAACGAAGCGGCGATCAAAATCGCCCGCCGTTATCAGCGACAGGTCAAAGGCCGGGACGCCTGGGAAGTCGTCAGTCTGGACAACTGCTTCCACGGCCGCACCCTGGCCGCCCTGGCCGCCACGGGCAAGCACACCGAAGGCTTCGAGCCCCTGCCCGATGGTTTCCGGCGCGTGCCTTGGGGCGACCTGGCCGCCCTGGAGGCGGCCATCACTCCCCACACGGCGGCGGTGCTGGTGGAGGCCATTCAGGGCGAGGGCGGCGTATTCCCCCTGGGCCGGGAATACGCGCAGGGTATCGAAGCCCTGTGCCGCAAGCACGGCGTGTTGCTCATGTGCGACGAAGTACAGGGCGGCATGGGCCGCAGCGGCAAGTTCTGGGCCTTCCAGCACTATGACCTCACGCCCGACGTCATAACCAGCGCCAAGGCCCTGGCCAACGGCCTGCCCCTGGGAGCCATGCTGGTCACCGACGAGGTAGCGGCCGGGTTCGATTACGGCAGCCACGCCACCACCTTCGGGGGCGGGGCGCTGATCACCGCCGTGGGAGCCAAGGTATTGGACATCATGAACCGCGACCGCCTGGTGGAACGCGCGGCCGAACTGGGCGAACGCGCCCGCGCCCGTTTCCGGGCTTTGGGCGAAAAGCTGCCCGGCGCCATCAAAGACGTGCGCGGCATGGGGCTGCTTATCGGGGTGGACCTGGCTCTGACGCCCGAACAGGCCAAAACGGTGTGGGCCACGCTGCTGCAGCGCGGCTATATCCTCAACCTGACGCACGGTACCGTGCTGCGCCTTTTGCCGCCCCTCATCATCGACGAGGCCGATCTTATCGCCTTTGGCGACACTTTGGAAAACGTGTTGAAGGAAACACTTTCCGCAAGACAGCCTTCGGCCGACTGACGGCGTGGCGTCTTCAGCCGTCGGCGCGCTATCGGGGCAACCGTTTATAGCCGAAGAGCCGCGCCTGCGGCCCGTGGGACGTACAGGCATGAGCGGCCGAGTAAACTGCGGTTTCGGGCGTGAAACTAAAGCGACAGGACGTCACGCCCTGCTTGAGTACGATGGCAAAGTCGAGCCGCTTTACAGCATTTCAGTGGAGAAATGCTCTACGGAGCCGAGCAAAGCGAGACTTTCACTCTCCTTATCTGTAGAACGCTTCGCGCCGACGGTTAAGGGCGTCATGACGTCCCTTCTCCGACATCGCCGCATTTTTGCCTACAGCCGATTGCCAAAGCTTAGTCGCAGTGCGCTTGCGGCTGTTCCGGCTTCCGTGTGTGAAACCTGCGGCTCAGAGCCCTGTTGTCCCGGCCGGCAGATATTTTCAATAATAAACCGCTCTAGAGCGGTTTATTGTTGAAAACGGCAAGCGCTCCGGCGGCCGCGGGAGCGGACGCCCGCGCCAGCCTGAAAACCACGCTTTTCAGACGAAATGACGGCAGCGCCGCTTTTAAAATTGGGCAATTTCAAAAGCAAAATACTCTAAGATGCAAAGCCCCCGGCGTCATAGAACGCCGGGGGCTTTGCGCGTGGGGCCGCTGCTCTTAGGCCTGCTTCATTTCAGCAACAAGAGTCCCAAGTTCATGAGTCTGCCGGGCCAGTTCGGTAACGGCTTCGGACGACTGGCGCATGGCCTCCGCCGTTTCGTTCGATATGCGGTTTACGTCGTCGATGGAACGGGTGATCTCTTCCGAAGAAGCGGATTGCTGCTCGCTGGCGGCGGCGATGCTCCGCACCTGATCGGCGGTCTGCTCGGCCAGGTTGACGATATCGCTCAGCATTTCCCCGGATTTTGTGGCCAATTCCGTCGCCTGATTGATAGTCTGCACCGCAGCATCCAACTGGGAGGTACTCTTGACGGTGCTTTCCTGAATAGCCTTGATGGCGGACGCCACGTCCGTGGTGGAAGCCATGGTTTTTTCAGCCAGTTGCCGCACCGAGTCCGCCACCACGGCGAAACCGCGTCCGGCCTCGCCCGCGCGGGCGGCCTCAATGGCCGCGTTCAAAGCCAGCAAATTGGTTTGATCCGCAATGTCCGAAATCACGTTCATGATGTGACTGATGGACTGGGCATGCTCCTGCAGGGCGGCCATATCCTGCTTCAGTTGCTCGGACTGGACCTGCACCTCCTGTATGCTGGTCACCACGCTGTGGACCTCGTGAGCGCCCTCTTCGGCTTTCTGGCGGGTGGAGGCGGAAATGTCGGCCGCGCTGCCCGCGTTTCGGGCCACTTCCAGCACGGTGGAATTCATTTCCTCCATCGCAGTGGCGGTCTCCGTCACCCGAGCGGCCTGCTGAGCCGCGCCATGACCGCATTGCTCAATCTGGGCCGACAACTCTTCGGACGCCGAGGACACCACGTTGATCACGCCTTCCAGACGGTCCGCAGCAGCCAGGATGGCGTTGCGCTGGGCAAGGGCCTCCTGACTGGCCTTCTCCGCTTCCTCCATAGCCTGCCGGGCCTTTTCGGATTCCGCCTGCGCCGCCGCGGACTGTTCGTGCGCGGCTTCGATGTTCTTTTTCAACATGGCGACCATTTTCAGCAGATTGTCCAGCACGCCGCGGTGTTGCGCGCCGTCATCCACCTCAAAATCGCCGCCGGCCACCCGATCGGCCAGAGCGGCCAGTTCGCCGGGGTCGGCGCCGAGCTGCCGCATCACGTTGGTGCTGATGAACAGGGCGACGCCCACCCCCACCAGCAAGGCGAACACCATAAGGGCCAAAGAGCTTTTATCCGCCATCGCATTGAAATCCTGCACCATCTGAACCCCGATGGCGGCCAGCTTTTCCAACTGGCTCAACAAATCTTCGACGTCGGCGTTCGTGGCGCGTTGAAGGACGCCCACTCCGGCCAGTTCGTCCGCATACGCCACGACCTGTTCGCAATAGTTTCCGTAAAGCGCGTTCATTTTTTCAAACGCCGCCCGGTTTTCCGGAATAATGAACATGGGCAGCGTTTCCTGCAAATCTTTTCGGGAAGTCCCCACGGCCGAAATAAGGGCATTCCTCTCTTCCTCGGACGAATTTATATTCAAAGCAAGCGCGGATGCGCGCACGTTTTCATTGATGACATCACGGATGGAATTGAGGCGCACCAGCAAATCGACGGAAGCCGAATCCAGCCGGACGCGCACCTGATTTTCCAGTTTGGCCAGCACATCGTCATACTGCGCGTATACCTGCGCGGTAAGTTCGCTGATTTTGGTCCGTACCTGAGAGGCCGCGCCCTGCCGCTCACGGATGCTTTCTATGGAGGCGCGCACTTTATCCACCATGCTCATGGCTTCCTGCAGGCCGGCCATGTTGGCTTCGTCGCTCTCCATCGCAAAAGCCATCTCAAGAAACTGCCGACATTGCGCGATGTCCTTCAAAGCCTTCTCCGCCGCAGCCGTATCGCCGAGGGCCGTGTACCGCACATAGGCGACCTGCCCTCCCAGCAACGCGCCGCGGGCGTTGTCGATGTGCGCCGCCTCGGCCGAATAGTTCCCCATGCCGGAGGTCAGCCGCATGGCGGCAATGCCCAATGCCGCCGTCAGTATCAGGACGGCCGCAAATCCCATCAAAATTTTGGTACGTAATCCCATAAGCACCCTCATAATTGCCCAGGCGAATGAAATCCCCATACCTGCCCGGAATTATAGTGAGACAGACAATCCTGTTGCCGATAGGCACAGACCTAAGTCAGAAGACTTATCGAACAAGTCCGTTACGACTTAACCCCTCTTTCTTTTTTTGTAGCATTCTGTCGCTAAAGCCGTGCCCCTATAGCATATAAAAACAACTTAGTCATCCTATTATCTAATAAAAATTATCAATATAAAAATCAGTATATTATGAAAGATATCTACTTATCGTTCCAACTAAAAAACACATCTAAACGACCAAAAAACGAATTTTCTGTTCAAATACGCAAAAAAAGTACTCTATATCGTCTTTACTTACCCTAAGAGCAATTCCCGCTCTCATACCTTGACAAGAATGACGGGCCGAGGCATTCTCCGCCCTTTCCATGTCCCCGAAAAAGCCTCTAATGGTAATTATTTCTTTGAGTTATTTGATAATATGAGGATTTCCCACATGTTGTTCGATACCCTGAAAAACGCTTTGTGCTATCCCCTCGGTCCTGTGTGGACCGCCGTATTTCATGAGGCCATGCTGCTCGCCGAGCAGGGGGCTTCCCTGTCGGCAGGGCGCTATGAACTGGCCGGAGGGCCGGAACGGGGCGGCGTGACGGCCGACGTCAATATATACGACACCAAGCCTGAGGGACGCTACGAAAGCCATCGCGTCATGGCCGACATTCAGATAGTGCTGGACGGCGAAGAGGAATGCCGTGTGCTTTCCGTGGAGCCCGAGCTCCCCGGCGCGCCCGCGCTCACGCCCGAAGCCCCCTACGACGCGGACAGAGATATCGTGTTCTACCGGGAAATGCCGGAAGCCGCAGCCCGTCTTCGACTGAGGCCGGGCTTGTTCGCGCTGCTTCTGCCCCAGGACGCGCATGCGCCCGCTCTGGCCGTATCCACGCCCGGTCGGGTGAA
Organism: uncultured Desulfovibrio sp.; assembly: GCA_900541395.1. Classification (GTDB taxonomy): domain Bacteria; phylum Desulfobacterota; class Desulfovibrionia; order Desulfovibrionales; family Desulfovibrionaceae; genus Mailhella; species Mailhella merdigallinarum. Next base: position 8,335 of record UQJT01000019.1, read on the forward strand.
AAAACTGGTGGTCAAAGTGCCGGCCGCCGCCCTGTTCCGTCACGTCTGACCCCAACCGCGCGCTCCCCTGCGGGACATGACGCGCGCTCATTTTATACAGGAGTCATCATGGACATTTTCGATCAAGCCACGGAACTGGAACGCCTTGAACGGGAATCGGCCTTGCAGCAGGCCACCCGCGCCCTGTATAGGGAAGGCCCGGAGTGGATTGACGGTGAAGCCTGCTGCCGCGAATGCGGCGAGCCCATCCCCGCCGAACGTATGCGCGCCATTCCCGGCGTAGGCTTGTGTCTGGCCTGCCAGGAAGAATGGGAACGCGATCTCGAAGCCTGAACCCGGTTCAGGAGGGCCCCGGCCCCGTCATAACGTTTTTTCCTATTTCGCCGGGGCCGGGGCCCTCTCCTCCAACCAGGCCAACCCCGCCGCCCGCGCAACCCCACCCAAAAGGTCCAGCCAACGGGGCGCGCTCCGGACCGTCCATCCCGGCAGGCTCAGGCGGCCGTGGTGCAGGTAAAAGCGCTCGTTCTCCGCGTACGGGGCGGGCCTCCCGCCTCCGTTCTCCCGCTCCAGCCCGCACAGCCAGGCGGCGCCGTAACGGCGGTCGCCCCACAAAGGAAAGCCCGCGGCCGCCGCGTGCGCCCGGATCTGATGTCTCGCGCCCTTGACGATGCGGCAGGCGGCCAGGGTAACCCGCTGCGGCGCCGGTCCCGCGCCGCGCCACACGCGCCCTTCCGCCGCCTCCAGAATGTCTGCCAATTCACGCGCGTCCAACGCAGCCAACGGCCGCAACAAAGTATGCCGCCGAAAATCCGCGTGGTCGGCCAATTCCACCAACACCCGCTCCCGCCCTTTCAGAACCAGACGTTGGCGCATGAGCCGCTCCTCCGTCAATTCCCCTTCCAGCAAGGCCAGATAGCGCTTTTCCATGAGCCCGCCCTCCTGGGCTCGCCGCCACCGCTCGGCTCCCTCTTCGTCCAGGGCGACCGCCACCAAGCCCGAGGTGGGAAAATCGAGCCGATTGAGCAGGCGCGGCCGCTCTTTCCCCCGAGGCAACAGCTCGTCCAAACGAGCCTGGAGGCTGTCGCCCGTTTTTCCGGCCAGGGCCTCGGTGTGCAGTCCGGCCGGCTTATCCAGGGCGGCCAGGTGTTCGCTCCGGCCCGCCAGGCGGACGGACGGGCCGGACGCTTCCGGGTCTCCGCCTGTTTCCGCCAGGCACAATACATCGCCGGGCCGCACCTTGTATGCCCCGTGGCCGGGCCGACCGTTGACCAGGACCAGCCCTTCCCCGCACAGGCGGCGGCGGCCGCGCAGGCCGAGAGCCGGAAACAGGCGGGCCAGAACGTGATCGAGACGGCGACCGCCTTCCTCGGGGGAAACGACGCATTCAGGCATGGGGACACTCCTTGCAGAGAACACGGCGCGCCGCGCCGGAACCTCTCCACCCTAGCCGCAAGCCTTGCCTCTGAAAAGCCCTCTCCGGGCCGAGGCCCGCGCCGCTTCACGCGGCTCCGTCCCGGCGAGCCCGTCACGCTTTTACCCCGGCGCGTGCCAGGTTTGTCCGTCCTTTGACCGGCATGCTATATATGAAACGTTTTTTCCCGGGAGTATGTCGTGCTGTCCGTCCATATCCGCAAACATCAAGGCGACCTGAGGCTTGACGTAAGCTTTCAGGTGGACGGCTGCGCCATTACCGCCGTATTCGGCCCGTCGGGAGCGGGCAAAACCACCCTCATCAACTGCATCGCCGGCCTGCTCCGGCCCGACGAAGGGCGTATCGAATGCGGCGGCACGCCTTACTTCGACGCTCGGCAGGGCATCAACCTCAGTCCGGAGCGACGACGCGTGGGCTATGTGTTTCAGGACGGCCGCCTTTTCCCCCACATGTCGGTGCGGGCCAATCTGCTGTTCGGACGGCGCTTCCGGCCGGGTCCGGTCGACGGCGCGGCCACCCTGGAGGCCGTGGTCGATTTGCTGGATATCGGGCCCTTGCTGGACCGAAGACCCGCCACCCTGTCCGGCGGCGAAAAACAGCGGGTGGCCCTGGGCCGCGCCCTGCTGTGCCGCCCGGCGGTGCTGCTTATGGATGAACCCCTCACCGCGCTGGACCCGCCCCGCAAAGCGGAGCTTATGGATTACATCGCCCGCATTCCCGAAGTCTGGAGCATCCCCATCCTGTATGTCACCCACTCCCCCGAAGAATTGCTCCGCCTGGCCCGCCATCTGCTTGTGCTCCGGCACGGGGCCGTGACGGCCTTCGGGCCGCTGGACGAAGTGCTGGCCGACCCGGCCGCGGCGGGCCTGACGCCCCCGACGGCCTTTCACCTTTACCCTGCTGGAGAAAACCATGTCCATCCGTTGTCCGCGTAAACTTGCCGCGCTGATTCTCGCCCTGTCCATGCTGCCCTTGCCCGCTCCGGCCGAAACGCCCGCCGTGACCACGGGCGCGGGCTATAAAAAAATGGTGGAACAGGTCGGCGCTTTATACCGGGAAAAAAGCGGCAAACCCCTTACCGAAATGTACGGCGGCGCCATAGGCCCCATTCTGGAACAGATCAAGGCGGGCAGCGGAGCGTCGGTGGTCGTCTCGGACAAGGCCACCCTGGAAGCTTCGGACGTATCCTTCGCCTCTTTTCAGCCTTTGGGCGAGGCCGTGCTGGTTCTGGCCTGGAAAAAGGGGATAGACATCAAATCGGTGAACGATCTGCGCGCCCCGGCCGTGCAAAGCATCGGCTATCCGGATAAGCAGACCGCCATCTACGGCAAGGCGGCCTTTTCTCTGCTCAACAAAAGCGGCATGTACAAGGAACTGGAGCCCAAGCTGTCCATGTTGTCCACCGTGCCCCAAGTCTTTTCCTATCTGCTGACCGGCGACTTGGACGCGGGCTTCGTCAATCTGGCCGTAGTCAACCAGCAGAGCGACGCCGTCGGCGGCTGGATGGAGGTGAAAGACGGTTACGATCCGCTCTTCCTGGTGGCGGGCGTGGTCAAAGGTCATGAAAACGATCCGGACGTGCAGGCCTTTGTGAACTTCCTGGGCACGGACGAAGCCAAGGCCGTGTACGCCAAGCATGGTCTTCGCTGATATCCGGACGGAACTCCTCTCGCCCGAGCTGCTGTTTCCGCTGGGCCTGACCCTGCGTGTCTGCCTGCTCTGTCTGATTCTGCATGCGCTGACCGCCATCCCCCTGGCCTGGTGGGCGCAGCGCCCGGGCGCGCCCTTCCGGCGCGTGGTCAGCTTTCTCGTGACGCTGCCCCTGGTATTTCCCCCCATAGCTCTGGGCTTTTTACTTCTGCTCGTTTTCGGCTACAATGGCCCCGGCGGCTGGCTGCTGCGCGAAACCGCCGGGATAAGACTGGTCTTTACCACGGCGGGCGTGACCCTGGCGGCCTACCTGGCCGGTTTGCCCCTGGTGGTCAAGCCGGTGCAGGCGGCCTTGGGCAATCCCGAGCTGCTCAGGCTGCGCCAGGCCGCGCGGGTGTGCGGAGCCGGGCCCGTAGCGTCTTTCTTTCTGATCACGCTGCCCCTCATCCGGCACAGTCTGGCCGCCGGACTGCTGCTGGGCCTGACCCGGGCCCTGGGCGAGGTGGGCATGACCCTGATGCTGGGCGGCAACATTTCCGGCCGCACCAACACCTTGTCGCTGGAAATCTTCAACGCCGTGTCCGCCGGAGAGTTCGACCGGGCCGTCGTGCTGTGCGGACTGCTGGCCTGTCTCAGTCTGCTGCTGTACGCGGCCATTGCCTGGTGCCAACGCCGGGAGGACTGAACAGCCGAGAGCGGACGCGACCCCTCCGAGGAGCCGACATGGAACTTTACAAAAGCGACGCGTTTCTGGATGAACTGCTTCTGGAAGACTGCCCTTACATGGACCTGACCGTGGAGCTCCTCGGCATCGGAGATCGCCCGGGCGAACTCGTCTGCTCCCCGCGCGAAAACTGCGTCCTCGCCGGGGTGGAGACGGCGGCGGCCCTGTGGGAAAAATGCGGCGCCCGGGTGGACCGTCACGCCCGCAGCGGCGATCGACTGATCGCCGGGCAGCCCTTTCTGAGCGTGCGGGGCCGGGCCGCGGATCTGCACCGAGCGCTGAAAATCGCTCAAAATATCATGGAATACATGACCGGCATCGCCACTCGCACGGCCGACATGCTGGAGCGGGCCCGCGCGGTCCGACCCGACGTGCAGGTGGCCGTCACCCGCAAAAACTTTCCGGGGGCCAAGCGCCTATGCCTGGAAGCGGCCACCTGCGCCGGAGCAAGAGTGCACCGCCTGGGTTTGTCCGATTCCGTACTTATCTTCGACCAGCACCGGGTGTTTTTACGCCATGAGCCCCGGAGCGAAGCGGGCGAAAACGCCCCGACGCCCTCGCCGGTGGAACTGCTGGCGGCCCGTGTGCCCGCCCTGCGCCGCGCCCTGCCTGAAAAAATCCTGGCGGCCGAGGTCGACACGCCCGAAGAGGCGTTCATTCTGGCCAAGGCCGGTATGGACAGCATCCAGTGCGAAAAGTTCTCGTCCACCGAACTGGCCGCCACCGTCAAACAAATCCGGCTTATGCGGCCCGATATCCTGATTCTGGCCGCCGGCGGCATACGCTCGGACAACGCCGCCGACTACGCGGCGGCCGGAGCCGACGTGCTGGTCACCAGCTGGGTATATACCGGCAAACCCGCCGACATCCACATCGAGGCCAGGGCGGCGGACTGAACCGCAGCTCGGCCGCGTCCCGGCGAGGGAATCCCCCTCCGCGTCGGAGCCGCGCTCGTATTCATCAGTCCGCGCTTCTGCGCAGAGCGACAAGCTGCTCGAAACGCTTTTGCGACGGGGTGCCGCTGATTTTTTCCCTGGGCGGAAACGTCGCGTCGAATTCGGCGGCGGCGGATTCGTCGATTTCGTAGAGGGAACTCTCGATATAACGCCCCGCGACGCCGACCAGGGCGTTTTCCCGCAATTCACGGACCTGCAGGGCCGCGGCGTACATGTCGTCCGCCGTCCGTATGCCGAACGACTCGGCGGGCACAAAGCCCCGGCGCCCGTAGTAGGCCGGATCGCCGCACAGCAGCACCGCGCGGAAGCCCATGTCCCGGGCCAGTCGCGCGGTGTGCTCGATCAGCGCGCCGCCGACGCCTTGGCGCTGATGCTCCGGCAACACCGAAATGGGGCCCAACGTCAACACTTCACGGTCTTTCCCGTCATCCCCGCGAATGAGCGCCTTCGCATAGGCCACATGGCCGACTATCGCGCCGTTATGAACGGCGACGACATCCAGTCCGGGCACAAAATCCGGGCTGTGACGCATGACGTGCACCAGATAATGCTCGTTGCAGCCGGGTACATAGCGGTTCCAGAAGGCCGCGCGCGTAACGCTTTCCGTTTCGCGGCAATCGGTCGGCTGTTCGGGCCGTAGTTCCACATGAAGCATGTTTTCCTCTCCTAGAGCATTTTACTTTTGAAATTGTCCCATTTCAAAAGCGGCGCCGCCGTCATTTTGCCTGAAAAGCGTGGTTTTCCGGCCGGCGCGGGCGTCCGTTCCCGCGGACGCCGGAGCGCTTGCCGTTTTCAACAGCAAACCGCTCCAGCACATCGAAATATCTAAAATTTCGCCGGCCGCCGTGAATGAGCCGAAAAACGCGTTTTTCGGCGAATGATCTTGACACAAAATACGAAGTATTTTGTGTCACGCAGTACTAGTCGTCCCCGTACCAGATGCGGCTCAGGGTCAGCCCCTGCGGCGGCGCGGTGACCGGGGCCAGGCGGCGGTCGCGCGCCTCCAGCAGGGCGGGCACGGCTTCGGGGTCGAATTTGCCCCGGCCGCAAGCCACCAGCAGCCCCGTCATATTGCGTACCATCTGCTTCAAAAAACCGTTGGACTCGAAACGCAGAGACAATTCCCGGCACTCCGGCGGCAAGTCCCCCGCCGGAGTCCGCTCGATGGCATACACGGTGCGCACTGTGGTCTTGATGTCCGTGCCCGCGTTCTGCAAACTGCGGAAGTCGTGCGTGCCCAGCAGGTGAGGAATGGCCGCGTCCAGGCGCGCCAGATCCAAAGGACCGCAGGTCCAGACAAAAGGATGCAGCCGGGGCGGCGTGCAGCGCATATCCAGCCACAGCCGATACGTGTAGGCTTTACGGACCACACTGAAACAGGCGTCGAAATCATCGGCCGCCAAACGGGCGTCCATGACCCGTATGTCGCGCGGCAGGCGGGTATTGAGGGCACGCTGCCAGTCCAGCCCGGCTTTGGCCTCGGGCACATCGCAGTGGGCCACCTGCCCGTCGGCGTGCACGCCCGAATCGGTGCGGCCCGCGCCCTGCACATGGGTGGGAACGCCCGCCACGTAGGACACGGCCTTTTCCAATTCAGCCTGAACCGTAGGCGGGTGGGGCCGGTCTTTCCAGGCCTGGATCTGCCAGCCCCGGTAATGCGTGCCCACGTAGGCCAGAGTCAGTTTGAGACGGGGCACGGGCGACTTTCCTTTGAGCAAGCGGCGCCGGGAAACGTCACGCGTGGGAAACACGCCAACGCACCCCGCCGGTTGATATGGACAGAGAAAGCTACAGGTCCACCAGTTCCACACTGCACGGAGTCAGCGGCGTGCCCAGGAACAGTTCGCCCATACGGGTAAAGCGGGGCACATCGTCCGTAGTCAGAAAACGGGTGGACCCCGCGCACAGCGGCACACCCGCCGTGGCTCCGGCGGGCCGCTCCAGACGCTCCTCGGCCAGGATGCGTTTGACGACCCGCGCTGTGGTGGCGGCAGAATCCACCAGCGTCACCCCTTGCCCCACCACCTTGGCCACGGCCCCGGCCAACAGGGGAAAATGGGTGCAGCCCAGGACCAGGCAGTCGGGTGTTTCCTCGCCCCGTTCGCGCGGACCACGAAAGATATCGTCCAGATAGCGGGCGGCCAGGCCCTCAGCCAGAGGACCGTCCACCAAACCATCCTCGGTCATGGAGACAAACAGCGGACAGGCCCGGCTCTGTACCCTGGCCCCAGGGCGCCGCCGCAAGATGGCCCGCTCATAGGCCCCGCCCCGGATGGTGGCCTCGGTGGCGATGACCGCGATGCGTCCCGAAGCCGAGGCTGCGCAGGCCGCTTCCGCTCCCGGTTCCACCACGCCCACCACATGCAGGCGCGGGTACGCGGCGCGCAGGGCGGGCAAAGCCGCGGACGTGGCCGTATTGCAGGCCACCACCAGCAGCTTGATACGGCGCTCCACCAGCCGGGCCGTGGCTTGCAGCGCGTACCGGACAATGGTTTCCGGGCTTTTGGTGCCGTACGGCAGACGGGCCGTATCGCCCAAAAACAAGTAGGACTCGTCCGGCATAAGCGCCCGCATGGCGGCCAGCACCGTCAGCCCTCCCACGCCCGAATCGAACAGGCCTATGGGCAGGAGAGAATACGGAGATTTTCCGGAGGAGGAGACTCCCTGCTGCTGGAGAGAACGCCCCTCCTCCGCGAATTTTATATGTTCTTCCATAAGCTGGACGGCACGTTCCGGTTTCCTATCTCACTCCACGGCCGACGCAAAAATAAGCGAAGCCGTGAGCGGCCGCAGAGGCGGGATTGTAAAGGTTGCGGCCGTCGAACAACAGCGGGGCGGAAAGCAGCCCTTTGACGCGGTCGAAGTCCGGGTTGCGAAATTCGTTCCATTCGGTAACCACCATCAACGCGTCCGCGCCTTCGCAGGCGGCATAGGCGTCGTCCACAATGTCCGCCAGAGGATTGGAGGCCAGCAGACGGCGCGCGTTGTCGGCGGCGATGGGATCGTAAGCCCTGACCCGCATGCCGTGGGCTGTCAGGTCGGCGATAATCTCCAGGGCCGCGGCCTCGCGCATGTCGTCGGTGTTGGCCTTGAAGGCCAGGCCCCACAGGGCCAGCGTACGGCCCTGCACGCCGCCCTGGGGCGCGAAGTAATCGCGCACGCGCTCGGCCATGCGTCGCTTCTGGCGGGCATTGACGCTTTCCACCGCGTCCAGCAGTTCGGGCGTGACGCCCGCCTCGCGGGCGGTATGGATAAGGGCCTTGACGTCCTTGGGAAAGCAGGAGCCGCCGTAGCCCACCCCGGGATAAATAAAGTGATAACCGATACGGTGATCCGCTCCGATGCCGGTGCGCACGTCGCGCACGTCGGCTCCCACTCGTTCGCAGATGGTGGCGACTTCGTTGATGAACGAAATTTTGGTGGCCAACATGCAGTTGGCGGCGTACTTGGTCATTTCGGCGCTGCGCACTCCCATGACGATAAGCTTCTCACGGCTGCGGGCAAAGGGAGCGTACAGTTCGCGCATGAGAGCGGCGGTCTTTTCGTTGTCCGTGCCCACCACCACGCGGTCCGGCTTCATGAAGTCGGCCACGGCGTCGCCTTCTTTGAGAAATTCGGGGTTGGACACCACGTCGAAGGGGATGTCGGCGCCTCGGGCCGCCAGGGCTTCGGCCACCAGGGCGCGCACCCGGTCGGCCGTGCCTACGGGCACCGTGGACTTGTCCACCACCACCACGGGGGCGGTCATGTATTCGCCTATCTGGCGGGCCACCTGCTCCACAAAGCTTAAATCGCAGGAGCCGTCGGCCCGTGACGGCGTGCCCACGGTAATGAACGCAAATTCGGCATCCCGCATGCCTTCGGCCATGTCGGTGGTGAAGGTCAGTCGCCCGGCTTCATAATTGCGGCACACCAACTCGTCGAGCCCCGGCTCGAAAATGGGAATGCTCCCGGCTTTGAGGCGTTCCACAATGGCCGGATTCACATCCACGCAACGCACCGAATTGCCCATTTCGGCAAAACAGGCGGCCGTCACCAGCCCCACATAACCGGTACCCACAATGCAAAGACGCATAATGTCTCCTTAAAAAAGATATATAAAAAGAACTTTCGGGGCCCTCGTGCCGGACGGCTGCGCGCGATGCGCCGGACTCATCGATCGTTCCGGAAAAATAACCCGTACGAAGTTTTTTCGCATACCTTTAAAGACCGGAATGGGTCAATCCCGGCAAGCCCGTCCCCGGGCTTTTTGCCGGGGCAGACACATCTTATGCGTCTACCCTGCTTTTCGCTCGGAACATTCTTGACAAGGACGATGAATTATTCCAAACAGAACATCCGGAACTCTCCCATCTCTTTGCCCCGTATCCGTCGCCGCGGTTTCAAGACCATCCGCGGCCGTCGGGATTGAGGTTTTTTTCGCATGAGCACCGTTCCCACCACGCTTCGCGGCTATATCGCCCCCCTCCCCTCCGGCCAACCTTGTCGAGTCGCCCTTGTCGCCGCGGACAGCGGCGAAGAATATCCCATTCTGCCCCGCGGAGCGGGCATCGATCTGGCCGATATGGTCAGCGCCCAGGTGGACGTCGTGTGCTCCATCCAGGAAGAAGGCGAGTTCAAACGCCTGTACGTTCGCTCTTACCAGGTGCTCGACGCCCTTGACGACGAGGAAGCCTGGTACGGCGACGCCTGATTTTTCCCCACCGTCCTTTTCGCCGCCCAGCCGAGGGCATGTCCGCATTCCCTGCAGGGGACACGGGCCGTCGCGTCACGCGGCGTCCCCCGCGACACGGCGCGTTTCTTACAAGATAACGCCCGCACAGGAAAACGCCTGTGTTGCGCCCGCAGAGCCCCCCTCATGCCGAGGACTCGCTTTGCGATACACTCGCGCCATCCGGCGTGAGAATCACCCCGACTCCATATTGAGCCCGAAAAAAATTTTCCCGACCCCCTAGACGACGCGGGAATGAAGCTTACCTTTCTCACGCAAGGGAGCGTGTATCGGGCCGACCCCGGGACGCCCCTCCCGATACATGCCATCGATCGAGGAGGACATTACATATGGGCAAGATTATAGGCATAGACCTGGGTACCACCAACAGTTGCGTTTACGTGATGGAGGGCAAGGAACCCAAGTGCATCACCAACCCCAACGGAGGCCGCACCACGCCGTCCATCGTGGCTTTCACCGACAAGGAACGTCTGGTGGGCGATACGGCCAAGCGCCAGGCCGTGACCAACCCCGAGCGCACCGTTTTCGCGGTCAAACGCCTCATGGGCCGCCGTTTCGACGCGCCCGAGGTCACCCGTTGGAAGGATCATTCGCCGTACCACATTGTGGCCGCCTCCAACGGCGACGCCGCCGTGGAAGTGGACGGCCGCCTGTACAGCCCGCCCGAAATTTCGGCCATGATTCTTGCCCAGTTGAAGGCCGACGCCGAAGCCTACCTGGGCGAAAGCGTCAAGGAAGCCGTGATCACGGTGCCCGCCTACTTCAACGACGCCCAGCGTCAGGCCACCAAAGACGCCGGCCGCATCGCGGGGCTTGACGTCAAGCGCATCATCAACGAACCCACGGCGGCCTCGCTGGCCTACGGTTTCGATAAAAAGGCCAACGAAAAAATCGCGGTGTTCGACCTGGGCGGCGGCACCTTTGATATTTCCATCCTCGAAGTGGGTGACAATGTGGTGGAAGTGCGCGCCACCAACGGCGACACTTTCCTGGGCGGCGAGGACTTCGACCAGCGCATTATCCAGTACCTGGTCAAGGAATTCCAGGCCCAGAGCGGCATCGACCTGTCCCAGGACCGCATGGCCCTCCAGCGCCTGAAGGAAGCGGCGGAAAGCGCCAAGAAAGAACTTTCCAGCTCGATGGAGACGGAAATCAACCTGCCCTTCATCACCGCCGACGCCAGCGGCCCCAAGCATTTGCTCATGAAGTTGTCGCGCTCCAAACTGGAACAGTTGGTGGGCGACCTGGTGGACCGCACCATCGAGCCCTGCAAGAAAGCCCTGGCCGACGCCGGACTGTCCGCCTCGCAGATCGACGAAGTGGTGCTGGTGGGCGGTATGACCCGTATGCCTCTGGTTCAGCAGAAGGTGGGAGAATTCTTCGGCAAGGACCCCAACCGCTCCATGAACCCCGACGAAGTGGTGGCCATGGGCGCGTCCATTCAGGGCGGCATCCTGGCCGGCGACGTCAAGGACGTGCTGCTGCTTGACGTGACCCCCCTGTCCCTGGGCATCGAAACCATGGGCGGCGTGTTCACCAAGCTGATCGACCGCAACACCACCATTCCGACCCGCAAGAGCCAGACCTTCACCACGGCTTCGGACAACCAGCCCTCGGTGTCCATCCACGTGTTGCAGGGCGAGCGGCCCATGGCTTCGGACAACATGACCCTGGCCCGCTTCGACCTGACCGGCATTCCGCCCGCGCCGCGCGGCATGCCTCAGATTGAAGTGACCTTCGACATCGACGCCAACGGTATCGTAAACGTGTCGGCCAAGGACCTGGGCACCGGCAAGCAGCAGTCCATCCAGATCACGGCCTCGTCCGGCCTGTCGGAAGAGGAAATCCAGAAGCTGGTGCGCGAAGCCGAAGCCCACGCCGACGACGATAAGAAAAAGCAAGAGCTTATCGAAGCCCGCAACCATGCCGACAGTCTGATCTACGGTACGGAAAAATCGATCAACGATCTGGGCGACAAGCTGGACGCCGCGCTCAAGAGCGACATCCAGAGCAAGATGGACGCCCTGAAGAAGGTTATGGAAGGCGACGACGCCGAAGCCATCAAAGGGGCCACTGACGAGCTGGCCAAGGCTTCGCACAAGCTGGCCGAACAGTTGTATCAGCAGCAGCAACAACAGGGCGGCGAAAGCGCCGGACAGCCCGGTGCCGCCGGCGCGGCGGGCGGAGCTCAGCACGGTTCGTCCGCCAAGCCGGACGATGATGTGATGGACGCTGACTTCACCGAGGTGAAGTAACGCGGCCAAGATACCAGGAGTAGCGGGCTTCACCGAGGTGAAGCAACGCAACGCCCCTTTTTCCTTACCCTCCCCGAGCAACCGCTCCGCCGTCACCACACGGCGGAGCGGTTGTCCGTTTTACTCCGCCCGCCAAGCGTGCGCTTCCTCCCCGCCCCCATCTCCCGAGCGCGCTTGCCCTGAAGTCCAAGCTGGCCTACTATGCATCCGGCCCGTCCGCTCCCCACCGGCGCGGACGGGCCGGATTGTTTCGTCCGCTCCGCGCCCCGGCACGGACCGCAAGCGCCGTGCCCGCGCGGACGGGAATACGCCGGAAAGGAAAACGCCTATGTCCCCATCATTCCGTCCGTCCCGCGCCGTCCGCCCTCTGATTCTTCCGCTCGCCCTGCTGGGTTGTCTGCTGGCCGCCGGCTGTACGTCGATGTTGTCGCCCCTTGCGTCCTCGTCCGGAAGCGCAACCGCCGATCAGACCCGCACAGAAGCCTGGCTCCAGAGCCTGACCGGTCTGACGCCCATGGAACAGGCCCGCCGCGCCGAACAGGCCTGGCGTGACGAATCCAATCCGCCGCTCCTGCGCGATCGGGCCGCCTTCCTGCTCAGCACGCGACCCAGTTCCCAGTCCGTCGCCGCTCAACAGGCTCTGGCCCGGCGTTACGCGGCGGCCTCCCAGGCGGAACGGGTCGAAATGGAGCGGGTGCTTATGGCCGACCTGCTCACGGCCGATGACGGCACCCTGCGCCTCCTGGGCAGCGGCGCGCCGACCGGACGCGAAGCCACATTCCCCTGGTCGCTCACCGTATGGCAGGCGGCCAAACGCGGTCTGCTCGCCGACAACGCGGGAGCCCTGAAGCGCCTGTCCATGCCCGGCGTGTTCGCCGATCCCTCGGTGGTGGGACCGGCCTCCTCCGGCGGCGCTCCCCTGGCTCCCCGGTCGGGATGCGTCGCCCTGGTCCTGCCCCGGTCCGGCCCCTTTGCTTCCATCAGCCGCCAAATCAGCGACGGCGCCGCCGTAGCCGCTCAGACTCTGGCCGACCGTGGCGCGCCCATGGATGTGCGGATCATCGATTCGTCTCTGGCCGACTGGCTGAACCAAGTTGACGCTTTGCCCCCGCAGTGTGTAGCGGTGGGCGGTCCGCTGCAGGCCGATGCCTATGCCTCCCTGCGTTCCCGCCCCCTGCCGGGCCGCGCCCTGTTCGCCTTTTTGCCGCAGTTGCCCGACCCCGCCGACGAGGGCAACGGCGTATGGCGTTTTTTCACCAGCCCCCAGGACCAGATCGACGCGGTTCTCAACGTGGCGGCGAACGATCTGGGCGTAAGCTCCTTCGGCGCCCTGGTGCCCGATGACGCCTTCGGTCATCGCATGGGCGATCTCTTCCTGCAGACGGCGGCCCGCCGGGGGCTGCCGGTCAGTACGGCAACCTATCCGCCGGACGATATGAAGTCCTGGACCAAACTGACCGCCTCCTTCGTCGAGGCCGTGCCTCCCGCCAAAGGCAAAATTCCGCAGGCCCGCGCCGCTTTTGAGGCCGTCTTTCTGCCCGACGGCTGGAAAAGCATGGACATGCTTATTTCCACCCTGCATTACAACGGCGCCCACCAAAAAATCATGCTGGGCTCGGCCCTGTGGGAACAAAGTCTGAGCTCGGCGCACGGGCTCAATCCTTCCACCTTCGCTCTGACCATCTTCCCCGGCGTGTGGGACGCCCAGGCGGCCACACCCGCGGCCGCCGCGTTGCGTGAAGGCATGGCCGCCCGCCAGGGTCGGGCCGGAGACTGGGCCGTATTGGGATACGATTTTGTGCAGTTGGCGGCGGGGCTGGGGCTTGACTCGCCCCAATGGACTCCGGCCGCCCTCAACGCCCGCCTCGCCGCCGGGCCGGTGGCAGACTGGGCCGGAGCCCCCGTGCAATGGGACGGCGCGGGCCGCGCGTCGCGCCGTCTGCTGTTGTTCCAGCCCTCCCGCAACGGCATGATTTCTCTCGATCTGGAGGCTTTCCGCGCCTACCGGGAGGGCAGGGGACCGCTGCCCAACGTGGAGCCCGCCGAAACGGACACGGAGGAAAGGAGCGCCGCGTCCGAACCCGATATTTCCGCTCTGCTCGAATCCATTACCGGACATCCGGCCGATGCCGCCGAGCCCGCGCCGACCCATGTTCCCCAACTGTGAGGCAGCCATGACCCCCGCCGATTTTCAGCACCTGTGCCGCCTGGCCCGCCTGGCCCCGAACGAAGCGGAACGCGAACACATCGCCGCCCAATGTTCGGCTATTCTGTCCTATATGGACACCCTGGCCGAAGTGGACACCACGGATGTGGCCCCCTTGTATTCCCCGGCTTTTTCCCCGGACGATCCGACCTCGACCGACTCGGGCGACGCCGTTCGCCCGGACGAGCCCGAACGTCGCCGTACCCGCGAAGAAATCCTGTCCGGCGCGCAGAACGGCGACGGCGTCTATTTTGTGGTGCCGCGTATTGTGGAGGGCAAACAATGAGCGACCTCACCCATCTGACCCTGGCTGAGGCCCGCGCCGCCCTGGCCGCGGGCGAAGTCACGGCCGAGGCCATGACCTCGGCTTGTCTGGCCCGCATGGACGCCACCGAACCGCGCCTGGGCGCGTTGCTGGCCCGGCGCGACGCCGAAGCCCTGGCCGAAGCCCGCGCCCTGGACCGTGAACGCGCGGAGCACGGAGCCCCCGACGACAAACCTCTGTGGGGCGTGCCGCTGACGGTGAAGGACGCCCTGACCCTGCGGGGCGCGCCCACCACGGCGGGTTCCCGCATACTGGAAAATTTCGTGCCCCCTTACGACGCCTTCGCCGTATCCCGCCTGCGGGAGGCCGGGGCCGTCATTCTGGCCAAGACCAACATGGACGAATTCGCCATGGGGTCCACCACCGAGCATTCGGCCTTTCATCCCACCCGCAACCCCTGGGATCGCGCCCGCGTGCCCGGCGGCTCCAGCGGCGGTTCGGCGGCCAGCGTGGCGGCCTGTCAATGCTTCGCCTCGCTGGGGTCGGATACCGGCGGTTCCATCCGCCAGCCCGCCGCTCTGTGCGGCTGCGTGGGGCTCAAACCCACCTACGGACGGGTGTCGCGCTACGGCTTGCTGGCCTACGGCTCGTCGCTGGACCAAATCGGCCCCCTGACCCGTACTGTGGAAGATGCGGCTCTGGTCCTCCAAGTCATTGCCGGGCACGATCCCCGCGACGCCACGTCGGCCGTCGCGCCCGTGCCCGACTACGCAGCCTCGCTGCGCGGCGACGGCGATCTGACCGGGGTGCGGCTGGGCCTTCCCCGTGAATTCTACGATAACGACGCCCTGGATTCCGGCGTACGGGCCGCCTGCCGAAAAGCCCTGGACAACGCCAAGGCTCTGGGCGCGGAATTGGTGGACGTCTCGCTGCCGCACACCAAATACGCCGTGGCGGCCTATTACATCCTGGCCACGGCCGAGGCCGGGTCCAACCTGGCCCGTTACGACGGTGTGCGTTATGGGCGCCGCGCGCAGGGCGTCAAGGATCTGGACGAGTTGTATACTCGGTCGCGCACCGAAGGTTTCGGCGAGGAAGTGCAGCGCCGCATTCTGCTCGGGGCCTTTGTGTTGTCCGCCGGGTACTACGACGCCTACTACCGCAAAGCGGCCCAGGTACGCCGCCTGATCCGGAAGGATTACGACGAGGCCCTGGCCCGCTGCGACGCCCTGCTGGCCCCGGTATCGCCCGTTCCGGCCTGGCCTCTGGGCGGGGTGACCGATCCGCTCCGGATGTACCTGATGGATATTTTCACCCTGTCTCTCAATTTGGCCGGTCTGCCCGGACTGGCCGTGCCTGTGGGGTTTGCCGACGGCCTACCCGTGGGGATGCAGCTTCTGGGCCGGGCCTTCGATGAGAAAACTTTGCTGCGCGTCGGCCACCGCCTCGGCTCGTCCCTGGGCACTCTCGGCCAGTACGCGCCGCTGTAGACTTTACCGATATTGAGGATCGATCATGCCACTCGCTCCCTACACCACCATGCCGTTCTATCCCGGCCCCGTCTCCATCCATCCCGACGCGCTTGAAGCGTTGCGCCGCGACTACGGTCCGCCCCGTTTCGGCACGGATTATGCGGATCTATACCGGGCCACCTGCGCCAATCTCCAAAAATTCGCGGGAACGACCCATGAAGTTGTTCTGCCCACGGGCGAGGGAATGCTGGCCTTGTGGGGCGCGCTCAAATGCACGTTGCGCCCCGGCGATCCCGTGGTCACCGTGGGCACGGGAGTGTTCGGCGACGGTTTCGGCGATATGGCCGCCGGTCTGGGCTGCGTGGTGGAAAAGGTTTCGCTGCCCTACGACTCCACGCTGACGGCGGAAGCTCTGGACAGGGTGGACGACGCTCTGCGCCGCCTGAAGCCCGTGGTCCTGACCGCCGTACACTGCGAAACGCCGTCCGGAACGCTCAATCCGCTGGAAGGCCTGGGCCGTCTGAAACAAGAACGCGGCGTCCCCCTGTTCATCGTGGACGCCGTGGCCAGTTTGGGCGGCGCCCCGGTGGCGACCGACGCCTGGAACGTGGACATCCTGCTCGGCGGCTCCCAGAAATGCTTTGCCTGCCCGCCGGACATGAGCATTCTGGCCGTCAGCGACGCGGCCTGGGAACGCATGGTCGAGGTGAACTATCAGGGCTACGAGGCGCTGCTTCCCTTCCACCAGGCGGATCAGGACCCCATGCGCTTTCCCTACACGCCCAACTGGCCCGGCGTGGCCGCGCTGCACGCGAGCACCGAAGCTCTGTTGAAGGAAGGCCCGGTCCATGTGTTCGCCCGGCACGAAGCCGTGGCCGCGCAATGCCGCCACGGCCTGGCCGACCTGAATATCCCGCTGTGGACGGCCCCGGACGCGGTCAATTCGCCTACTGTCACGGCGGCCCGCGTCCCGGTCGGCTTTACCTGGCCGGAATGGAAGGCGGCCCTGGCCGCTCACGGGCTGGTGGTGGGCGGCAGTCTCGGCCCCATGAACGGCAAGGTGTTCCGCTTGGGGCACATGGGCACCCAGGCCGACGCGCACCGTATGGCGTCGGCCCTGGCCGTCATGGAAGAAGTGTTGAAAACCCGCTGAGCATCGCGCCGTGGAGGCCCTTCGCTCTTGGGATGCGTTCGCGTTGCGGCCCCTGACCGACGACGACCTGCCGCTTCTCCGCCACTGGCTGGAAAAGCCCCACGTCCGGACCTGGTTCGAGCATCCTGATCACTGGCTGCGGGAAGCGCGGCAAAGACGGACGGAATTCGCCTGGATACGGCATTTCATCGCCCTGTGCGGACAGACGCCCGTCGGTTTCTGCCAGTACTATCCTTATGCGCGGGGCGGTGAAAACTGGCACGGTTCGGTCCCCGTTGACGGAAGCTACAGCATCGACTACCTCGTGGGGGACGAAACCAGCTTGCGTCGTGGACTGGGCGCGCGCATGGTCCTGGCCCTGATACGGATTCTGCGCGACGTGCCGGACGCCCGGCGCGTCATCGTCCGGCCGGACCCGGCCAACGTCGCGTCGCGCCAAACCCTGCTCGCCGCCGGCTTCGCCTACGACGCCGACAACCAACTTTTTATTCTTTGCCCCCTCCACGCCGTTCACGACGCGCCCCATCGCGCCACGCCAGCATTACAAGGAAAAACGAGCATGAGTTACACCAAGGAAGACGTCTACCGCTACCACTCGCAGCCCCGCCCCGGCAAACTGGAAGTCCTGCCCACCAAGTCCGGCGAAACCCAGGACGATCTGACTCTGGCCTATTCGCCGGGCGTGGCCGACGCCTGCCGCGCCATCCAGGCCGATCCCGCCGAAGCCGCCCGCCTCACGGGCCGTTCCAATCTGGTGGCCGTGATCAGCAACGGCACAGCCGTGCTCGGCCTGGGCGACATCGGCCCTCTGGCGGGCAAGCCGGTTATGGAAGGCAAAGGCATGTTGTTCAAGCTGTTCGCGGACGTGGACGTCTACGATCTGGAGCTGGACTGCAAGAACCCCGACACTCTGATCCAGGTGGTCAAAGCCCTGGAGCCCACCTTCGGCGGCATTAATTTGGAGGACATCAAGGCTCCGGAATGTTTTGAAATCGAAGCCAAGCTCAAGGCCGCCATGAATATTCCGGTCTTTCACGACGACCAACACGGCACGGCCGTTATTTCCGGGGCCGGGCTGCTCAACGCCGCCCGCATCGCGGGACGCCGCCCCGAGGATATGAAAACGGTCATTGTGGGGGCCGGGGCCGCGGGTATCGCCTGCGCCCGTTTTTACGTCAGTCTGGGGGTGGCCCGCGACAATATTTGGATGTTCGACAGCAAGGGCCTCATCCACCAGGGCCGCACCGATCTCCATCCCACCAAGGCCGAATTCGCTCAACCCGCCGCAAGGGCCGGGCACAGCCTGGCCGACGCCATGACCGGAGCCCACCTGTTCCTGGGACTATCCAAGCCGGGCGTGATCACGGCCGACATGGTCCGGAGCATGGCTCCGCACCCCGTCATTTTCGCCTGCGCCAACCCGGTGCCCGAAATCACCTACGCCGAGGCCAAGGCCGCCCGACCCGACGTGATCATGGGCACGGGACGCTCCGACAACCCCAACCAGATCAACAACGTATCGGGCTTTCCCTTTATTTTCCGAGGCGCGCTGGACGTACGGGCCACGGAAATCAACGAGGCCATGAAGGTGGCCGCCGCCCGCGCCCTGGCCGACCTGGCCCGCGAACCCGTGCCCGCCGAGGTGAGCGCCGCCTACGGCGGTCAAAGCTTCACCTTCGGGCCCGACTACATAATCCCCAAACCTCTGGACCCGCGCATCATCGAGTGGGCAACGCCCGCCGTGGCTCAAGCCGCCATGAAGTCCGGCGCGGCGCGCGCTCCCATCGCCGACCTGAACGCGTACCGCGACTCGCTGCGCGCCCGGGTGGCTGCCGCCCAGAAACGGGCCGAGGCCCTGCGGGCCGCCTGGAGCTGAGGTCCATTTTCTTTTTCGCATTAAGCAACGTGTCCCCGCATCTGTTAGAGCGGATTCGCTTTGACTTTTTACAAAGTCAAAGCTGAAAGACACGCTCGCTTCGGCATGTAACAGCGCAAATAAATTGCGCTTATGCCTTCGCGGCGGCCGCCTGCTCGCGCAGTCGGCAGAGCATTTTCAATGGGAAAATGCTCTAATTCGGATGCGGGGACACGTTTGTCACAGCCGGGCTCTTCGTAGCGGACAATATCTACGCGCTTGGCGAATTGGGCAATTCCAACGCTTCCAAAGCGTCCAGCAGGCGCTCCACATCGTGGGGACCGGGCGAGGTCGGCAGCGACATGAGCATGCCCAAGCCCTCCATGGCATCATGGAACGCCTCTTCTTCCAGGTTTGTGACCGCCGCCGTGTGTACGGCGGCGTTGATCATCAGGACATCGATCACCGCCCGACGCAGGGCCGTCGGGTCCAGGTCAAGATCGAGCACGACCAGACGCGGGGCGGTGGAGCGCACGACGGCCAGGCAGTCTGCCATGTCGACCGCCCGACGCACGACATAGCCCCGGTCGCCGAACACCGACAGACAGGCGTTCCAGACGTCGGGCCGGGAGGTGGCGAGCAGAATGTCCGCCGCCATCAATGGCCGCCCCTGCAGGTGAAGTCGGTGGTGAAAGGCGGCAGCTTGCCCTGCAGATAGGCGTTCACCGCGTCGCCCACCGTGGCGAAATTGCCCGCGAACAACACTTCGATGCCCATCTGCTGAAAGCCCATCAGCGGCCGCATGCCCATGCCGCCCGCCAGCAGCTTGGTGACGCCGTTGTCGGCCAGATACTGCACGGGGGCCAGGCAGCCGCCCTGCTGATGCGGAATGCTGGGCAGGGTGCGCACGGATTTGACGGCGTCGCCCTCCACTTCCACCAGGGTATACAGGTCGCAGTGACCGAAATGCATGCCCATGCCTGCTTCCAGGCCGCCGGGGTTGGCGGAGGGCACCGCCAGAAGAATGCTGCTCATGATCGTGTCTCCCATACTAAAAATGTTGTGATTGAACGTATCCGCCGGTCAGAACACTGTGTTCCGACCCGCGGATTTCGCGCCTCCGCCGTCGCGGCGCCTTCAACCGTTGGCGGGAAAGGCCTTACGGATGAAGAGAGCATGGATAAGTCCCGCTCCGCTCGACTCCACGGGCATTTTCAAAATGAAAACGCCTAGGACAAAGTTTTTCTGCCGTGCTCCGCCGCGCGGGCCATGTCCTGCACACGGTCCCACACGGTCGCCAGCGTGTCGGCAAGAGGTGAAGAAGTTTCGGTGACGGCCCGCCGCCGGATCATGGCTTCGGTCACGGCCGGGTCAAAGGGTAATTCGCCCACCACCACGCCGCCCCTGGTCCGCGCGCTTTCCGCCAGGGCCGCGGCCTCCGCCGCGTTGAGGTCGGCCTTGTTGATGAGGACGGCCAACGGAATACGGAAGTGCGCGCACAAATCGGCCACCCGGACAAAGTCGTGCCGCCCGGACGGCGTGGGCTCCACCACAGCCACGGCCAGGGTAGCGCCGGACAGGGAGCTGATCACCGGACAACCTACGCCGGGCGAACCGTCACAGACAATGGTGTCCAGCCCCAGTTCCCCGGCAAGGGCCCGCGCCTCGCGTTTGAGGAGCGAAACCAATCGTCCCGAGTTTTCCTGGCCGGGAAAAAGCTGGGCATGCACCATAGGGCCGAAACGGGTGTCGCTGACGTACCATTCGCCGCAGCGGCGCTCCGGAAACGCAACGGCTCCGGCCGGACACAGGGCATGGCAGACCCCGCAGCCTTCACAACGGGCAGGATCGATACGGTACTCGTCGCCCGCGCGGATCACCGCGCCGAAGCGGCACAACTCGAAACAACGGCCGCAGCGGCGGCACGAGGCTTCATCGATGACGGCCTCGTTGCCCGAGCGGAACGCCTCGACGCGCCGAGGAGCAGGATCGAGCAGAATATGCAGGTCCGGGGCGTCCACATCGAGATCGCATACGACCTTGTTGCGGGCCAGATGGGCAAAGCTCGCGCACACGCTTGTTTTGCCCGTGCCGCCTTTGCCGCTGAGAACGACTATTTCGCGCATGGCTCGCCTCCCGCCCGCGCGAAGGCGCGCAGACCGTCGCGCAGGGACTCGAAACGCCGCCGCCAGTCCGGCGAAATATCCGCCGCCAGGCGTCCGGCGGCATAGTGCTCGGCCGCCGTCCGTTCAAAGGGCAATTCGGCCAGCAGGGGCAACTTCCATTGCCGACAGTAAGCGCGTACGGCCTCGTCCCCCGCCTCGTTGCCTTCCATGCCCGCCCGATTCACGGTTACGGCCACAGGCACGCCCTGAGGACCATAAGCCTGATGGGCCAGGCGAAAATCGTGGAAACCGAAGGGCGTGGGGTCCGCCACCAACAGCACGGCGTCCACATCGCGGGCCACGGTCATGGCCGGGCAGCTCACTCCCGGCGGAGAATCAAGCAACACGTCGGCCGGACAGACCGTCAACATGGCCTCCAGCCGCCTGCCCAGGGCACGCAGCAGAGGCGGAGTCATGGCCTCGCCGATGCGCGTGCGGCCGCCCAGGTAGCGGACGCTTCCGGCCAGCACCGTGCCTTCCTCCAGCACGCCCAGTTCACGAGCCCCCCGTTTCAGCGCATCGGCCGGGCATACGGCGAAGCAGCCGCCGCAGCCGTGGCACATATCGGGAAAGAACTGCAGGGTGGAGGCAAAGCGGGCTATGGCCTTGTAGCGGCAGATGTCGCGGCAGGCTCCGCACAGAGTGCAGCGTTCCTTGTCCCACACCGGCACTTCCAGGTCGACGCGTTCCCGCGCGGTCAGGTCCGGGGGCAGGAAAAGATGCAGGTTGGGTGCCTCGACGTCCGTGTCCGCGACCACGAGCGGCGTTTCGGCGCCCCATACGCGGGCCAGGGACGCCGTCACCGTGGTTTTGCCCGCCCCGCCTTTGCCGCTGGCAATGGCAATACGCATGGCGGCCTACTTGTTGGGCGCGTCGGCAAAGGGCGCGCCGCCGCTTTTAAAACGCTCCACGGCCTCGCGCACGGTGAGCCCGTCCAAATCCTGGCAGACCTTGATCCCTGCCGCTTGCAGGGCTTCAAAGGCTTTGGGCCCCACATACCCGCTCAACACCGCGTCCACCCCGGCCCCGGCCACCCGCTCGGCGGTCTGAATCCCCGCCCCCTGGGCCATCACCTGGGATTCGCCGTTGTCCAGGTAGTCCGCGCTCATGGTGTCGAGGTCTATAATCACGAAGCCTCCGGCCCTCCCGAAACGGGGGTCCACTCTATCGTCCAGGCCGGGGCCCTCGCTGGAAACCGCAATTTTCATGATTCGCTCCTTGTGTCCGGGGCGGCCGTCGGCGACCGCCGGTTCGATATCGTCGGGGAGTACCGCGTAGTTGCCGCCCTCGATGCGCAACGCCATGCCGCGCACCAGGGCCTCGGCCACCGCGCGCCGGGCCTCGGCCAGGGTCCGTCCGAAGGTGTGCCGCGAAACGCGCATGCGCTCGGCGGCCGCGCCCGTGGTCAGGCCCTCCATATCCGCCAGGCGCAAAGCCTCCAGCCCTTCCACCGTCAGCCGCGTTTCACGCAGTTCCGTCAGAGGTATGCCGCGCGGCTTGAAGTAGGTGACGCAGGGCCGACACGAGACGTAGCGGCAGTTTCGCGGTCTGGGCATGAATACTCCGTTATTTTGTTCAAATGAGCATAACTCCGTTTCCACCGCTGTCAAGAGGAGAACGGCGGAAAAGCCGCCACCAGACTGATGACAAACTCCGCGTTGCGGAGTTTGCGCCGTCTAGAGCATTTTGCTTTTGAAATTGTCCAATTTCAAAAGCGGCGCTGCCGTCATTTCGCCTGAAAAGCGTGGTTTTCAGGCTCATTCGGCGCGGGCGGCCGCTCCCGCGGCCGCCAGAGCGGTTGCCGTTTTCAACAGCAAACCGCTCTAAGCCGCCAAGCGGCTTGACGGAAAGGCACGAAAATCCGTCGCTTACGGCGCGGCAAAGCCGCGACCGGCTCCTGATTTTCAGGGCTGCCGACTTTATCGGCAGCCTCACGGCGGAAAAGCCGCCGCGATATTTTTCGCTTGCAAGGCGGCGCGCCGCCTGCCAAAAGAAAAAGCAACCGACAACCCCACCCAGCCGCGCGACTGTCCGCAACCGAGGTGAACCGTGAACATAGCCGTTTCCATTCTGGGGCCCGATCGTCCGGGCGTGGTGCATCTGGTGTCCGCCACGCTTTCCGGCTTGCGCTGCAACATTGAAGAAATCAGCCAGACCATTCTGCAAGGCCAGTTCGCGGCCATCTTCATCGCGGACATGCCGGACGACATATCGCAGGACAAGGTGCACAGCACGCTGGTCAAGGCCATCGCCGCCCGCGACATGAGCCTGTCGGTCATCGTGCGGCCCCTGCGGGGAGACGACGGGGAAGAGCCGTTCGACGGCGGTCCGTCCGAACCCTTTGTGATCACTGTGGACGGCGGGGACAGGTTGGACATGGTTTCGGCCTTCACCCGTATTTTCGCCGAGCACAAGGTCAATATCGAAAACATGAAGGCCGTCATGCCCGACGCCCCGGAGGCCGAAGCCGCGGGCGCCCCGACCGACGCGCCCGCCCGGCGCGCTCTGCTCATGTTCGAGGTGGCCCTGCCGCTCAGTCTGGATCGTTCGGCCTTCCGCCGCACTCTGGAGGACAAGGCGCGCGGCATGGGACTGCGCGTCGGCATGCAGCACCGCGACATCTTCGAAGCCCTGCACCGGGTGGAACCCTTTTAGCCAAACCCCGGGAGAAGCCATGCTTACCGATCGCGAAGTTCTCAGCACGCTCAATATGCTGCGCAACGAACACCTGGACGTGCGTACCGTCACCCTGGGCATCAGCCTGTTCGACTGCGCCAGCCACGACTTTGACGTGTTCACGTACAAAGTGCGGGCCAAAATCGACCGCTATGCCAAAAAACTGGTGGACACCTGCAACGAGGTGGGCGACAAGTTCGGCATCCCCGTTGTGAACAAGCGCATCAGCGTCAGCCCCATCGGAGTGGTGGGGGCCTCGTTCAGCCGGGATGAAATGGTCCGGGCCTGCGCCGTACTGGACGAGGCCGCCAAAAACGCCGGTGTGGACTTTCTGGGCGGTTTCGGCGCGCTGGTCGAAAAAGGCATCACTCCGGGCGAGCGCAACCTCATCGACGCCCTGCCCGAGGCCCTGGCCACCACCGACCGCATCTGCTCCTCGATCAACGTGGCCTCCTCGCGCAGCGGCATCAACATGGACGCCGTGGGCCTCATGGGGCAGCGCGTGCTGGACGTGGCCGAAGCCACCCGCGACCGCGACGGCCTGGGTTGCGCCAAGCTGGTGATTTTCGCCAACATTCCGCAGGACGTTCCGTTCATGGCCGGGGCTTACCTGGGCGTGGGCGAACCCGACGTGGTGATCAACGTGGGAGTGTCCGGCCCCGGGGTGGTGAAAAAGGCCATCGACCGCGCCATGCGGGCCGGGCGGGCCGCGAGTCTGGGCGAAGTGGCCGAGGTCATCAAACGCACGGCCTACAAGGTGACCCGCGTGGGTGAAATCATCGGCACCGAGGTGGCCCAGCGCCTGAACGTGCCCTTCGGCGTGGCCGACCTGTCCCTGGCTCCCACCCCCGCAGTGGGTGATTCGGTGGGCGAAATCTTCCAAAGCGTGGGCCTGTCGTCCATCGGCGCGCCCGGCTCCACCGCCGTGCTGGCCATGCTCAACGACGCGGTCAAAAAGGGCGGAGCCTTCGCCTCGTCCCACGTGGGCGGCCTGTCCGGGGCCTTCATTCCGGTATCCGAGGATTCCAGCATCGAGGCCGCCACCCGCTCGGGCGCGCTCACTCTGGAAAAACTGGAGGCCATGACCAGCGTGTGCTCGGTGGGGCTGGATATGATCGCCATCCCCGGCGACACCCCGGCCGCCACCATCGCGGGCATCATCGCGGACGAAATGGCCATCGGCATGATCAATTCCAAAACCACCGCCGTTCGCGTCATCCCGGTGCCCGGCAAGGGCGTGGGCGACAAGGCGGCCTTCGGCGGGCTGCTCGGCGAGGCCGACATCATTCCCGTGCCGGGCGGCGACGCCTCGGCCTTCATCAAACTCGGCGGACGTATTCCCGCCCCCATCCACAGCCTCAAAAACTGACGCATACGGGGCGGCTCGATTTTTTTACCGGCCCCCGGACGACAAAGAAACGTTCGGGGGTCTTTTTTCAAGCAAGTCGGGTCCGTGGGCCGAGCCCGGACGGAAATACGCGGCCGTTGTCATGCTTCGCGCCCCGAAACGGTCGAAGCGCGCCTTGTTTTCAATGACGATTGCCGATAGAAAAAAGAGCGTTTTCTCTTTCCACAAGCTCATTATGACGTGCCGTCCGCGCTTTTTTTATCCAGGGTAGCTTCCCGCAACAAATCGACAACGTTGGACACGATGCTCCGTCGCTTTAGTTTCCCGCCTTTGCCGTCGCCGGCTCCGCTGTCCATGCCTGCATGTCCTGCGGGTTACAGGCACGGCACCTCGGGCGACAACGTCGCAAGCGCGCCGTTCGGCCGCCGGTTCGGCCTGCAGCCGCTGAAAATACGGCGGCTCCGGCGGCGCGACGACGTCTCGCCACGCTCGACTTCGGGAGCGTTTTCCCTATGAAACCGCTCTATTCCCTTTTTACGCTCCTGCTGCTCTGGAGCGCTCTGGCCACGGGCTGCGGCGGAGCGGCGGTCCGGTCGTCCCCGTCTTGTGTCCCGGCCTCTGCTCCGCCGGAGGCCGGACGGGATTCCTCCGGCTTGTTGAGGGCCAATCCCGGCTATATTCAGTGGCTGGAGCGCCAGTCTCTGCTGCGTAAGGCCCCGGAACTGACGGCCATTGTCACGGGCTCGTCCTTGCCCTGGAACGCGCCTTCCACTGTGGCCGATGTCGGCCCCCTGCTGGAGCGGGCCGATATGTGGCTGGACTTCGCCCCGCTGCGCACGGCCTGGGACGGCGACGCTTCGATTCTGGCCCAGGTGGACGCCCGCAATCTGCCCGCCCGGTGGGTCGAGGCGGGCTTGCGCGGCCTGTTCCTGACGGCGGCGGCGGATTCCGGCTCGGCCTGGGACGCGGAAGGCGCGTTCGCCGAACTGGGTCGGGATGCCGTCGCTTTTGATTTCGCCCCCGCCGTGGGCGACGACCAAGCCTATGCGGCCCTGGAAACCCGGGCCGCGGCCGTCGGGATGTTGCTGGGCGGCGAAATTCCGCCGTCCGCCACCGGCCTGGGGCCCGATTTTTTCCTGGCCGTACGCGGGGTACGCGATTATCCCGGCCTGTTCCTTATGGTGGAGGTTCCCGCCGATGCCTGGCCCCTGCTGCCCTTGTCCTTGCCCGACGGGGACAACGCGGGGCGACCGCTGAGCCCCGAGGCCACGGCGGAACTGGCCGGCCGGGCCGTCATTCCCCCGGCCTTTGCC
Source organism: uncultured Desulfovibrio sp. (assembly GCA_900541395.1). Classification (GTDB taxonomy): domain Bacteria; phylum Desulfobacterota; class Desulfovibrionia; order Desulfovibrionales; family Desulfovibrionaceae; genus Mailhella; species Mailhella merdigallinarum. Next base: position 34,537 of record UQJT01000019.1, read on the forward strand.
CAGGACGTGACGCCCCTCCCCGGTCGAACCGGAGCTTGGGCCGCCACGCCGGAAATCGTGGGCGTGGACGGGGTGGCCCGACGCTGGGTCTACCGTTACGCCGGAACGCCCCGGCGGCCCGTGCTCAACTGGGACGACCCCTCCGGGGCGGCCCGACGCGTGCTGGCCGCCGGAATTATCCGTCAGGTGGGGCTGCTTCATCAGCCCCTGGTGGGCCTGAGCGTGGAGGCCCTATGGGGCCAGGACCCCGCTCCGACGGACGCCTCAGGTCGCCTGACCGGAGGCTCGCCGGAACCGGCCCTGTCGGCCCTGCGCGCCCTTGCCCGCGAAGTGCGGCGCTACGGCTCGTGGTCCCTGCTGCGCGACCGCCTGCCTGCCCGACTGTTGCCCGTCGTCCAGGCCGCGGGCGTGGATTTCGCGGCCGACACCGTGCTTTCCCCCGCCCTGGAATACGCGCTGATCAGCGGCAACGCCGCTCCCCTCGAAACCGCCATCGACGCCTCGCTGGCAGCGGGCGTGGACCATGCCCGCCTGTGGCGGCAAAGCGCGGACGGCGCGGCGCTGCCCCTCCCGTCGGAAGGGACGGCGGGCGTAACCCTCCCTGACGACTGGAACGCCCTTCTTGTTGCTCCTCAGGGCCGACTTCACGCCACGGCGCCGAGCCTGGCGGCGGTCGCCGTCGGACTGACGCCCGACCAGGCCCGGACTTTGAGATACCCCGCCATGGACGGGGACAATGCGGACGACGCCCGAATGGAGCAAATGCGGAACATGCGGGCCGCCCATGTGCTGCAACTTGCCTTCCGGGCCCTGCAACCGGGCTTGTTGCTCGTCTCCGGCCCGGATCTGAGCGGCGCGCTGTTCGCTACGGAAAACGGCGATCTCCCTCCGGCCTGGACGCCGGACGGCTCAAACCGGACCGCCACCCGTCAGGGCCTGCCCGTAGCCGTCCAGATATATCCCTCCCTGGACGTCCAATTGAGCGAGGAGCATTCTTTCGCTTCAGAATTGCGGCGATTGGCCGAGCTGCGCCGTCAAACCGGGGTGGCGCAAGGCCGCCTTGTCGCCCGGGTCGACATGCCCCACCCCGCCGCCGCGGGCGTGCTGACGGCGTTGCCGGACGGAGACTATCTTCTGACGGCGGGCAATTTTTCCGGCACGTCTTTCGTCACGGACGTGAATTTCCCCCCCGGCCTCATCCGGCCGGACGAGCCGGGCGCCGATCTCGTCAGCGGACGGGGGGTGGCCGTGGGCCGCGATCATCTGCGCCTGCGCATGGCTCCCTGGCAATACCGCGTCGTGCGCCTGGCCGCCGTCGGGGCAGGCCAAGGCGGACGTCCGTGAACCAGATCATTCAGGAACATTCCATGAGTCTCCGACATTTCTTCGGTCCTCTCAACGCCTGCCCCCGCTATCCCTGGGCGCGCCACCTGCTGATGCTGGCGCCCATGCTGCTGGTCCTGCTGGTCCTCGGCACGCAATGGAGCTGGTGGGGCGAACCGGTACGCGCGATCCACGAGGCGGCCGCCGCCGCTCACCCGCGCGTCACCGTCTTCATGCGGCTCCTGTCGGCCTGGGGTTCCCTGCCTTTGTACTTCGTATACCTCTGCCTGCTGGTTCACGGCCTGCGCCGACCGCGGCCGGACGGCCTCCCCCGGCCCGACGTCATGCTTGTCCGCCGTTGCATTGTATTTTCCCTGCTGCTGACTCTGGCCGCCACTCAGGCTCTCAAATACGGCCTGGGCATGCCCCGTCCTCTGGCGGCCTGGCCTCCCGCTCCTTTCAGCTTCGACTTTCTGTACAATTCCTTTCCTTCCGGCCACACCACGGAAATTACGGCCTCGGCCGTCCCCCTGGGCCTGCGCTTCCGCCGCATCTGGGTCTACGCAACCCTTGCGCTGCTTATCGTCCTTGTGGGATACTCCCGCATCTGGTTAAGCCGCCACCATCCCGTGGATCTCGTGGGCGGCCTGATCATGGGCAGTCTCATCGCCCGGCTGATCATGTACTGCCCCGCCGCGCCGCGCGCCTGAACCCGGCCGCCTTTCGCCCCGCCGCCGTCGGGGACCGACCACCTCCGTCAAGGAGTCCGCATGAGCACCGAAGACCAACGTCCCGCCGATACGCCGGAAACTCCGCTTTCCGACACCTCCGCCTCGTCCTCCGACGCCGTCGCCGTGCCTCCGGCGGGCGAGCCCGCCGTTCCGACGCCCGACGACAAACTGTCCGTCTCCCCCGCCGCGGCCGCTCCCACAGCGGACGACCCCGCCCCGCTTATGGCTCCGGAAGTCGCGGCCGCCGCCGCGCAGGGGGAACTTCCCTCCCGCTATCGTCCGGCGGCGGACAAAGTTTCCTCCTCGCGCACGCCGGGCGCGCGGCCCGGCAAAAGTCCGAAACCGGCCCGGCCCAAACGCGTTTCCCCCGCCGGACTGACCGAACCGGGACCGGCCTCGCGTCTGTTCCGGCGGCTGTCCCTGGCCGGACTGCCCGTGCTGATGCTGCTCACGGCCCTCATGACCCTGTCCCAACTCCTGGTCGTACGGCCCCTATGGTTCTCGGACGAAGTGCGCCACGCCGACGTATATATGCGTCTGCTGGAAGGACACTGGCTGGCCCTGAACCTCAACGGTCTGCCCTATCCGGACAAGCCGCCTCTGTATTTCTGGTTTCTGAACCTGCTGGACCGCATTCCCGGCGTGGACCAGCCCCTGCTCTTTTTTCTGGGCGCGGCCCTGTCCGCCGTGTTGTTCACGGGCGCGACCTGGCTGCTGGCCAGGGCCACGGGCCACGACCGCCGGGTGTCCTTCGCCGCGGGGCTTATCAGCCTCGGTTGCCTGTTCGTGGCAGGCACGGCCCATTATCCGCGCATGGACCTGTTGTTCGCCACGGTCATCACGCTCAGCCTGCTGTGCCTGTATCGCGGCTGGATCAAAAAAAGCGGCCCCGTCTGGCTTACTTTCGGTTTTGTTCTGGCCGGAATCGCCACCCTGATCAAGGGCCCCTTGGGCCTGGCTTTTCCTCTGCTGTCCAGCGTGCTTTTTCTCTTCTGGCGGGGCACGCCCGGCCGTCTGAACGGCCGGGACGGTCTGTTCGGCTTCCTCCTCATGCTCATCATGTTGTCGGCCTGGATGGGAGCGTTGCTCTTTCAGGGCGAAAGCGACTACCTGCGCGACATCTTCGGCCCCCAAATCGCCGGACGCATCGTCAACGCCTGGCATCACGCCGCGCCCTGGTGGTATTATCTGGCCGCCCTGCCCCTGATATGGCTGCCCTGGACTCTGCTCATCCCATTCATTGACTGGTGGAAAGCCTGCCGCCGTCTGCCCGCCGCCTGGAAGGCCCGTCGCGAAGACGGCGGCCGGGGCTGGCTGTGGTTGACCGTGATCGGCGGTACGGCTCTGCTGTCCGCCGTCAGCGGCAAAATCGCCATATACCTGCTGCCCCTGTTGCCCGCGCTGGCCGTGCTCACCGCCCGCGCCCTGCTGCTCCTGAGCCCGCGCCGCAGTCGCTGGTTCTTTTTCTGCCTGGGCCTCTTTTTCGGCCTGCTGGGACTGCTTTTTGTGGCGGCCCAGTTCGGTCCCCGGCTTTTGCCCCTCCTGCCCGAGAGCTGGACCACCACCCTGCCCGCCGTGGCCCGCGCCTACCTCGACAACACCTCGGGCCTGGCCTTCATGGGGTTGGCGCTCCTGCTGCTGGCCGTCGTTCTGCTGTTCTTCACCCGCCGCTCCCTGCCCGACGGCTCCCTGCTGTCGACCGGTCTGGGCATAGTGCTTCTCATGCAACCCTATGCGCTGGCGGTGGCCCCATCGCTGGACACCATGCTCAGCCCACGGGCCCAGGCCGAAGTTATGGCCGAATATGTGCGCCGGGGATATGCCCCGGCCGCTTATCGGGTTTACCCCGGCGTCTACGCCTACTATTTGGATGAAACTCTGGCGGCCGCCGCGCCCGACGCACCCCGCCCGGACACCGTGGTGCCGGACCTGAACGACGGCGCGGCCCTGACGGCCTTCCTGGCCGAACATCCCCGCGCCGTAGTGGCCATGCGGGAAAAGGACTGGAGGCGGTGGACGGACAAGCCTTCCGACATCTTTGAGATCCACCGTCAGTGGATTGTGGATCAACCTTACGTGTTGGCCGCGCGTGAGGGCATGACTCCCCCGGCGACGCCTGCGCCTGAAAATGTCCCCGCCGATACCGCGCCGATACCTCTGCCTGAAGACGCAAGCGGACGGAATGCTGCGGATGTGCCGGAATTTCCCGCCGCATCGGAGACGCCTCCGCTTCCCGAACTCCCCGCGTCGCCCGCCGAGCCGCCTTCGAACGACGACTCCCCCGTGGAGAACGCCCCGGCCGAAACGGCCGCCGAGCCCGCCCCGGAATTCCCTCTCACGCCGGAAGCGGACGCTCCGTCGGAAGCGCCCCCGAACGGTATCGAATCTCCCGCATCCCCCATCGTCCCGCAAGCCGCCACCCCCGACGGCGCGACCGATCTGTAACCCGGAGGCTTCGTCATGTCCGCGCTTCTTCTTCCGGCCTGGGTCGCGCTGGCCTTTATTCTGGGAGCCATCCCCTTCGGCGTGGTCATCGCCAAACTCGGCAAGGGCATCGACCCCCGCCGGGCGGGCAGCGGCAACCCGGGCGCCACCAATGTGGCGCGTCTGTGCGGCCTGCCCTTCGGAATCCTGACCCTGGCCTGCGATCTGCTCAAGGGGGCGTTGCCCGTATGGACCGCGCTGCATCTGGACCCCTCGGCCCTATTCCACTCCTCCGTGGCTTTGGCCGCCGTGGCGGGACACATCAAGTCGCCGTTTCTCGGTTTCCACGGCGGCAAGGGCGTGGCCACCACCATCGGAGTTCTGCTGCCTCTGGGCTTCTGGCCTCTGGCAGGGGCGGTGCTGTGCTGCCTGGCGGTCATTGCCGTCACCAGTTACGTTTCCCTGGGTTCGCTGACCCTGATCACGACCCTGGCGATCTTCTACCCGCTGTCCGGTCGTTGGGATCTGCTGCCCCTGGCCCTGATTCTCATGGTGATCATCTTCTGGACCCATCGATCCAATATCCGCCGCCTGGCTCTGGGCGAGGAAAAAAGCTGGCGCAAGCGTCCCGACGCGTAGCCGTCCGTATCCGCGCGCCTCACAAATCCGGCCGCATGACCATGCCCCATCGGATCGCCGTCACAGGACGCTGCGCGATTTAGAGGATTCGACAAAGCCGACAAAAACGCCTACAGTCATTCCATAGCAGCCGGATATCCTTTGCCCGGAACGCGGGGAGCCGGTCATCCCTTACCTGGAGGTTCCTTATGCACATTGAATTCACCTTCAAGAACTTCGAACCTTCCGAACATCTGAAAAAGTACGCCCGGCGTCGTTTTGAAAAGACGGGGCGTTTTCTGGGCAAGTCGCCCGCTCTGGATCTTCAGGTTGTGCTCGCGGTGGACAAGCACCGCCATCGCGCGGAAATCAAACTTACCGGCGAGGGCCTGAACATCACCGCCTCCGAACAGTCCGACGACATGTACGCCACCATCGACCTGGTCACCGACAAGATCGAATCCCAGGTCCGCAAGGCCGCCGCAAAAGCCCATCAAAGCCGCCGCAAAAGCCGCGACGCCAACGTCGACATCTACACGTACGACGTACAGGAAGAAAACGGCACCAAGGTGGTCAACGGTACGGAAAATTATTCGCCCAAGCCTCTGCACCTGGACGAAGCCCTGCTTCAGTTGGAGCAGACGGATGGTGAGGTGTTGGTGTTTTTCCACGCCGATTTGGAACGCATCAACGTCCTGTACCGCAAACGCAACGGCGATTTCGGCCTGATCGACCCCCTGTCGTAGCCCGGGCCGCTCGGCGGCCGCGTCGCGCCGACATTGCCGTTTAGAGCATTCTCGGCTTGAAAATGCTCTTCCGGCTGCGGAGCAGGCGGTCGCCGCGAAGGCATAAGCGCCATTCATCGGCGCTGTTGGATGCCGAAGCGGGCGTGCCTTAAACTTTAACACCGTAAAATTTCAAAGTTAATTTGCTCTAAAGTCGTCTATCGAGTTTCATAAGGCCCGGAGGCCCCGGCCTCCGGGCCTTTTCTTTCTTTCCTCCGAATCCGGCGGCCCTGCCATGGCATGTTCCGATTCCTCTTCCTCCTTCTCCGACGGCCCGACAGCGGCAGCCCCGTCCTCCGCTCCCACCCTGCTGGTCGTCACCGGGCTGTCCGGCGCGGGTAAAAGCACGGCCCTCCAGGTATTGGAAGACGTAGGCTTTTTTACCGCCGACGGTCTGCCCCCGGCTCTGCTGCCCGAATTTTTGAACCTGGCCCGCAAGCCCGATATGGAACACTTCCGCGGCCTGGCTCTGGGCATGGACTTCCGACGCGGCGCCACCATCCAGACCTTGAGCGAAGCCCTGGGGCATCTGCGCGCCGCCGGAACCCATCCCGCCCTGCTTTTTCTGGAAGCCCGGCCCGAAGTCATCCTGCGTCGTTACGCAACCACCCGCCGCCCCCACCCCGTGGAACGCGAGGGCCTGGGCCTGGAGCAAGCCGTGGCCGAAGAACGCAGGCGGCTGACGCCTGTGCGGGAAGCCGCCGATCTGGTGCTCGACACCTCGGCCTTCACTCTGCACGATCTGCGCCGCGAAATTCAACACCGCTGGAACCAGGCCCGCGTGCAGGCGCACGCCATGCGCGTGCATCTGGTCAGCTTCGGCTTCAAATACGGGGTACCCAGCGATGCGGACATGGTATTCGATCTGCGCTTTCTGCCCAATCCCTATTTTATCGAGGAACTACGCCCATTGTCGGGCTGTGACGCCCCTGTGGCGGACTACGTGTTCGGCGATGGTTCGGCCCGTCTGTTTCGGGACCGGTTTCTTGATTTTCTGCTCTTTCTGCTGCCCTATTACGACAGCGAGGGCCGCTATCGCCTGACCTTGGGGCTGGGCTGCACCGGAGGCCGGCATCGCTCGGTGGCCATGACCGAGCTGGCGGCCCATACACTGCGCCAGGCCGGGTATGCCGTTACCGTGGAACACCGTCACTGGAAGCTCGGATAATACTATCGACAAATTGACTATGATATATTTTTTCCAAAGACTCTGCCCCAATAATTGAACCTGGACAAAAAAAATACCGTAAAATCGCCGGAGGAACGAGCATAGCCGTAGCCAAGCTTGCGAGACGTACGGATACACACGGCAACGACGCAGGGCCGGACAGGCTCTTGTTTGTTCGGCGCGCTTCCGCCAGCGTCGGCCGAACGGCGCCTTATTCATGCTGTCGCCGTTCGCAAGACGCTTTCGTCGCCTGACGACTACGACCACCGCCGGCTATATGGAACACGGGCTGTTTTTGCGTCAACGTGAGTTTTCAAAAAAAAGCAATCAGTGACCGCGACAGAGCCTCTGAAAAAATCATGGGGAATTTTCTGGAGCGTTTGCCCCTCATCCTAACTTTCCGCCCGCACCAGAGGTCCCCTATGCCCGTCGACAAGTCTTTCCCGGTACGTATTTTCGCAAGTATTGTTCTCGGCCTTCTGCTATGGGCCGTCCCCGCCCTTCAAGCCTCCGCCTCTCAACCTTTTGCAGGCAAAATTGCGGACATCGACGACGGGAACGCCGTCCATACAGACGTGACGGACGTCGACCGCTGCGGGCGCGCCGTCGGTATCGCACCCGTGCCGAGGGCAACGATATTGAACCACAAGCTTTTGAAAAGCGACATGGTGCGGCCGGCCGACGCTTCCCCGGCGCTGCCGTGGGAGTACCGAAATGCGGACCGAAGCGAGGGAGTATTGAAAGACGCTCCTTCCGCATCTTCCGGCAGGATGTATGCTGCCGCCAAAGAAAGATATTCCGGAAACACAAGTTCAGGTATCTTCCATAGGTCAAGTTGCAGGTACTATAACTGCAAACGCTGCACGGCGCATTTCTCCAACCGCAATGCGGCAATACAGGCGGGGTACAGACCCTGCAAGATATGCAAACCATGATGCTTGCAAGCAAACAAGGCCAGGAACATAACTTCGCAATATAAAGAGCACTGAAGCCGCTGGAGGAGGAGGAGGAGGAGGAGGAGGAGGAGGAACTCCGGCGGACCGGACGGCCCGCCGAAAGTTCAAATGCAGCCATAATCACAACCACCCGCATAGCGGGTGGTTTGCTCCAGCCCTATAAGGGCCTAA
>UQJT01000020.1 GCA_900541395.1 uncultured Desulfovibrio sp.
GCTCATGCCCACCCTGCACCACCTGCCCCGCAAAGACGTCAATATTTCTCTGGGGTATCCGCTGGACCGCTCGTTGCTCGCCCGGCTGGCCGATACGGTGTTCCGCGTGCGCGAAAGCCGCCGTCCCGACGGTCGGACGCACTGGCGCCCCCTGCTGGACTTGATCCGTCACCCCTACGTGCGCATGTTGCGGCTGCCGCCCGAAACGACGGACGCACGCCCCGACGGCAAGCCTTTGCGGCCCCTGCTGCGCCTGTTGGAAGAGCGTCTGCGCTCCGGCGGCCGCCTGGCGGACCCCGCCGCGCTGACCGCCGATCTGCTGGACGAAGTGCTCGGCGACCTGGACGGACGCGGCTCCGGCGGCCCCGGACGGACGGACGACGAGGGGTGCGACGAAGCGTTGGGCCAGGGCCTGGAACACGTCATGAACGTGTTGGTGGGAAGCTGGGAAAAAGTGGACACCCTGCGCGGGGCCGCCGCCGGTCTGGCCGCCCTGTGCGATCTGCTGCTGACTTACGGCCGCCATATCTGGCCTCGCTTTCCCCTGGACGCGGAATGTCTGTTCCGGCTTATGCAGCGGGTTATTCCCCACCTGGCCGACAACGCTTTGGCCGACGACGCGCTGCCCCCCGACACTCTGTTCGCCATGATCCGGCAGAGTCTGGCCGATGAACGCGTGCCCTTCGAGGCCGATCCGCTCACCGGCCTGCAAGTGCTGGGCATGTTGGAAACGCGCCTGCTGCGCTTCGATCGGGTGTACCTTATGGACCTCACCGAAGACCGTCTGCCCGGCGCACCTCAGCACGACCCGCTGCTGCCCGACAACCTGCGCGGCCTGCTCGGGCTGCCCGACACCCGTCGGCGCGACGCGCTGGCCGCCCACACCTTCCACCGGCTGGCGGCCGGGGCCAGGGACGTTTATCTGTTCTGGCAGGAAGGCGTGGAAAGTTCGGGCCTGCTGGATGCCAAAAAGGTGCGCTCCCGCTTTGTGGAAGAAGCGCTGTGGCAGGAAGAAAAAACCGCGGGCCGCCGCCTGGCCCCCGGCGAGGGGCCCTTGCGGACGGCGGCTTTTCCCCTGGTGACCCCGCACCGGCGGGACCGGGCGATCATCGTCCGCAGCGAAAGCGTGGCCGCCCGTATGGAAAGCCTGTTGGCCGAACCCTTGGCCCCCACCGGCCTGGACGCCTATATCCGTTGCCCGGCCCGTTTCTTCCGGGAACGGATGTGCGCCATCCGTCCTTTGGAAGAAGTGCTGGAGGGCGACGACCCGCGCGGCGTGGGCGAACTGCTGCACAAAGTCTTGTTGCGGGCTTACGAACCCTATGCCGGACGCACGGTGCGCCGGGGCGACATCGACGAAGCGCGCCTGACCGCCCTGTTCCGTGAGGAACTGGACGCCTGCGGCCTGCGCGAGCGCCTGCCCGCCGAAAGCCAGCTTATGTTGGAAGCGGCCGGACCGCTGCGGCTCAAAAGCTTTCTGGCCGCACAGCCGGACGATTTTCTGCTGGTGCAGGTGGAAGCCCGGCACGCGGCCCCGCTGGAGGCGGCGGGACGCTCCCATGTGCTGTACGGTGTGCTGGACCGGGTGGACAAGCGGCCCGAGGGCGAAATCATCCTCGACTACAAAACCGGTCGCCATCCCCAGGTGCCCGCCGCCTTCTGGCGCGGGGACGATTTATGGGAACGCCTGGACGCCTGGACGCCCGGCGCCCCGGACCCGCTGCCCGAGCTGGCCGATGCCCTGCCCAGCATCCAGTTGCCCTGTTATCTCTATATCTATAGCCGTGAGGACGCCCCGGACGAACCCCGGCCCGTGGCCGACGCCGCCTGGGTGCATCTGGCGGGCGACGGCGCGGAAGTGCCGCTTCTGGGGCCCAAATGGAGCGACGAGGAGCGCGCCGCCATCTTGCACACGCGCATTCCCGCGCTGCTGCGCTTCGTGCTGACCCATATGCGCGCCGCGCCGGAACTGCGCCCCCGGCCCGGCCCCCATTGCGCCTGGTGCCCCTATGTGGGGGCATGCCGCTGAATATGTCGGGAAATCAAAACCCGGCCTAAAAAAGCTTTACCTATATAGACAATAAAATTTATTTATCCTAATCCCCTTATCTCATACCAAAAAATTCTATGATTCCCCTGGGAACGGGAGTATAAGAATATATTTCCCCAATAGTGCGACTCTTACACCATATTACCATCACATACCCGCTTTTTCCGGCAATGGTTTATATTCAATAATAAAATTATCTTTCAACGCCTCTTGTAACAAGCGTTGGAGAGTATACCCCTCTTCAATAAATTTTTTTCTTTCCTCTGGTGTCGGAAAATCGGAATGAGGCGGATCTTCCTGATTTAAAGTTGCCACATAGGCATCATCCCAATCTTCCAGTCTCCTTATCAAATCTTTTGAAATGGGAAGGTCATTCAAATCTATGGAAAAAGGATATCCCCTGTCTCGTAAAGGTAAGCTATCGTAATCCGCCATAAATCTAAGTGTCCTCACTTCGGGTATAGGCATATAGTCAATAGCGAAAGAATGAGGACTAAGTTCTTTAATAAGCTTATTTTTTAATTCATATCCTTGTATAATAAAATTTTTTCTTTCCCAGGAATTTCTTAAGAACCCGTTTTTAGGATTCTCATAATCCACTATTTTTTTGTAAAAATCTCTCCATTGATTGATTTCATATTTCAAATGATCGGTTATTGGCATTTGCTTCACCTCAATAAAATATGGAGGTTCTTTATCTAAAAAGGGTGAACCTTCATAATTATCCCATAATTGTAAAGTACGATTGGAGAATATGGGCAAATAATTAATAGAATAATCATACCCCAATTCTTTCATAAGTTTATTTTGTAAGTTATATCCAGTATAAATAAATTCTTTTCTTTCTAAAGAACTTGCAATATATCCTTCAGTAGGATTTTCAAAATCCACTAATTGATTGAATTTTTCTGCCCATAGTTTAAGCTCATCTTTTAATGGTAAAGAAATAGGAAGATGAGATAAATCAATATACTCATGACGAACAGAATCATATAAAGGACTACAATAATAGGTAGCTTGCAAAATAATGAATTTCATTTTTTCTTCTCCAACAAATTGTTGCCGATGAAGCTTAATTACCCATTGAACTGAAATTATAAAAATAATTTTGAATGGTAAAATTAATTAAATATCTTTCTTATTTTTTCTGAAAAAAAATTCCTTACCCGCCACAATATATTCGCCATTGGCCAAAAATTCCCTATTTACATGTACATAACTACCTGGTTTAAATTCCCATTCTTCATCTTGATAGTCAAGTAATACAGTATTATCGATAAAATATATATCTTCTTGTTTATAAAATGCTTTTACAGGCCTGTAAACAGTTGTTCCCTCATTAAGCAGTCGCACAAAAATATAATCTTGCAAGTCTTCGGGAAATGACCTGTCATCACTGGGATAAAGAAAATCTTTTTTTCCTATATGAATGAGTTCACGTGTTACCATATCTATTATAATTGATTTTCCTGTTTGAGGATGTATATAGCGAATTGCACCATTGTCTTTATGAATATGATTATTTGCTGGTAATTGCCTTCCCGTTATGATTGCTTCTTGAATTTGTTCCAAGACCCAACCGCGTTTTTTCATGTGATCTAAAGTCAAATATCCAAAATTCCAATCCTTGCGGGAGGTTGGAATTTCCACCAATGGTTCTGTAAACATAGGTTCTTGGCAATAAAAATCAAAATAACATGGCAGTCCTAAAAATGCCATTTGCTGCAACTGCTCCGGCCATAAAGATGGCCCCCCATCTCCGTAACGGGAAATCCAGATGCACTTAATATGCATTTGTATATCCGAGACCTCTTGCAGCGTTTTAATATTAAAACTTATAGGCTGGATAATATCCAATAACCATTGCAGGTGAGCACGTAAGTCTTTAGAATGTAACTTATTTTGTGAGGACAAAAACCAACATGACTGGGGAGACTTAACCGTTTTACCCCAGGGCGTGGACACATCTTCCCCCTGCATATATTGTTCTGTAGAATTCAATTGGAGTATATGACTTATTTTATCAGGACTTATGCTTTTAGAATAAATGGAAAATACAGCATAGCATTCTCCGCATGTTTGCCATTCATGATTATAAGAAGTTCTATATTCAAATTTAATCATGAAACAAACTCCCTAAGAGAACAAATTAACATTCCCTCATCATCAAGAAAATCTCCGTTTTCACAAACCGTACCCAAAGTACTTGGAGGAATATTATATATTTTTTTTATATAAATTAAAATATCGATCCAATCATGGTTATTTAAATTCTTTCCCACTCCTAATTTTTCAGCGGCCTTCTGGAAGGCTAAAATTGTACTAATATCATAAGTAAAATATATATAAAAATTAATTTGAATGTTTAATTGCGAAAGTTCTTGCATAATGGATATATCTAAAATAGGTCCTCCATGATCGTATTCAGGATACCATGAACAATTAATACCCATATATATTTGGTTAAATTTTTTTGTAGAATCGATATCCGTCTTTCTTTGATAAGCAGCCATGTTTTTTTGTAAAAAAAGTGGAATATTTTTTATTAATCCAAACTTTTGGACAATAAACATAAGATGATTTCTCAAATCCGTGGATGTTATTTCGACATCCGAGACAAGAAACCATACAGAATGAGCTATTCGTCTCTTATTTCCACGTTTTGTGAATATATATTCACCCCTTATACGTTTTTCTGTTGGTTCTATACACAATATACTTGTAATAATGTCCGGATTAATCTTACCAGGATATAAACGAAATGCAGCGCGACATTCTGAGCAGGTATTATACATAAAAAAACTCTTTAAATTAAACACTTCATTTAATGCATTAGCTGTGGTTTTTGATACGGTATGACCGCCTTTCTACGCCTGCGGAATATACACAACCGAGGACGTTTGAATGGATACTCGGATCCTATCCTTCGGACAAGTCGGGCTGGATGAGCGGGCTACCGCCAAACGGCGGGGCCTCCGAAGGATACGTTTCCAGCCCGGATTCAGAACTGGTCCGGCCAAGTAATGGCCTCCCCCTGAGCGCCCGTGCGGCCCCAAAAATTCGAGCCTGAGACGTAAGACTCGCTAATCTCCGCCGACGCCGCCGGTGCCGATGGAGTCTGTCAGGCCCACGCCGGCGCTCATTCCTGGCGGTCAGATGATATTTCGAAGCTTATCCTTATCACCGCTTCACACATCCTCTTTTTCCGGCAATGGTTCGTATTCAATAACAAAATTATCTTTCAACGCTTCTTGTAACAAGCGATGGAGAGCATACCCCTCTTCCATAAATTTTTTTCTTTCTTCTGGTGTCGGAAAATCAGAAAGAGGAGGGTATTCCTGATTTAAAGTTGCAACATAGGCAACATCCCAATTTTCTAGTCTCTTTATTAAATTCTCTGAAATTGGAAGCTTATTAAATTCTATAGAAAATGGATATTCTATATCACGTAAAAGAAGGCTATCATAATCGGCCATTAATTTAAAAGTTCTCACACTAACTATAGGATAATATTTAATAATAAAATGGTTACCTATCTCTTTAATTAATTCTTTTTTTAAATGACTGCCTTCATCAATAAAAAATTTTCTATATGGTGAATTTTGCACATATCCATTCCTTGGATTTTCCCAATTTATTATTTCCACATATTTATTTTTCCATTTAAACAATTGCTCATTTAAATTTTGAGAAATACCAATTTTTAAAGGAGATATAAAGAAATCTTGAAAATCAGAACTCCTTAAAGGCGAGTAATTATAATTTGCCTGAAGAATAATTTGCTTCATGGTAAATTCTCCCTCTATTCACAACAATTAGGCTACATTCTATATCTCATAAAAATAATTTATAGTATCATTTTTCACTTGTATTTATATTTGCACCTACAATAAATCCATTATCGCCTACTGTAATAGTAACTGGCATAACTCTTTCATTAAAATTTACGGAATAAATAAGTGTACCTATTCCTTGTCCCTGACAACCTACTATGTTACCATTACGCATAGATTTTATAAAAAAGCTAAATGATGCCGAGCTAAGGTATATCAATAAATGAATTAATATCCCTTCCCCAAGAATTCATATTATCCCATGAATACTGATCTGCTTCAATTTCAAAAGGATTTTTATATATACCAGTGCAGGATTAAATATTTTTCTCCGACGGATCTAATACATAGTATCTCTTATGGAATACGCGTAACCTTATTACGTATATCATTATCTGTAGATTTACATTCTAGTGTTCCGTCAGGCAGGACAAAGCAACAGGTAAAATAATCAGGGATAGTTATTTTACTTGTTATTGTATAAATATCATCCCTCATATATATATCTGGATGGCACATTATAATACTTTTTTCTATAATACTAGTAGGTATACTTTTATTATGTAAAATATCTATATATTCACGAAACATATTCAAACACTTATTATCTTTAAAAATTAATAACTTATTGAGTACATCATATTCTTTAAATCTAGTAGTATTATTTTTATTCCCTAAATTAAGAATCATATATCCATTACTTTCTGCAAAGTTAAATTTAACGATACTTTTATCGGCTTCATTATTTTCAAAAATAGCTACTGCGTAATGCGATGTGTCCGTTATTAAACCAATATCATAATAACTATTTAACTTTCTTTGCATTATACATCCGTTTAATAAAAAAATACTACCTATAAGAAACCATTTAAAAATATAACTCTTCCTCATAAACATGACATTCTCCTTATAAAGAAATATATTATTAATCTATAAACTCCAAGATCAACAGCTACCAATTAAAATGAGGAACACTAAACCAAGTTTGATATTCCTTCCCCCATCTATGCATATTTGACAATGAATATTGATCCGCTTCCAATTCAAATGGATTATCACCAGAAGCAAACCCTCCTAAAACATAAAATAAGCCATAAAAAGGTCCGTAATGTTGATACTGATATGTATGTTTTTCTTCATGTGTAGAGAACTCTAAATGAGTAATTCCTGATAATCGCAGTGCTAATTGAGGATCGCTTGGAATATAAACACTACTATAATTATTTGGGTATATACCTTCTGAATATAATTCAATATTTCCAAATGTAATAGCCCCAGGAATTATATTATTATTAAATATCTTAGCTAACTTATAAAAAGGTGTATTTGTGAAATTTATAGCATTCCAATCATATATTATTTCAGTTTTCTCTCCAAAAAGTATATTAACTCCTGTCCCCAAAGTCCCCCCTATTAGACCAACTATAGTATTAGGGAACGCCCAAGCTCGCCCTAAATCACCATCCAGGCCTTCTTCCACTATATCTTGTATCGTGGATGGAGAAATAAAGAGATTCATTTTTATATTGTCCCCCCATATTTCCTCCTGTGCTCTACTCACATCACGATTAAGAGCTTCCGTATCGCTACCATCCCGAACCACGATCTGCCCTTCACCCACCGTAGCACGTGTCTTTTGGTAACGATCAAAGCTGGCATAGCCCAATTCTACCACAGGCAGGCGATTAACTCCCCACGAAGTAATACTTTCATTGGCCTTACTGTCATAGCTTCCGCTCAATCCCCATATTATCGATTCCCCCTTTTTGCTGCCCTGTATATCCGTAAACATCAAAGAGCCTGTATCAATCAACAGATTACCCGTGGCCGAAGCTATAAGTCCCCCCTCCAGGCGAGTGGTATCTCCCACGTGGAGTATGGTCTTCTTTTGGCCCAATATACTTGTTTGGGTATTGACCCAGCCGGAAGACATATGGGAACTCCCTCCGCTCACACCGACCGAACCGCTCACTCCGGCCCCCACCGTGACGCTGCCGCCGGCGGACCAGGACGAACTTTCGTTTTCCGTGTGATCCTGCAAACTGGCCACGGTCAGATCGCGGCCCACGTCCATCCACACCGAATCGCCTTCCAGGTGCGCCCCGGCCACGGTCGTATCCCGGCCGGACGAGGAGGACAGCGTGTCGCCCGCCGCGATGACGGCGTCGACCCGCGTGTCCGAGCGGCCGGAGGAAGTCGAGCCCGAGGCATAGGCGCTCATGTTGACGCCTCCGCCGACGCCGCTGGCACCGATGGAGCCTTTCAACCCCACGTCGGCGCCCGCGCTGGAGGAGGTCGTGGAGGACGACCCCGTGTTCAGGGCCGCGCTTATCGTCAGGTCGCGCCCGGCGTCCAGGCTCACATCCCTTTCCGCCACGACGCGTCCGCCCTCAATAATGATATCGCGCCCGGCTTCCACCTGAACGTCCCGGCCCGCGTATACGCCGGAAGGTTGGGCCGTGGACGTCGCGCCGCGATAATCCGTGCGCGACGAGGACGCGCCCGCCGATACGGACGCCGAAAGCAACTCGGAAAGCCCGCTGTTGACGGCATCCACGTATTGGAGTCCGGCCCCGGCGGCGGTCAGCGCGCTGTATCCCGCCCCGCCGCGTCCGGCCGTCAGTTCCTCCGGCAGCCTGCCCGTGGCGCGCACCGCGTCCCACGCCTTGGAACCGGCCGAAGCGCTGATGCCCACCTGCGTCTGTTTGATGTATTGGTGCAGGCTTTCCGTGTCGTACGAGGCGGTCATGTTCCAATCCCGCCCCGCGTCCAGGGCCACATCCCGGCCCGCGTCGATGTGCGAACCCACCTGGTTGACGTCGCGCCCGGCCTTGACGGCGACGTCGTTTCCGGCGCTGACCAGGGAACCGGCCGTATAGTCCCCCTGATGTTCCAGGCCCTGTTCCGTGGCGCGATATCCGGCGAACAGCCCCAGGCCCGAGGCTGAGAAAGACGCTCCGATGCCAATGCTTTCGCGCTTTTCGCTGTGGGACCGGAAGCCGTATTCCTGCCCCGGCAGCAGATTGACGTCGCGCCCGGCGCTCAGGCTTGCGTCGTGGCCCGCCGCCACGGCGGACCCGATGATCGTGGCGTCCCGTCCGGCGTCCAGGGTCAGGTCGTGTCCGGCGCTCAGCACGCTGCCCGCGTTGCCCACGCTTTGGGCCGCGTCCTTGGTCGTGGTCTTGGAGTAAAACTCGAACGTGCCGCCGCTCAGCCCCAGCAGGCCCGCCCGACTGCGCTTGCTTTCGCTGCGCGCGGCTGCGCTTTCGGCGGCCGCGTTGACGACCACGTCCCCGGCGGCGGCGACCTTCAAATCCTCGTCCGCCGTGACCGTGGAACCGGAAATCAACACGTTGTCGCCGCCGCCGATGGTCACATTGCGGCCGTGAATGTCGCTCCCCCCGGGGGTGACGGCGGCCTGTTCGGAGGCGGACGCTTTGGCGGACAGGAACTTGGTGGAACTGGACGCGGAGAACGAGTGAAAGCTTTCCTCCCCGGACACCGCGACCACATCGCCCGTGGCCGTCAGGGACACGTCGCCCCCGCCGTCCACGGACGAAGCGTGCATCAACAAACGCCCCGGTTCCGCTCCCGTTCCGGCGGTCAGGTTCACATCGCCCCCGGCCGTCACGGCCGAGCCGACCAACCCGGTTTCGTCGCGTTGCTCGGTGCGGCTGTACCCGCTTTTGAACATCGAGCCCTTGCGGGACTCGTGGTGGTAATAATGCGATTCCCCCTGCATCGCGATCAGGCTGAGATCGCCCCCGGCCTGAAGCTCCGCGCCGTTCTCAGCGGCCACGCGGCTTCCGGCCAACGTCAGATCGCCTCCCGCGTCCAACGTGACATCGCCACCGTTCACTGCGCTGCCCATGAAGCCGCTCAACGACGAATGGCCGCCCTTGAAAACGCGGGAGAAGGATGCGCTTTCGCCGCCCAAAACAATATCGTTCCCGGCCGACAGAAGCGCTGTCCCCTCGGCGTTTGCCGTGGCGCCGGACAGGAGGATGTCGTTCCCGGCCCGCATGGTCAGCGCCCCCGAGGCGTTCACCGCCGCCGCCCGCCCGACGCGGGACTCGACGCCGTTGGCCGCCCCGACCTGCTCCAACAGGGTTTCGAGGCGGATATCCCCGCCCGCCGTCAGGCTGATATCGCCGCCGCTCAGGCCGCCGCTCTGGTTGAGTATACTGCCGTCGGCCCGCGCCACCAGCGCGTTGCGGCCTATAATATCCCCGCCCCGGTTCAGAATGTCGGCGGTGGAGGCCAGACGCACCACGTCGCCCGCGATCAGTCCGGAATTGTTCACATCGCCGTCGGCCCGGATGGTCGCGTCGCCGCCGCTCAGCACGGCTCCGCGCGCGTCCAGTTCGGCCAGGGTCTGTTCACACAGATACAGGCGGGGGACCAGCACCGTCTGCCCCATGTATTCCGTTTCTTCCAGCCAGACGATGTCCCGGGTCAGGCGGGCCGCCTGTTCGGCGCTCAGGCCCGTGCCCACGGTCAGCCCCAGCGCCTTGCCCTCCTCGGCCGCGTTGTCCATCAGGCGGTGCATGGTTTCGGCGTCGTCGTACACGCCCTCGAACAGAAAACGACTTCCGGTCCGGTCCAGAAGCTGCTCCCGGATCAGGCGGGTTTCGTAAAACGCGTCGCCCAACAGCCGGGTTTCATGCCGGTTCCGATCCAGCCCCATCAGGTCGAAAAAATACTCCGAACCGTAAAACGTCCCCAGGTCGGTCAGCCGGGGGTCGGTCTCGATAAGATAGGGATGACCCGGATCGTCCACCATGACGAAAACGCCGCCCGGCGGAACAATGGACAGCCGGGGCCGGACGTCGGACCAGTCGCGCTCGACCGGCTTCAGCGTGCCGCCGACCTCGAAATCCGTCATGGCCGGCGTGCCCGAGGCGGTGCCCGCGTAAGCCTCGCCGCTTTTCATGGCGGCATTGTTGAACGTGGAGGAAGTATGGACGTTCAATGCCCCGGCCGCCGCGATGACGGCGGGCACCACATCCACGACCTCGCGCAACTGGTAATAGGCCTTGTCGATGGCGCCTATCTGCCAGGTACCGCTGCCGCCGGTGCTGATGAAGGCCCGTTCGATATTCGTGTGGCGCGAAAGTTCCAGACCCTGATTGCGCAAGCTGCCCGCTTCAATGGAGATGGAACCTCCCGCGGTGATGGAACTGAGCACGTTTTCCAGGCTGCCCGCTTCGATCAGCATGTCGCCGCCCGCCATCAGCGATGCCGGAGCGGGCGCGCGGTCCACCACTTCCCGCGAGTATTCCTTCCACTCCTGAAGGCCCTCGTATTTGCCCAGCAGTTCGGCGGGGATGCCGTATTGCGCGCTCATGGCCGCCACATAGGCCGCCACCGAGCCCGACGCCTTGTTCAAATAACGCCGCAATCGCATGTAGTTCTTGCTGCCGTCCGGACCGTAAGGGTACAGGGGAGCGGTGGGGTCTTTTTCGTCCTCGGGATCGTAGCGCGCCGCGTTGCTGTCGTGGGGCAGGGAAGTATCGCCGTACCAGCCGATAATGGTGTAATCGTATCCGTCCGCCACCGTGGTCGTGGTGGCGCTGCCCCCGTCGTTGAACAGGCGCCCGGCCCGGATCACGACGCCGCCGTCCAGGCTTTCGATGGAGGCCGCCTGATTGTGCAGTTCGGCCATGCGTTCCCCGTCCGTGGCCCCGGTCAGACGGATATCGCCCTTGGCCAGGATATCCGCTCCGGCCAGGTTTTCCAGTGTATCGCGGACGGCGGCCGTCAATCCGGACCCGGCATATATCAAGCCCCGGTTGCTCACGGCGCGTCCGGTCAGGTTCATGTTTCCGGCGCTGATCAGGGCGCTGCCCGCATCCACGCGAATACCGCCGTCCGAAGCCAGATCAAGCGAGCCGGACGCGCTCACCGTGGCCCCGGTCAGGTCCATATCGCCGACCTGAAGCCGAAGGGCCTGCCCGCCTCCGATTTTTGCATCCGACAAGGCCACCGTTCCGGAAACCGACAGCCCGCCGTCGCCTCCGGCGTGCAGCAGCGCGCCGCCGTCGGCGCGAAGTTCGGCCGTGCCCAGGTCAAAAGCCTTCCCTGCCGCGATCAGCCCCCCGTTCAGGGTCAGGTCGCGGCCCAGCCGCATGGTCAACGTGTCGCCCGCGAACAGCGCGCCTGCCGTCGCGGACAGGTCCGCGCCGGACTCCTGCCGGTCGCCCCGCGCCGTATACGCATCGGCGTTCAGATACACGTTGCCGCCCGCCAGCAGTCGCCCCCGCTCGTTATCCACCCGTCCGGCCACGACGCTCGCGTCCCGCCCGGCCTTCAGCGTGCCGTCGCGCAGCGCCAGAGCATCGGCCTGAATGTCCAGATCGGTGCCCTGCGCCTCGGCCCCGCCGCGCGCGCTCAATGTCGACGCTACCAGAGCCGCCCGCCCCACGGCCGCCGCCAGCGCGGCGTTGTCCAAAGTCAGGGTGTCGGCCCGCAGGCCCAGATTGCGGGCATACAGTTCGGCTCCGTCCAGGCTCAGGCTTGCGGCGGCGAGGGCGGCGTCGCCCACGACCAGCAGCGACGAACCCCGCTCAAGCCGTAGCGCGCCGTCCGTCTTTACGGTCATATCCCCGCCCGAGACCACCCGGGCGCGGCGGGCGGTCAGAGTCGCCGCATCCGCCGTCAGCCGCCGCACGGCGGCCAGTTCGCCGTCGTCCACCGACAGCTCGCCGGTCCGTAACGTCAGACTATCAGCCCGGACGGCGGCTCCCGTGTCCACCGTCAGAATGGAGGAAACCACGGCCGCCGTATCCGAGGCTTCCGCCGTGGCGGCGTCGGCCAGAGTCACCCGGTCTGCCCGCACGTCCAGGGAATGTCCGGTCATGCGCGATCCGCCGTCAGCCCGGACTTCGGCCGCCGTCACGGACAGCGCGCCCCCGGCTTCGGCCCGGGCCGCTCCGCCCAGGTTCATGCCCCGGTCCGCCGTGATCCGCATGTCTCCGCCCGCGCTCAGCCGCGCCGCGCGCGCCTCCACCGCGCGGCCCGCCACGGTCAAGGAACCGTCCGCCCCGGCCAGTTCGCCCACGCGCACATCATCCGCGGCGGACAAAAGCGCATCGCCCCCGGCCCGGACATCTCGCACGGACAGACGCCCGTCGGCCGTTATGGTCAGCCCGCCCCGGGCCTGGACCATGCCGTCGAGATTGACGCCCACGCCCTTTTCCGTGGAGATCAGCGTGATACGCCCGGCGTACATGCCGCCCAGCGCCGAGGAATCAATGGCCACCCTGGGGACCGGCGCGGAGCCGTCCGTCAGGGGCGTGGCCCGCCGCGCGACCGGATCGTAGGCATTTTCCCCGGTGACTATGCCGAGATCGGCGGCATACAGGTCCGCATTGATTTCCGCCGCCCGGCTGACCACATCAAACGCGGTCAGATTGGAAGCGTTGATCCCCTTGCCTTCCACCCGCACGGTTCCTTCCCGCACCTCGATGCGATCCAGGTCGCCCGCGCCGTCCACCACCGGCCGTCCGGTGGTGACCAGCGCCCGATCCGTGTTGAGAAACCCGCCGCCGTTGATGGTCACGCCGTTGGGATTAGACAGAATGACGTCGGCCCGGTTGCCGCCCACCTCCACGTATCCTTCGATGCGGGAACGGTTCTGTCCGGTGACTTCATTCAGGATGGTCCGGGCCGGAGCGTGGCCCGCCAGATGGGGATTACCCGCGATGACGCCGCCCAGTTCGGTCCGGCTGACTGCGGCGGAATTGTTGAGGATGGCCCCCTCGCGGCGGACGTTGAAATCGCTGTACTGGTTGTGGGAAAGCCCGGATGCCGAAGGCGCGACGATATTGACCAGGGGCACGCCGTTTTGGGCGGCGGTCACGTCGGGCCGCCTGCCGGGCGCGGCGGCGGGGTCGGCCACGATCCCGGCGGCGAAAACCGGAGAAGGAACGGTCAACAAGGCCGCCAGTACGTACACCAGACTCCGACGCAACACGTTCATACCGTCTCCCCTTCCCGCCGGTTCGCATCCCCGGCGGAGCGGTCGAATATCGTTTCCGTCAACGCGGCATGGTTTTCCAAAGTCGCTCTAAAACGTATGTCTAAACGACATATACAGTTCCGTTCCCAGCGGACGCATAAACGCCGGAGCGGACAGCGCGCGGGAAAGCGTCGCTTCAAACGATGTCCGGCCCAGGGTGCGCAGTCCCGCGCTGACGCCTTGCAGACGGCCGCGCTCAAAGGGATCGTCCGGGTCTTTGAGGATAACGCCCGCGTCATAGGCGACGAACGCCTGCAAACCGCCCACCGGCCCGTCGCGCCAACGTTCCGGCCAGGGCAGATCCCAACCGCCCTCCACCCGGACATAGCCGCCGTTTTCGCCGCTCAGGCTGTGTTCCCGAAACCCCCGCACAGTATACAGGCTGCCCAGGCTCAACCGTTCCGCCCCATACAGGGTTTGACCGCCCATCTGTCCGGCTGCGGCGATATCCGCATACCATGCCTGGCCGCCCCAGACGAAAGGGCGATGCCAGGACAGCCGGGCAAACAGTTTGTCGAATCCGGCGCGGGGCACGTCGTGGCCGCCGCCCCGTTCGGGCGAGGCCCCCAGCCAGGGCACTCCCCGCGTATACTCGAGCAGAGCCGACAGCGAACCGCCGCCCATCGCACGACTGTGGCGCAGCGACGCGGTCAGGGTGGTCAACTGGTAACTGCTGACGGTCAGGCGCAAGCCGTCGATGTCGTTGACCACGCGCCGCACGCCCAGGGCCAGCCCCACGGAAGTTTTGCCCACGGCGTTGCGGTGCACCACACGCGAGGCTTCCAGCTTCAGCGTGTCCGTCGCGCCGTCATAGGCGTAGCCGAAATTCTGCCCCCGTATGGAGGTTTGATAGCAGGAGCGGCCCGCGGACAGGAAAAAGGTCCAATAGCCCAAAGGCAAGGAACCGTAGAGGGAAAGGCTGTAACTACCGTGGTGGAGGTAATCCGCTTCGCCGGTGGCGCCGCGCAACACCTGTTCCTCCGCCATGCCTGGCGAAAAAAACAACAGATCCCGGGAAAAAGACAG
Source organism: uncultured Desulfovibrio sp. (assembly GCA_900541395.1). Lineage (GTDB taxonomy): Bacteria > Desulfobacterota > Desulfovibrionia > Desulfovibrionales > Desulfovibrionaceae > Mailhella > Mailhella merdigallinarum. The sequence continues at coordinate 14,930 of UQJT01000020.1, forward strand.
CGCCCACTGATCGCCGAGCCCGAGGGCGTTGTCCTTTTCCAGAAATACGGAGCCCTGCCAGGCACCGGTGTCGCTCTGGCCCAGATTGTCGACTCCTCCCCCGAAACGCCAGGATCGGGACGGCCGCAGCTCCACGTACATCACGCTTCCGCCCACCGCGTCTCCCGGCGCGAGATCGATGGCGGCGTCGCACGAGGGCAGGCGGTTCAGTTGATCAAGCCCCTGTTCGAGGTCCCGCAGATTGAGCGGTTTTCCCTCCAGACCGGGAAAGGCCGTTCGCAGTCGGTGCTTGTCGCCGGACCCGCCGTCGCGCACCACAATTTTTTCCAAAAAACCTTCCACGGCGAGCAGGCCCAAGCGCCCGGCATCTTGTTCGTCTGGCCGCACAAAAACCCGGGCCGTGACGTAGCCACGCTCGATATACGCGTTGGTCATATCCCGCAACAGATTGTTGATGTCCGCCATGCTCAGGCAGCGATGCGAATAACGCTCCGTCACCCGGCGCACCACGCGGGACGGCAGCAGAGTGACGCCTTCGACGTCGATGGCCTCGACGTCCATGCAGGGAGCGCCGGGAGAGACGGGTTCTTCAGGCAGCGGAGCAAGTTCCGGCCTCGGCGTGGACGCCTCGTTTCGGCGGCGGAATTCGGTTTCCTGTTCGCGTTGCCGTTCGTCCAGACTCCGCTGAATCTGCTCCTGCCGCCTCAGCATGGCGTCAGGCCCGGCCGCGGCCGAACCCGTCGGCCACCCAAGCCAGCAACAAAGGCATATCAGGAACACGGCCGGTTTCACGGCATCCCCCCATTGAGGATATCGAAAAAATCAGCGTTTGCCGAAAATCAGGGGTTGCTGATCCATGCAAAATATAATTTATTTTTGCTTTATACTATACCAATCCGATTTACTGTCAACCCGATTTGGCGCCCCATGCTTCCTTCCGCCGCTTCCTGTCGCGTTCCTTCCGGGCGGAAACGCCCCAACGGATGACAACATGCGCCGACGGCGCTACTATGGCTTGCATCAACCCGGCCCGCAGGCCACGGATTCTTCTTTTCTGCCGACACGACGGAGCGCCTCTATGAACACACACGCCGAAGGGCTCCACTTTCCCTTCGCTTCCGGCGAGGCATTGTGGGAATGGCATGTGCCTTCCGACCGTCTGGTCCTGAGCGCGGGCGCGCTTCAGGCTTTCAGGCTGCCCCACCCGCCGGTCACCATGGGCGACTTTCTGAAACGAGTGCCCGCCAGCTTTCTTTCCACGCTGGCCGAAAGCCGTCGCAAGGTGTTGGAAACGCCGAACGAAAATTTTCTTGAATCCTCCTACCCCTTCGAAGGGCTGCTGGTTCGGGAACGGCTGCTTGTTCTGGACCGAGACGACGGCGGACGCCCCGTACGCGTCCTGGGCCAGTGCTCCGTGGCGGGCGAATCCCCCATGCCGACGGAGCGGACAGGCACGCTCCCCGGAGGAGCAGGCTTCTGGACTTGCGACGTGCGCGGCCACTGTACCCGTATGGACGGTCGATGCGCCGCGTTGCTCGGTTTCAGCCCCGAAGCGCGCGTCATGGATTTGTCGGACTGGCAAAGCCGCCTGCGGGACGGCGACGGCATGCTGTGCCGCCATAAAAAACTCATTGCGGGCACCGAAACCGGCGATGTGTTTGAGGATCTGATCCAGATACGGCGAGAAAGCGGCGATTATGCCCTGATGGACCTGCGGGGGTCGGTGCTGGAACGCGATGCGGACGGCCGCGCGGTGACGCTGGGAGGCAGCCTACGCAGCGCGCTTGATTTTTCCTCGTCCAACGAACCCGACAATCGGGAAAGCGGCCGCCTGCTCCTGGCGGTCAACGCCACGGGCGACGGCCTGTGGGATTGGGACGCCACCACCGACAGAGTATATTACAGCCCGCGCTATCTTTCCATGCTGGGCTATACGGCCGAAGATTTCCCCGCCCGTTTCGACGTATGGGAAGCCAAAATTCATCCCGACGACTATGCCAAAATCGTGCCCATGCAGCGGGCATTGGTGGAAACACCCGAAATGGGCGACTCTTTCGAATGTACCTACCGCATGCGCAAGGCCGACGGAGCGTGGGCCTGGATTATGGGTCGAGGATACGTCACCCACCGTGACGCCGACGGCAGGGCTACCCGTCTGGTGGGACTGCACACGGACATCTCCGCGTCCCAGGGCGAACGCGAACGCCTGGAGGAACTGGTCAAAAACGATGCTCTGACCGGTCTGCACAGCCGCGCCTTTTGCGATCTGGAAGTGGAAAACATGGAACGCGCCCGGGTGCGTCCGGTCAGCGTCATCTCCTGCGACGTCAACGGACTCAAACTGATCAACGACTACCTCGGCCATAACGCGGGGGACGACTTGTTGCGCCGGACGGCCGTCCTGCTGCGCGAACATTTGCGCCTCACCGACTGCGCGGCCCGCATGGGCGGAGACGAGTTTGTCCTTCTTTTGCCCGGCTGCGGCAGTTCCAAGGCCCGGGATATTCTGGAGCGGATACGGCGCGGACTCGAAGCCGCCAACGAACGCGGGGACATGCCCGTCCTGCTGTCCTTCGGGCTGGCTTCCACCGACGATCCGGCGGTCCCCGTGTCCCAACTTTTGCGCGATGCGGACCGCGCCATGCTGCGCGATAAAAACGCCCATCGCCCCGAATCCCACCGGCGCATCAAAAAATGGATTGAGCGCGACAAGAACGTCATCGTGTCGCTCGAAGACAGTCGCTACGAGGGGTGACCGCCGCCGACTCGGGACGGCTCTCCAAAGGCGGAAATGCAAGTGCAAGCAAGGGGAGGGAAACCAAGATTTCCCTCCCCTTCAGGTTTTCCAGACGAGCCTTTCAGGCTCCGCGCCGGTTTATTTCATGATTACTTTTTGGGCATGGGAGCGGAACCTTCCGACAGTATCTGAGTCCAGTTGGGCAACTGGGAGACGGGCTTCAGTTCCTTACCCGCAAAACCGGGCCAATCCTTGGCGTAACGCAGAGCCTTGTGGATGCTGCCGCCGCCCTTGCCGTGATTGTTGCTGGTCTTGTATACGGTGTCCTGGCTGATCGGGTTCAGATATTCCCACACGATATTCTTGTCCGGGGTCACTTCCACCACGTGGCCGTTATTGGTGGTGGTGATCATCCAATTGCCGTTGGCCTGCTTCTGCGCGCCGCACTGATAGGCGGAATAGAAGTTGCCGCCGGGGGCTCCCACCGCACCGGGGCCCCAGAACCACACGACCTTGTCCGTCTTGGGATCGATTTCCACGCCGCGCGTGTAGTTGCCGGAAGGACGATTGTTGCCGTTGTCCAGAATGGTGATGGTGTCGTCCGCGGTCCAGTCGGGAGCGTGGGGGCCGAACAACTGCTGATCGCCGTCGTCCGAATAGCCGGCCGGGGCCTTGCCCGCTCCGTAGTTGGCAGGGTTGCCCCAGCGATAGGTGATCTTCCCCGTTTTCTTGTCGATGACGTACACTTCGGCCAGGTTGCGCGAAGTCACGCAAATCTGATCGGTGCGGGGGTTGTAGGCCACGCCGTTGAAGTGCGTCCAGTCGGGACCGGCATAGGCGCGGGACATGACGGGCGGGATAAACTTATTGATGTCGATCTGATCGGGGCCGGTGCCGATGTGATCCCAAACGTGCCATTCCCACACGGTATTGCCGTTGTGATCCACTTCGCGGATGAAGTCGGGCCAAATGCCGTCCACATGTTCCTTGCCCAGCTTGATGCCGTCCTTGAACAGGCAGCGGCCGCCGAAGTTGGGATCCATACCCTTGGCGACGGCTTCATCGTAGCTCTTGTATTCCCAGCCGAGGATCAGCATGTTGCCGTTGGGCATCACTTCAAACGTATGATGGGAAACCTCTTTGCCGGGAGTGTACATCTTGTATTCCCACACCTTTTTACCGTTCCAGTCGAATTCCTCGACCAGGCCGGAGGTGCCGCCGAACACGCCGGGTTTGGCGTCGGGGATGCGGGCGTGCTTGACCATATTGCCGTTGGGCAACAATTCCGCATAAAAGTTGTTGTACTCGCTCTTCCACTCGTTGACCACGTTGCCGTCGTTATCGATCAGATAAACACTTTTGGAATCCTGCGGCGCGATCAACACATAGCCGTCCGTGGCGCCCGGATTGTTCTGAAGCACGCCGAGAGGACCGTGGAAAGCTTCGTACGCCGAGGACGGCGCGGCAAAAGCGGCGACGAGCCCGGCGGCAGCCAAAGTGGTGACGATACGTTTCATAACTCTCTCCAAAAAATTTGCGAACAATGCGGAGCATTGTCCCATCTCGATAAGCCCGACGGGGCCCCCCAACAGTGCCTCTCAGACTTCAGGCGCAGTATATCACCTCGCTCTTTCCTGTCAATCTTTTTGTTTTTTATTACACAAACAACATCTTAAAATATTATAACTCCGCTCCCGCTCCGCTTACCGGGTACCTTGTCTTCACGCCCCCTGCCGACGCAAAAAGTCGAGCACCAGGGAGTTGAACAACTCCGCTTTGGCGCGAAAAGCGTTATGTCCGGCTCCGGGCACGACGGCCAGTTCGCCCGCGGGCAGCGCATCGGCCAGGCGCGCGGCCGATACGGGTCGGAAAAACTCGTCCCGATCGCCCAGAACAACCAGGACCGGCACATGGACGGCGGCCAGTTGCTCCGCCGTATAAGCATACGATTCCGGCTGGTTCCAGGTGTTCCATACGTCCTTCATCAGCGTCCGCCAAAAATCGTCGCGGCCGGGTTTGGCGTGCTGCTTGGCGAAAAAGCTCCAGCTTTCCGGATCGGCTTTGTACATGGCGTCAAGGTCCGCGTCGGTCAGGTCCGCGCGTTTGGTGACCGGCGCGTAATAGGCCGCCATTCCTTCAAAATAATGCCGCATATCCTCCGCTTCCACGGGAGGCACCGCACCGCCTACAACCAGGGCCCGAGCCAGTTCCGGATGCCGGATGCCCACGGTCAGGGTCGTGATGCCTCCGTCGCTGTACCCCATGATGATGGGCTTTTCCAACCCCAGAGCCCGGCAGAAGGCGGCCACGTCGTCCGCCAGCAGCGTGTATCCGAAGGCGTGGTCGGGATTGTCCGTACGCCCATGGCCGCGCGTATCGGGCAGAATCACCCGGTAATGCGCCGCCAGCGCGTCGACCTGTTTTCCCCACATGGCCGAGGTCAGCCCCCCGCCGTGCAACAACACCAAAGGTTCTCCCGTCCCTTTTTCCGTATAGGCCACGGATATCCCGTCGGCCTGAACAAAACGGACTTCATCCCCGGCGGCCGAAGCGCTTCCAAGCGGGGTTCCCAGGGTCAGCAGAGCGGCCAGCGCCGTCAGCCATACTTTTCTCATCACAGGACTCCTTTGATTGATTATGTGGAATACGCCGCCTCGACAGGCGACGCCCGACAAATAGTTTACCAATAAACTAATGTCAAGCGTCCCCTTCTCAACAACGTAAAACCGCCCGGCCGCATGAACGCGCCCGGGCGGAGAGAAGAACGGCAACGGCCGAAAAAGGATTGGAAGTCATTTCCTAATTCGTATGGAATGACTTCCAACGCCGGCGAAAGTCCGGCGCGGCGCGAAACGCGCCGTGAATGAGCCAAAAACCACGCTTTTTGGCGAATGATTTGCATAATTCAGCCCTTGGGCTGAATTATGCAATGAGTTCTAGTAACGGTACAGTTCGGACTTGTACGGCCCTTCCACGGGCACGCCGATATAGTCGGCCTGCTGTCGGGACAGGGTGGTCAGCTTGACGCCCAGGCGGGCGAGGTGCAGGCGGGCCACTTCTTCATCCAGCTTTTTGGGCAGGGTATAGACCTTGCGCTCCAGCTTGGCCGTGGCCAGTTCCATCTGGGCCAGAACCTGGTTGGTGAAGGAGTTGGACATGACGAAACTGGGGTGGCCGGTGGCGCAACCCAGGTTCACCAGGCGGCCTTCGGCCAGGACCAGGATGGAGCGGCCGCTGGGCAAGGTCCACTTGTCCACCTGAGGCTTGATTTCCGTGCGCGCGCAACCGGGCGTGGATTCCAGCCAGGCCATATCGATTTCGTTGTCGAAGTGACCGATATTGCACACAATAGCCTCATCCTTCATACCCATCATGTGCTGACCGGTAATGACATGATAGTTGCCCGTGGCGGTGACATAAATATCGGCCAGAGGCAGGGCGTCTTCCACCGTGGTCACTTCATACCCCTCCATAGCGGCCTGGAGAGCGCAGATGGGGTCGATTTCGGTGACCAACACCCGCGCGCCGAAACCGCGCATGGACTGGGCGCAGCCCTTGCCCACGTCGCCGTAGCCGCACACCAACACCACCTTGCCCGCCACCATGATGTCGGTGGCGCGCTTGATGCCGTCGGCCAGAGATTCGCGGCAGCCATACAGATTGTCGAACTTGGACTTGGTTACCGAATCGTTGACGTTGATGGCCGGGAAGAGCAAGCGCCCTTCCTTTTCCATCTGATACAGGCGGTGTACGCCGGTGGTTGTTTCTTCAGACACACCCTTGATGTTGGCGGCCACGTCCTGCCAGCGACGCGGGTTGGAAGCGTATGACAAAGCCAACCGCTCCATGATGATGGATTCTTCCTTGTTGGCGTGCGTCTTTTCGAGCAGCTCGGGGTTCTTCTCCACGGCCACGCCCTGGTGAATCAACAGCGTAGCGTCGCCGCCGTCGTCCACAATGAGATCGGGACCGGAACCGTCGGGCCAGGTCAGAGCCATCTCCGTGCACCACCAGTAATCTTCCAGACTTTCCCCCTTCCAGGCGAATACTTTGGCGTACCCCAAGTCGGCAACGGCCGCGGCCGCGTGATCCTGGGTGGAGAAAATATTGCACGAGGCCCAGCGGATATCCGCGCCCAGTTCATACAGGGTGCGGATGAGCATGGCCGTCTGAATGGTCATGTGCAGCGAGCCGGTGATTTTGAGCCCCTTGAGGGGCTTTTTGTCGGCATAACGGTGGATGAGTTCCATCAGGCCGGGCATTTCCCGTTCGGAAAGCTGCATTTCTTTTTTGCCGAATTCAGCCAAGGATGCGTCGGCCACGGCGCATTGCAGGGATGGATCAAGGGGTTTGGCGGACATGAAGGCCTCCGGTAAGGGTGATAAGATTCAAAAGTCGATACTTCAGGTTAACCGTGCGGCTTTGCATCTGATTTGCCATCAGACGCTAAAAAGCTCCGCCGCGTTTGCGGGCCAGCACCAGATGCAGGGCCAGGCCCATTTTCACTTCGCGTCGGCGACAGTCCACCGGCTCCAATCCCGCAGCCTTCAGCGCGGTCGTCAGTTCCTCGCGGGTAAAACCGAGCCAGCGGTCGCCGTACACATTGCGCATGGTTTCATCCTGATGGCGGTCGAAGTCCGTCACCAGAACCACCCCGCCGGGCCGAAGCACACGGGCCATTTCCCGAATGGCCGCTTCGGGGTGGGAAAGATGGTGCAGCACCAGGTTGATGCACGCAAAATCCGCCTCGCCGTCACGCAGAGGCAGATGGTCCAGCTCGCCGATACGCAGGGATACACCCGCGCCGTCCTCGGCGTCCTCGGCGTCGGAGGCGCGGCCGAAACGGCGGCGGGCCAGTTCCAGCATACGCGGCGATCCGTCCACGCCGATGACCTCACGACTGACGCCGCGCAGACGTTCCAGCACCTCTCCGGTGCCGCAGCCCAGATCCACGGCGATGCCGCAGCCGTCGGGCACGGCCTCGCGCACGGCCTCGGGCAGGCGGAAATCGCCCAGAACCTCGCGGTTGAGTTCGTCCCAGTCTTCGGCGATGCTGTTAAAAAACTGCCGCGTCTTGAGCGCCCGTTCCTCAATGATGCGGGCGGCCATGTCCAAATCGGCGCGCCCTTCCTCCCGGGCGAAACTCAAAACGCCATCCAGAAACGCCCGACCCGGCCCGGTCTCGGATGCGGAATAAAATACCCACAGCCCATCGCGCCGGGCGCGAAGCAATCCCGCCTCGGTCAATATTTTCAAATGACGAGACACCCGCGATTGCCCCATGCCGAGCAGCGTAACCAGCTCGTTGACCGAAAGCTCGTACCGCTGAAGAACCAAGGCAAGCCGCAACCGTGTTTCGTCCGCCAGGGCTTTGAGGTGTCGCAGGGTGTCGGACATAATTCAGTACCTTGAATTGTCATCTATATCAAATTTTATTGATGTTCTATATCAGGTCATCTGGATACAGTCAAGCAGGTAAAACCAATGAGAAGACAACGGCACAAAATCGGGGGCCGCGCACGGGTCCGACGTTGCCCGGCCGGTAAACGCCCAAAAAAGGCCGCCTCAAGGGCGGCCCGATGGCTGAAGGAAGGTGCGAAAGGCTTACTGGAAATAAATGGAAGCCTCAATGCCGGGAGTCACAACCATATATACCGAGGCGTTGCTGCCCGGAAAACGCCGCACGAATTCGCGAGCCACCCGTTCCCGCGCCGCCTGGGTTTCCGCAGTTTCCTGAAAGTCCAGAAAAACCACCACATTGCGCTCCCGAATAAGCCCACGCTCCGGGTGCACCCATTCGCCGCGAGCATCCCGCACCATGCAATAGCCGTCCTTGAAAGCCGGGGTCAGCACCTCGCTGGCGAATTTGCTGAATTCCTCGTCCCTTACGGCCTTTTTGCCGTAGCCCAGCCCGAATGTCATGCGCAAGGAAACATCGTAGTTGAATGTCCGATCTCCCTCGGCCCGGGCGGGGGAAGACAAACAAACACAGCCCAGCAGGGCGCACGAAACCAGCGATGCCAACAACTTGTTCATGCGTTCACCTCATAGTTTGAAATAAAAATTGGATCGGCAGTCCGTCTGCCCTGTTTTTCCTGTACACCATTTTGGTTCCGAAAGCCCAGCAAATAATGGTTGTGTTACAGCTTTCCGGTCGACGCTTTTCGACGGCGACCATATTGCCGAAAACCGCTCCGCGTTCCATACGACGGGGCGCTCTTCGGGCAACTGCCGCTCGCGCCTCGGGCGGTTAAAGGCTTCCCAGGCGGTCCCGGGCCGGGCCGACTCCATGCGCCCCCTCGCGGGGGCGAAAAACACGAAACACGCTCGCTTACGGCGCGGCAAGCCGCAACCTGCTCGCGTGTATCGGGAGCCTGACGGCTACGCCTTCAGGCTCCGCAGGCGGCCCCAGGCCGCCTGCCCCAACGCGATGGCGCCGTCTCCGGCGGGATAAGCGAGGGGGAGCAGCGGCGTCAGGCCACGCGCCGCAAGCGCGGCGGGCAATTCCTCCGCCAGGGTGCGATTGTTCAGCACGCCGCCGCCCAACGCCACCGCCGTTACGCCGCATTGCTCCGCCCCGGCCCGCGCCCAGTCGGCCAGCCCTTCGGCCAGCCCCCGATGAAAACGCCGGGCCACGCGTCCCACAGGAACGCCCCGCAGACGATCCCCGGCCGCCGCCCGGAACAGCGCCGCCGCATCCGCTTCCAGCAATTCCCCGGCGTTGGCCGTGAACGGCAGGTCGTACGCCCCGCCCTCCGTCCAATCCTGAGCCTCTTCCAACAGCACGGCGGCCTGCCCCTCATACGTCACGGCAAAACACAATCCGCACAGGGCCGCCACCGCGTCGAACACCCGGCCGCAACTGGAGGTAAGGGGACAATGAACGCCCCGGCTCAGCATTTCATCCAACAACGGCAACAGCGCGGCCCGGTCCGCCTCTCGGCTCCAGGGCCGGGGCGCGTTTTCCGCAAGTCCCGCCTGGAGCCACAACGCTTCGGCCGTACGCCACGGTTCGCGAATGGCGGCCTCGCCGCCGGGCAGCGGAAACGGCCTCAGGCGTCCCACGCGCCGCTGCGCGTCGGCCCGGGGATGCACGAACAGCATCTCGCCGCCCCATATCGTACCGTCTTCGCCCAACCCCGAACCGTCCATGGCCAGACCCAGCGCCTTCCCCGTATGTCCGTGCTCGGCCAGCACGGCGTGGATATGCGCAAAATGGTGTTGCAAGGAAAAAACCGGCAGGCCCCGTTCACGGGCGAAGGCTTCGGCCAGACGACCGGACACGTAATCAGGATGCGGGTCGCGCACCACCAACCGGGGTTCCACTTCCAGCAGGGCCAGCAAATGGCGCAGAGTTTCCTCGAAAAAATCCAGACAGCCGGGGCGGCTTAAATCCCCGATATGCTGACTGACAAAAGCCTCGCGGCCCCGTGTGAGGCAAAAGGTATGCTTGAGGTCGGCCCCGGCGGCGAAGACCGAGGTCGCCGCATTGTCTGCCGGTGCCAGCGACAGCGGTTCGGGCACGAAACCGCGCGCCCGGCGCACCGGCGTCGCGGGCGGCGCGCCGTCCCGCCCCTTTCCGTTTCCCGCAAACATAACGGAATCGTCCACCCGGACCAGGATGTCCCGATTGTGGAATAAAAACAGATCCGCGATGTCCCCCAAACGGGTCCGGGCTTCGCGATTGCCCAGGCAGATGGGTTCGCCCCCCGCGTTGCCCGAGGTCATGACCAGGGCTTTAAGCGCCTCGTCCGACGTTCCGCCCGAGGCTTCGGGATGAAACAGCAGATGGTGCAGCGGCGCGTAAGGCAGAACCAGTCCTATGCTCGCGGTATCCGGGGCCAGCGCGGCGGGCAGCGCGCCCGGCCGTCGGGGACAGACGACGATGGGCCGCCGGGGCGAAAGCAGGGCGGCCTCGGCTTCGGGGCCGATCTCCGCCAGGGTCCGGGCTTCGTCCAAATCGGCGACCATGACGGCCAACGCCTTGTGCGGTCGATTCTTGCGTCGCCTCAACTCCATAACGGCCGCGGCGTTCAAGGCGTCGCAGGCCAGATGAAAACCGCCCAACCCCTTGACGGCCGCCAGGCGCCCCTGCCGCAGTTCGGCCAACAGAGCGGGCACGGCCGTTTTGCCGCGCACCGTTTCACGCTGTCCGCAGCGCGGCCCGTATTCCAGCCGCAGTTCCGGCCCGCAAACCGGACAGGCGTTGGGCTGGGCGTGAAAACGACGATTCAGGGGGTCTTCATATTCGCGGCGGCATTCGTCGCACAGCGGGAAGCAGGCCATGCTGGTGAACGGCCGATCATAGGGAATGGAACGGGTGATGGTGTAACGCGGACCGCAGTCGGTACAATTGGTGAAGGCGTATCCGTAACGACGATTGGACGGGTCCATCATGTCGGCCAGACAGGCGTCGCACACGGCCATGTCCGGGCTGACCAGCACGGCGTGGCCCCGGTGGCCGTCGCCCGCGCTGGCGGCGATGACGAAAGTCCGTTCATCCGCGACCACGGGCAACGTCGAGGCCGTAAATGAGGCAATGCGCGCCAGGGGCGGCGCCTCCGCCTCGAAGCGCCGCTCGAAGACTTCCAGATCGACCGCTCTTCCCTGCGCCTCAATCCGCACGCCCTCCGGCGTGTTGCCCACGCTGCCGGTCAGCCCGCAGGCCAGGGCCGAACGGTACACGAAGGGCCGGAACCCCACGCCCTGCACCTGGCCCGTCACAATATACAACCTTCGTTCCATATCCGTATCCGTTTCCGCAAGCGTCCGCCGGGTCCGGCCCCTCCGCGTTTTTTCCACCGCCGGTCGCCCGTCGGCCGGGGCTGCGCGCAAGGAATTCCATGTTTCGTAGCACGGCGCGGGGCACGCGGTCAAAGGCCTTCCGCTCCGGTTCCGTATATGCCGATTTTCTCCAAGATAAGCTTGTAAAAATTTTTCGAGGGGACTATGTTCTTTTTAGAACTTTCAAAAGTCTGCAACAAAAGGAGAGCTGACATGAAAACTCGTCTGACGGCTCTGGCGACATTGTGCCTGTGGGCCCTGCCCGCCCTGGCCTCGGCCATGCCCACTGTTTATCCGCGCGGCACCACCATTTTCGACCCGTCCAAAACCTGGAGCGGGTACACCGTCATCACGGCCATTCCCAGCGCCTATCAGGGAGTTTCCTCCTGCTTCATTGTGGACATGAACGGCAACAAGGTACATGAGTGGCCCAAGTTGCTCGGCTTCCCCAACAAGGTGTTTCCCGACGGCGTGGCCATGGGCACCTACACCTCGGGCCCCGGCCAGAACAACAATGAAGTGGTCGTCATGGACTTCGACGGCAAGGAACTGTGGAAGTTCGACGACTGGGAGGACTACGGCGGCCGCCGTTCCGCCCGCCAGCACCACGACTATCAGGTGAGCGGCAACCCCACCGGCTACTATGCGCCCGGCCAGACGCCCACCCCGATGGAAGGCAAAATTCTGGTTCTTTCCCACACCGACGTGACCGTCCCTGAAATCGGCCCCAATCTGCTGGAAGACGACGTCATTTACGAAGTGGACGTCAAGACCAAAAAAATTCTGTGGCAGTGGCAGGTGTCCAGCGCCTTCGATCAGCTCGGCTTCGACGACGCGGCCAAGGCCGCCATCGCCAAAGCCCGGAAGCCCGGGGGCGCCTACGACTGGATGCACATCAACAACGTCAACTACGTGGGCCCCAACAAGTGGTGGGACGAAGACCCGGTCAAGTACGCGGCCTTCAACCCTGAAAACATTATCTGGGATTCGCGTTCGAGCAATATTATCGCCATCACCGACCGCAAAGGCGACATCGTATGGAAGGTGGGCCCCGATTACCGCGCCAGCCTGGAACTGCGCAACCTGGGCCAGATCATCGGCCAGCACCACGCGCATATGATCCCCAAGGGCCTGCCGGGCGAAGGCAACATCCTGGTGTTCGACAACGGCGGCTCCGCCGGGTACGGCGAGCCCACGGCCATGAACCCCACCGGCGTGGGCGTCACGCGCCGCGCATACTCCCGCGTGGTCGAATTCGACCCCACCACCCTCAAGATCGTGTGGGAATACTCCCACAAGCAACTGGGCGGACGCGAAAGCGAAACCCCGTTCTTCAGCTCCTACATTTCCTCGGCCCAGCGCCTGCCCAACGGCAATACCTTGATCACCGAAGGCGCTTATTCGCGCGTGTTTGAAGTGACGCCGGACCATGAAACCGTGTGGGAATATATAGGACCCGCCGGTCTGACCTCCTCGGAGGGCGGCCTGCCCACCCACACCCTGTACCGCGCCTACCGCATCCCCTACGAATGGGTTCCGCAGTTGCAGAAGCCCGTGGAAAAGGCCGTGGTGCCCGCGCCTGAAATGGACAGCCGCCTGATGTACATCCCGAAATAAGTTCCCCCGCGGGTCACGGAACGGCACAAACTCCGCTTCACGGCGTTTGCGCCGCCCAAACCGCAAAACAGCTTGACGAAAAAGCAGGAAAATCCCGGCGGATTAGTCCGCCGGGATTTTCCTCTTGTCGATGGAAAGCGCTCCTGATATGTTCGATGAAGCGTCGTCCGGCGACGCCCCGACGGCCGCGCCGATCGGATGATTCCGGCCCGGCCGCTCCCCTTCTTGACGCCAAGGAATGTTCCCATGCAGAATATCGGCGCGCGTATCCGCACCTGGCGCGAAGAGCGCAACCTCAGCCGCGAAGACCTGGCGGAACAGGCCGGTCTTTCCGTCTCCTTCCTGGCCGCTCTGGAAGACGACGGCCTGTTGCCCGCCCTGGGGCCCCTGCACAAGGTGGCCCGCGCTTTGGGCGTGCGTCTGGGCACGTTCATGGACGATCAGGTCACCCGCGAGCCGGTCGTCACCCACGCTTCGGAACATACCGGCGACCTGACCATAGGCCGGGCGCGGGACGCCGATCCGGCTCTGCGTTATACCGCTCTGGCCCGCGGCAAAAGCGACCGCGCCATGGAACCCTTTTTTATGGAAGTGGAGCCGGGCGCGGCCGAGCAGACCAGTTCCCACCAGGGTGAAGAATTTTTGTACGTTCTGGAAGGCGCAGCGCGGCTGGAATACGGCCGCCAGTCTCATATTCTGCGCGCCGGCGACAGCATATACTATAACTCCGTCGTGCCCCACGCCGTGCGGGCCGAGGGCGGTCCGGCCCGTCTGCTGGCCGTCGTTTACTTTCCCGCCTAGGCCGGTATCGCCATGACCGATTTTGTCGTGCAGGAACGCACTCTGGGGCAGATTCTGGACGAGGCCGCGGCCCGTTTTCCGGACCGCGAGGCCCTGGTCTACGCCGATCGCGACTATCGCCAGACCTGGCGCGAATTTTCCGACACTGTGGACGACCTGGCCAAGGGGCTCATGGCTCTTGGCGTGGAACCGGGCGAAAAAGTCGCCATCTGGGCCACCAACGTGCCGCACTGGGTGACCCTGATGTTTGCCACGGCCCGTATCGGCGCCGTGCTCCTGACCGTAAACACCAGCTATCGCGACAGCGAACTGCGTTACCTGCTGCGTCAGTCCGAGTGCGAAAACCTGTTCATCATCGACGGCTACCGCGATCACGATTACATCGCCACCGTGTACTCGGTGGCGCCCGAACTCAAAACCCAGCCGCGCGGCAGCCTGCGTTGCGCCGATCTGCCGCATCTCAAACGGGTCATGTTTCTGGGCATGGAAAAACACCGGGGTATGTACTCGCTGGCCGAAATCATGGATATGCAAGCCATGATCGACGACGAGGAATATGCGGCGCGCAAGGCCCGCGTCGGGTGCCACGACGTGGTGAACATGCAGTACACCTCGGGTACCACGGGCTTTCCCAAAGGGGTCATGCTCACCCATGCGGGCATCGGCAACAACGGCTTCTGGATAGGCGAAAATCAAAAACTGACCGAGCGGGACCGGGTATGTCTGCCCGTGCCTCTTTTCCACTGTTTCGGTTGCGTGCTGGGCGTCATGGCCTGCGTCACCCACGCCTCCACCATGGTTATCCTCGAACATTTTTCGCCGGTCCACGTCATGGCCGCCATCGATCAGGAAAAATGCACCGCCGCGTACGGGGTGCCCACCATGTATCTGGCCGTGGTAGAGCACAAGCTATTCAAACGTTTCGACTATTCCTCCCTGCGCACAGGCATCATGTCCGGCGCGGTGTGCCCCGAACCCCTTATGCGGAGGGTGCTGGAGGAAATGAACATGCGCGAGATCACCATCCCCTACGGTTTGACCGAAGCCTCGCCCGTAATGACCATGACCACCACCGACGAAACGCTGGAACACCGTTGCCAGACCGTGGGCCGCGCCATGCCCGGCATTGAAGTGGTCATCAAGGACGAAAAGACCGGCGAGGATCTGCCGCCCGGTCGGGTAGGCGAAATATGCTGCCGCGGCTACAATATCATGAAGGGCTACTACAAGATGCCCGAAGCCACGGCCGAAGCCATCGACAGCGAAGGCTGGCTGCATTCGGGCGATCTGGGCGTCATGGACGAAGACGGATACCTGCGCATCACCGGCCGCATCAAAGACATGATCATCCGGGGAGGAGAAAATATCTATCCGCGCGAGGTGGAGGAATTTCTTCTGGGCATGCCCGAAATTCAGGACGTGCAGGTGGTGGGGGTGCCCTCGCGCAAGTACGGGGAAGAAGTGGGCGCCTTCATCGTGGCCCGGCCCGGTCGCACGGTACGCCCCGAGGACGTGCGCGACTTCTGCCGGGGGCACATCGCCTGGCATAAGATTCCCCGTTACGTGGCGGTCATCGACGCTTTTCCGCAGACGGCCAGCGGCAAAATCCAAAAGTACAAGCTGCGCGAACTGGCCGCCGAGACCTTTCCCGAAGCCATGCTTTAGGCCATCCGCCATGTCCTTTCCCAGGGCCCCCCGGCGGCCGCGCCCGATTGTCGCGCCGCATCCCGTTCTCGAACCGTCCCCCTCCTTCCCTCTTCCCGCAGCGGGCGGAACATTCGCCGTGTACGTTGCCGCGCCCGGCTTCGAAAAAGAACTTGTGACCGAACTCCAGGCGGCCCGACCCGGTTGTGTGCGCGGACGTCGGGGGCACCTGGTGGTGGCCGACGGCCCTCCCCTGGAAGCGGCCTGGGCTCAAAATATCTGGTTGGAGCCTTTTTGCCTGCCCATCATCTCCGTGGGCGATGCCGCGCGCGCCCTTAAGGCCATCCAGCGCAACTGGCACGCCCATCCCGTGGCCGAATTCCGCCGAACGGCTCTTATCGCGGGCCAACTGCCTCCGGTCAGCGCCCGCCCCCTGATTTTCGGGGAGCCCGTTCCCTCCTCTCCGCTGGGCGCATGGACGCTGTGGGAACGTGATCTGCTGCTGGTTTCGGCCCGTTGCTCTTCTCCTTTTCCGGACGGAGAAGTCCGCTTTGCGGAGGACCGTGAAGGACCGCCCAGCCGGGCTTATCTTAAGCTGTGGGAAACCTTTACCCTGCTGGGCGAATACCCCGTGCCCGGTCAGACCTGTTTGGACCTGGGTTCGTCGCCCGGCGGCTGGACCTGGGTGCTGGCCCGTACGGGCGCCCGCGTGATCAGCGTGGACAAGGCCGCCCTGGCCCCGGAGGTGGCCGCCCTGCCCGGCGTAGACTTCCGCCGGGGCAGCGGTTTCGGCCTGACCCCCTCCGACGTGGGCCGGGTGGACTGGTTGTGTTCGGATATGGCCTGCTACCCGGAGCGCCTGCTGCGCGCCGTACGGCGCTGGCTCGACGCCGGAACGGCGGCCCGCTTTGTATGCACTCTGAAATTTCAGGGTGAAACGGACCATGAAATCGCCCGCGCCTTTGCCGCCCTGCCCTATTCGCGCCTCATGCATCTGTCCTGCAACCGTCACGAACTGACTTGGGTGTGCCGCCTCCCGACGCGGACGAAGTGAAACTCTCCCCGATACGTCGGCTTATTTCCCGCAAAACCGCTCTAAGCGCCGATGTACAACCATTGCAACGTTCCGACGCCGATCCGGCTTTGCTTCGGGTACGGGGCGCATCGTCAATCCATCAGGGAATCCGGTATGTTGCGAAAAACGTACGGGAGGGATTTTCCGAACCGGGACGGGGTTGCCCTCCGTCGCGTTCTTCCCCGTCAGGATCAAAAATACCACAAAAGCCCGCCAGCCCGCGTATACCAAGAAAAAAAGAGCTTGACGTCGCGGGCGCGTGGCCCTAAACGAAGAAATGACGCCCATTTCCGGGTCTATTGTTTTTTTAACCTTTACGGAGAATGAAACGATGACGAAAGCTGAACTTGTTGACAAAATTCACGCCAAGTCCGGCTTGCCCACCAAGGCCAAGTCCGAAGCCGCTCTGGATGCCACCATCGAAGCCCTCACCGAATGCCTCGCCGCCGGCGACTCCATTACGCTGACCGGCTTCGGCAGCTTCAAAGTGGCGAAGCGCGCTCCCCGCAAGGGCCGCAACCCCCGCACCGGCAAAGAAATCGACATTGCCGCCTGCACCGTGGTGAAGTTCACTCCCGGCAAGAACCTTAAGGAAGCCGTGAAGTAGCAACTTCATCCCGCCGGTTTGCCGAACCCGCTTTCGGCAACCGGCCGACACCGGAGCGAAGCGACAGGGGGGTATGCCTGAGCCGGAATTCCTGCTTCGTATCCGCCATTCTCCTGTTTTACGTCGCCTGATGCCGGTCGTGTGATCTTTTCATCATGCGGCCGGCACCGCCAAGGCGACGCTTTTTTTCCGCCGCGAGCCCGAACGCGGAGCCTTGTAAACGACCGGCCGAAACCGCATGAACGCCGTTTGAGCCGGGACGTGAAATGCCGGATGCCGCCATGCGCCTTGTTTCCGCCGATACCGTCCGCGAACGCGTGACAAAGCTTATTCTGACCGTGTCGCGCGACCTGCCTCCCGACGTTCTGGAAGCGCTTGCCGCCGCCCGTGCGAACGAGCGTTCGCCCAGGGGGCGGGAGATACTGCGCCAGCTTCTGGACAACGCCGCCTACGCCGCCGCCACGGGACTGCCTGTCTGCCAGGATACGGGCAGCGCCGTCTTCTTCGTGAAACACGGCGAAGATGTGCGCCTTGAAGGCGGCACCTTGCGCGAAACCCTGACCCGGGCCACGGCAGATGCCTACCGCACCGGTCATCTGCGCAATTCCATGTGCCACCCTCTGACCCGGGCCAATACCGGCGATAATACGCCCATTGTCCTGCATGTCGACCTTGCGCCCGGCGACGAACTGACGATACGTTTTCTGCCCAAGGGCGGCGGCGCGGAGAATATGTCGCGTTGCGCCATGTTTCCTCCGTCCCGGGGACGCGAGGGGATTAAAGATTTCGTGCGCCGCGTGGTGGCCGAGGCCGGTCCCAACCCCTGCCCGCCCGTTATCGTGGGAGTGGGCGTGGGCGGCACCTTCGATCTGGCTCCCGCCCTGGCCAAGGAAGCTCTGCTGCGCCCCCTGGGGACACCCAACCCCGATCCCGAGGCCGCGCTTCTGGAACGGGAACTGTTGCCCGAGCTCAACCGCCTGTGCATCGGCCCCGGCGGCATGGGCGGCGACGCCACCTGTCTGGCCGTGCATGTGCGCCTGCATCCCTGCCATATTGCCAGTCTGCCGGTGGCCGTCAATATCCAGTGCAACGCCGCCCGCTACGGGGAGGTGCATTTCTGATGGACCGGACAGTCACACTGACCACGCCTCTGGACAAGGACCGCCTGGCCGCCCTGCGGGCCGGAGATATGATTCTGTTGTCGGGCACGGTTTACGCCGCGCGAGATACGGCCCACCGCCGCATCGTGGAAAGCCTGGATCGGGGCGAGGAAGCGCCTTTCCCTCTGACGGGCTCGGTCATCTATTATGTGGGCCCCACGCCGCCCCCGCCCGGCCGGGTCATCGGCGCGGCCGGCCCCACCACCGCCTACCGCATGGACGCCTACGCCCCCGCCTGTACGAGCTGGGGCTGGCCGCCAGTATCGGCAAGGGTAAACGGAGTCCGGAACTCAGGGACTGCCTGCGCCGCTGCGGCGGCGTATATCTGGGGGCCACGGGCGGCGCGGCGGCCCTGCTTTCACGCCACATCACGGCGTCCGAACTCATCGCTTACCCCGAACTGGGCCCCGAGGCCGTGCGTCGTCTGGAATTCCGCGACTTTCCGGTCATCGTGATTTACGACGCCCACGGCGGCGACGTGTTCGCCGCCCTGACCGATCCGGCCCGCTGCCACCGATAAAAATCCGTCAGACGGAAGTTCCGGTCGCCTTGCTTTCCGGCCGCAGTTCGCGTCTGAGGTAGATCATGTCCACGCAACGCTTCCCGTTCTCCCAAATGGGAACGGGATAATTGTCCGCAAAAAAACCGCGAACCACATACGAGGGCGCAAAGCCCAACTTCCGGTACAAGCCCACGCCGCTTTCGGACGTGCCCACCAGAAAAAACGCGCGCCCGGCCGCCGCGTAACGGCGGCACAGTTCATCCACCAAAAAACGGGCCAGGCCCCGCCCTCGGCAATCCGCCCGCACGGCGAGGTTTTTCAACTCGCACCCGACTTTTCCCGCCCGCTCTTCAAGCGTCACCACGGCTACCGCCGCCGTCTCGCCACGTTCCTCCACCACATACATATCGCCACGCTCCAAGTAACGGGCAATCATGGCTTCGTCGGGGTCGGCCTCCAGAAGCAACGCAAGATGACGTTTGCGATCGCGCTCCACCGCCCGCACGATCCACGCCGTTCCATTCATGCCGAACCTCCCGTCCGTTCTCTCGCCGACCGGAAACGTATGACGGTCGGCGCAGAGCCGCCCTCAAAAACTTGAAGACCTCATTTGCCGGTATGACTACTTATGTTTATTTCATATTTTTTCTTTCATACACAGCTTTTTCCATCCAGGAATATGTAATCTTGCTCACCCCACGCATCTCTGCATAGCGCTGTGTCCATCGACGTCATATTGCATCAATTTATAAATAAATCAAATAGAGGGATATTTATTTCTCCATATTTAAAAGCTGCCGCATTGTTTACGCTTGACGCCAAGCGACGGCAAGTGGGCAGGCCAAAGACAGGCTTCGACAGCCGCCAGCTACGCTTCCCCCTCGTGAAGCTCCGCTATCGCTGTTGTGGTCATCCGCAACCCTCCGTCATCTATAACACAACTTTCTAGAACTCATTTCACGATTCAGCCCTTGGGCTGAATCGTGAAGATCATTCGCCAAAAAGCGTGGTTTTTGGCTCAGTCACGGCGCTTTTCGCGCCGCGCCGGACCCTCGTCCGGCGTTGGAAGTCATTTCATACGAATTATGCAATGACTTCTAAAAACTTTGAGGGCGAACGCATTGAAATGCGCTCGCCCTCTTCGTTCAACGGCCTTGGCGACGGGACCGGACAAAAGCTTCTGCTCCATCCCTTGCCGACGAGGCGACCTTCAAGTCCGCCGGAGCCGCGGCTTCCCGTCATGAACCGTAAAAGGAATTTCCCCTACGCGCGATTGCGCAGTTCCGCGTTCAGCAGATACAAACCTTTGGCATCGCCGCCCAACATATCGAACTTGGCGATGAGGTCGCCGGTGCTCTTTTCCTCTTCGCCCTGTTCGGCCACAAACCATTCCAGAAACTGGCAGGCGCGGAAGTCGTCGCTTTGGCGCGCCTGCTTGTACACGGCATGGATAAGGCTGGTGACGTATTGTTCGTGTTTGAGCGCAGCAACCAGGGGCTCGCGATGGTCGGTAAAATTCACGCCGGGCGCGGCGATGGCCTCGAGTTCGACTTTCACGCCGTTATCCTGAAGGTATTTCAGGATTTTCATGGCGTGTTCCTGCTCCTCTCTGGCCTGGGCTTCGAACCAGTGACCGAACCCATCCAAATTTTCACCGTGGTAGTAGTTGGAGAAAGCGAGATAAAGATAGGCCGAATAGAATTCCTTGTTGACCTGATCCTTGAGCAGGGCTTCAACCTGAGCGTCCATGACATCCTCTTTTTTGATAAAAGTTCATAAACTGAAGAAAGACGTTCGCCGTGCTTCGGCGTTCCATACATAATGCGGATTTTGCCGTTGTCATGGGGGAAAAACGATATCGGCCAAAATTTTTATCCGCGCTGTTTGGCGCGCTCCGCCCAGACTTTCGTTTGCCCCAAAAGAGGAGGACATTTTCAAGAGACTCCTTCTGAAAATAATTTAATTTATATTTCAACCAATTAAAATATAGTCTATCAAAAAGCCATCTTCCGGCTGCCCCCGGAGAAGTATTCGGCATTTCCGACTTGTGAAAGACGACGTTCACAGAGCTTCGGCATAATCTCGGACATAGGCGCAATATATTCCACTTTGCCAAACGTGGAACGGGCATTCCGCCCTCTTCACTTTTTCTTGTGCGACTATGTAAAAATAGGTACAAGAACATTGCTTCCGCCCGGTCGGGCATGTCCGTTCCGGGCCGGGCAAGCGGCGCCGGTTTTCATCCCCCGCCGCACGGTTTCGGGGCATGTCTTCCGGACATACCCGCCCCCTCAGCCAGGAGTCACCCCATGCCGCTCGACCCCCACGCAGGCCGGTTGCCCGGCCCGGAGCGCCTGATCGACGTTCCGGCCCTGATCGCCGCCTATTATACCCTGACCCCCAATCCCGATCGCCCGGCTGAAAAAATCTCTTTCGGTACCTCCGGCCACCGCGGCTCGTCGCTGAACGCCGGCTTCAACGAAGCGCACATTCTGGCCGTCACCCAGGCCGTGTGCGACGTGCGTCGGGCCGAGGGCGTGGCCGGTCCCCTGTTTCTGGGCAAAGACACCCACGCCCTGTCCGAACCCGCCTGGCGCACCGCTCTGGAAGTGCTGACAGCCAACGGCGTGCAGGTTCGGGTCCAGGCCGGGGGCGGCTTTACGCCCACGCCCGCCGTGTCCCATGCCATTCTGACCTGGAACCGGGGCCGCCGCTCGGGCCTGGCCGACGGAATTGTAATCACCCCTTCCCACAACCCTCCCGCCGACGGCGGCTTCAAATACAATCCCCACCACGGCGGTCCGGCGGACGCCGATCTCACCGCCCGCATCGAACGCCGCGCGGGCGAATTGCTGGCCGGTCGCAACCGCATGGTACAAAGGGTATCGTTCCGCGGAGCCCTGAATTCGGGCCTGGTGGTGGACTATGACTACGTGAGTCGCTACGTGGACGATCTGGCCGCAATCATAGACTTTCCGCTGTTGGCCGCCTCGGGTCTGAAGCTCGGCGTCAATCCCCTGGGCGGGGCCAGTCTGGCCTACTGGGAACCCCTGGCCCGGCGTTACGGCCTCGATCTGACCGTCACCAACTCCGAACACGACCCTACCTTCCGCTTCGTCCCCCTGGATTACGACGGCAAAATCCGCATGGACTGCTCCTCGCCCTGGGCCATGAGCCGCCTGCTGGAAATGAAAGACAGCTTCGACCTGGCCTTCGCCTGTGACCCCGACGCGGACCGCCACGGCATCGTCACTCCGGCGGGCCTTATGAATCCCAATCACTATCTTTCCGTGGCGACGGATTATCTGTTCCGTTCCCGTCCGGACTGGCCGACCGACGCGGGCGTGGGCAAAACCGTGGTCACCACCTCCATGCTCGATCGTGTGGCCGCCGACCTGGGACGAAACCTGACGGAAGTGCCGGTGGGCTTCAAGTGGTTCGTACCCGGCCTGTTCGCGGGCTCGTTGGGCA
Organism: uncultured Desulfovibrio sp.; assembly: GCA_900541395.1. GTDB lineage: Bacteria > Desulfobacterota > Desulfovibrionia > Desulfovibrionales > Desulfovibrionaceae > Mailhella > Mailhella merdigallinarum. Next base: position 37,328 of record UQJT01000020.1, read on the forward strand.
TAGGCTGCGAGGAAAGCGCCGGGGCATCCTTCCTGCGCCGGGACGGCACAGCCTGGAGCACGGATAAGGACGGCCTGTTGCTCTGCCTGCTGGCCGCCGAAATGACCGCGGCCACCGGTAAAAATCCGGCCGAACTATACGCCGGGTTGACCGAGCGTTTCGGCGCGCCCCTGTACGAGCGCGCGGACTCCCCCCTGGACGACGCGGGGCGCGCCGCCCTCAAGGCCCTGACTCCGCAGGACGTGGCGCTTAAGGACGTGGCGGGCTCGCCCGTCAGCGCCGTGCTGACCCACGCGCCGGGCAACAACGCGCCCATCGGCGGCGTCAAGGTAGTCAGCGCCGACGGCTGGTTCGCCATACGTCCATCGGGCACCGAGCCCGTCTGCAAGGTTTATATGGAAGGCTTCCGGGGCGAAGAGCACTTCGCCGTTCTCAAGGAACAAGCTTTGGCCTTTCTGGCCCGCACGCTGGGGAGCCCCGCCGACTGAACTTCCGCTTAAAAAACCTTGAATTCCCGCGGCCCGAAGCGCCGTCGGCTTGGACACGCTTCGGAACATGGATTAATTTTCTTCGTTTTCGACGAAAACCCGACCCCGAGCCCGCCGCGGCCGCAGTCTTGCTCCCCGAGCGCTTTGCGGATACACTCAAGCCCGCATTCCGGGCGACTCCATAATCCCGTCACGATGATGACGATTGCGGGCAGGCGTTCGTCTTCGGCCGTGCAACGGGCGCAAGCGCCCGCATGAACAAATTTTAGAGCATTTTCAGCTTGAAAATGTTCCCGGCGCGGCATCGGAGCAGCCGCAACTCATTTGCGGCTGCTCCGATGGAGGTGGGAAAACTGCGGGCCGGAACACAGGGTCCTGGCCCGCGGATATTTTCAAGGGCAAAACGCTCCAGGGGAAACGCGCGCATATCGCGTGCATATCAGAAAAGCGGTCCGCTCTCAGGGAGGCTGGATGTACGTTTATCTCATAGGCGCGGGCCCCGGCGATCCGGGTCTGATCACCTGCAAAGGCCTGCGGGCGCTTTCCGAGGCGGACGTGGTGGTCTACGACTATCTGGCCGGCGACGCTCTCATGGCCCACGCCCGGCCCGACGCGGAACGCGTCTACGTGGGCAAGGTAGCCGGCAACCACGCCATGTCTCAGTCCGACATCAACCGATTGCTGGTGGACAAGGCCAAAGAAGGCAAGGTGGTGGCCCGGCTCAAAGGGGGCGATCCCTACATTTTCGGCCGAGGCGGCGAGGAAGCCGAAACCCTGGCCGACGCGGGCGTGCCGTTCGAGGAAATCCCCGGCGTGACCAGCACCATTGCCGGACCGGCCTATGCGGGCATTCCTTTGACTCATCGTGCGGCAGCCTCATCCGTGACCCTGATCACCGGGCACGAAGACCCCGCCAAACCGGGTTCGGTGCACGACTGGCAGGCCCTGGCCCGCAGCGCTTCCACCCTCGTCTTCGTCATGGGCATGAAAAACCTGCCCGATATCGCCCGCAACCTCATCGACGCCGGTCTGAAGCCCGACACCCCGGCCGCCCTGGTGCACTGGGGCACCACCGATCACCAGCGTTCCCTGACCTCCACCCTGGCCGACCTGCCCGACGCCGCCCGGCGCGAGGGCTTCGCCAATCCCTCGATCATCGTGGTGGGCGAGGTGGTTCGGCTGCGCGACAAACTCAACTGGTTTGAAAAACGGCCCCTGTTCGGCCGCACCGTGGTGGTCACCCGCGCCCGCGAACAGGCCAGCGACAGCGCGGCCCGCTTTGCCGCCCTGGGGGCCCGCGTCATCCAGTTCCCCACCATCGCCGTCAAGCCCCTGGCCGATCACGCCGAACTCGACGCCGCCCTGGACCGCTTGCCCACTTACGACTGGCTGGTTTTCACCTCGGTCAACGGGGTGCGCTTTTTCCGCGAACGTCTCGACACCCGCAACCTCGACGCCCGCGCCCTGGCCGGGATCAAAGTGGCGGCCATCGGCCCGGCTACGGCCGAGGCCGTGCGTGCCCTGGGCGTGCGGCCCGACTTCGTGCCCGAAAGCTATGTGGCCGAAAGCGTGGCCGAAGGCCTGCTCAAGCTGGGCGCGGCCCAAGGCCGCGTGCTCCTGCCCCGCGCCCGCGAGGCCCGCGAGGTCTTGCCCGACACCCTGCGCCGGGCCGGAGCCGAGGTGGACGTGGTGCCGGTATACGAAACCGTGCCCGCCCAGAGCGACAAGGATGAGATTCTGCGCCTGCTGGCCGAGGGCCGCCTGGATTGCGTGACCTTCGGCTCGTCGTCCACGGTCCGCAATTTTCTGGCCGCCGTGCCCGCCGACACGCTCAAGGCCCATCCCGAAATCAAACTGGCCTGCATCGGCCCGGTCACGGCCGACACTCTGGCCTCCTACGGCCTTGCGGCCGACATCCGGCCCGCGGACTATACCGTGCCCGCCCTGGTCCGGGCCGTGGCCGACGCCCTCACGACCTCGGCGACCTCCGACAAGGCGAGGGGCGCGGCATGAGCCTTCGTCTCGCCATCCTGGCCTCGGGCAACGGCAGCAACGCTCAGGCCATGTTCGACGCCGTGGAGCGCGGCGCGCTGGACGCGGATATCCGCTTGGTGCTGTCCAACCGGCCGGGCGCGCGGGTTCTGGAGCGGGCCGCCGCCCGTTCGCTGCCCTGCCGCTGCCTGGACCACACCCAGTTCCCCGACCGGGCCGCCTATGACCGCGCCCTGGCCGAAGCCGTCCGTGAAGCCGGGGCGGATACCGTGGCCCTGGCCGGGTACATGCGGCTGCTCAGCCCGGATTTTCTGGCCGCCTTCCCCGGCCGGGTGCTCAATATCCACCCTGCTCTGCTGCCCGCCTTTCCCGGCGTGCACGGCGCGGCCGACGCCTGCGCCTGGGGCGTCAAACTGTCCGGATGCACCGTGCATTTCGTCAGCGATGAAATGGACTGCGGCCCCATCATCATCCAGGCCTGCGTGCCCGCGCTTCAGGCCGAGGACGCCGACGCCCTGCAAAACCGCATCCACGGACTGGAACACCGCATTTATCCCCAGGCCCTGCAATGGCTGGCCGAAAACCGTCTGAGTCTGGACGGCCGTCGCGTTCTCCTTGCCCCGGCCGACCGCGCTCTTGCCCCGGCCCCGGAACAGGCTTTCGTCTGGCCCCCGCTGGAAGCGGGATTTTAGAAACCGGGGCTCCGCCCCGGACCCCGCCGGGGGAAATAATTCCCCCCGGTCCCCCCTATCAGGGGGGCCGCGCCGACTTTGAACTCTGCGCCTCCTTTCTTTATTATGCCTTACTTTTGTTCAAAGTCGGCGCGGCCCCTTATACGGGTGCAGGGGCATTATGCCCCTGCCGGAGGGGCGCGGGGAGGCAGCGCCTCCCCGCTCGAATCAAGAGAGGCTTTCCATGTCGCAAGCGGTACGGATACAGGTGACGGACGAAGAAAAGCAATGGCTGTTCGCTCTGGTGCGCTCGACCGTCGAGCGTGGTCTGGCGGGGTTGCCGCCCCTGGCGGAGGGGGAATTGCCCGAAGCGCCCGAAGGCGCGTTGCGGGAACGTCTGGGGGCGTTTGTGACCCTGCGCCGCCAGGGCGAGTTACGCGGCTGCATAGGACTTATGCGGCCCATGCTGCCGCTGTATCAGACCGTGGCGGCCATGGCCCGGGCCGCAGCCTTTGAAGACCCGCGTTTCAGGCCGCTGGCGGCCGCGGAATGGCCCGAGGTGGATTTCGACATCTCCATCCTCGGCCCTACCTCGCCCTGCCCGGACATCGACCTCATCGAACTGGGCAGGCACGGCCTCATGCTGGAAGCGCGCGGCCGCACGGCGGTGTTTCTGCCCCAGGTGCCCGTGGAACAAGGCTGGAGCGTGAAAGGCACGCTGGAACAATTGTGCCGCAAGGCGTCCCTGCCCCCCGGCACCTGGCGGGATCGCACGGCCGTCATTTATTGGTACGAGGCCACGGTCATCCATCCATAAACAAACGCCCGGCACGGTCCGCGCCGAATTTTTCGTGTGAACGTACGGGCCCCACGTATCCCTTCAACCAAGGAAAAAAAATGAAACCCGGTTTGCGTCTGTTGCGTCTCTTGATGCTGTGCGGCGCGGTGGCCCTGGCGGCCCCCGCCTTCCCCACCCCGGCCGACGC